>JAFEFJ010000163.1 GCA_018240635.1 Pseudomonadota bacterium | reverse complement strand
GCGGCGGCGCATCCGGAGTGGCCTTCGGTGGCGGGGCTGGAGAGTGCAAAGTTCCTGGCCCCGGTCCTGCCGGGGCAGGAGATCACGGTGGAGTGCCGCCGCGCCGCGTCCGGCCGGATGGATTTCGCCGCGGTGCGGGACGGCGCGCCGGTGCTGCGCGGGCGCGCCATGCTCGCCGGGGAGACGTGAGATCCGCCGGCCCCGCCCTGTGGTCGGAGCGGCCCGAGCGCGGCAGCGCGGCGCTGGTCTCCGTGATGGCGTTCCTGTCGCTGCGCCTGGGCTGGGGCGCGGCGCGGCTGCTGGTGGGGCCGATCGCGATCTACTACCTGTTCGCCGCCCCCGAAGCGCGCGAAGCCTCGCGCCGGTTCCTGGCGCGCGCGCTGGGACGCGCGCCCACCTGGGCCGAGCGGTTCCGGCACCTGCGCACCTTCGCCGACGTCCTGCTGGACCGGCTGTTCCTGCTGGCCGGGCGCGACGCGGGGTTCCGAATCGAGGTCGAGGGGCTGGAGGCTCTGACCGCGGCGCTCGATGCCTCGGCGGGGCGCGGGGTGCTGCTGTTCGGCTCGCACCTGGGCAGCTTCGAGGCGCTGCGGGCGTTCGGCCGCACCTCCCCGGTGCCGGTGCGGGCGACGATGTACCGCGCCAATGCCGGGGCCTATACGCGGATGATGGAGCGGCTGGACCCCGCGCTGGCGCGGGAGATCATCGAGATCGGCACGCCCGACTCCGTGCTGCGGATGCAGGAGGTGCTGGCACGCGGCGAGATGGTGGGGCTGCTGGCGGACCGGCTGCCGCCCGCCCAAGGAAGCAGGGCCGGTGCGGGCGGCAGGCGGCGGGCGCGTCCGGTGCCGTTCCTGGGCGATCCCGCGCCGTTCCCGACGGCGCCCTTCGTGCTCGCGGCCCGGCTCGGCGTGCCCGCGGTGCTGTTCTTCGGCATCCGCACCGGCCCGCGCGCTTACCGGATCGCGTTCGCGACGCTGTCGGCGGACCCGGCGCGGGAGGCGCCGGACTCGCTGCTGGCGCGCTACGTCGCGGCGCTGGAGGCGCGGTGCCGGGCGCATCCGTTCAACTGGTTCAACTTCCATGACGTCTGGGCCCCCGCGCCTTCGGTCTCGCCGGGCGGTGCTGCTCGCGCCGCTGACGCTGCTGGCGGCGTGGAGCGATCCGCCGCTTGAGGCGCTGATGCGCCGGCTTGCCGCCGTGCAAGCGGCCGAGGCGACCTTCACCGAGCGCAAGACGCTGGCGGCGCTGACCGCGCCCGTGGTGACGCATGGGCGGCTGGTTTGGCGGCGGCCTTCCTATCTGGCGAAGATCACCGATCCGCCGGATGCCGAGACGCTGGTGGCGGACGGCGACCGGCTGACGGTGACGGAGGGCGAGGCCGCGCCGCGCATGCTCGATCTGTCCGCCGAGCCCGGATTGCGCGCGCTGGTGGATGCGGTGCGCGGCACGCTGGCGGGCGACTTGGCCGCGCTGTCGGCCTCCTACGCGGTGGCGCTGGCGGGCGATCCGGCGGCCTGGAGCCTGATCCTGACGCCGCGCTCGGCGGAGGTTTCGCGGTATCTGACGCGGGCGGTGCTGGGCGGCACGGAGGCGGCGCTGCGCTCGGTGGAGTTCGCGCAGGCGAACGGCGACGTCTCGGTGATGACGATCACCCCGCTGGGCGCGCCATGAGCGGGCGCGCGCTGCGCCTTGGCGCGCCGGGCGGGCTGCCCATCGGGCTTGCGCTGGCGGGCGCGCTGCTGGCGGCCGTGCTGGCCTTCGCGCGGGCGGATATCCGCACCGACATGCTGGCGCTGCTGCCGCAGGGCGATAGCGCGGCGGCGCGGCTGATGCTGGCCGAGGCGGGCGGCGGCCCGGCGGCGCGCATGATCCTGGCCGGCATCGACGGCGCGCCGCCCGCCCGGCTTGCTGCAATCAGCGCGGCGATGGGCACGGCGCTGCGCGGCACCGGGCTGTTCGACGAGGTGCGAAACGGCCAAGGCGCCGTCGCCAACGGGCCGGAGGCGGCTTTCCTGTTTGCGCACCGCTACCTGCTCTCGCCCGGCCTGGACGCCGCGGCGTTCGAGGAGCCGGCGCTGCGCGATTCGATGCGCACCGTGCTGCGCGCGCTGCGCTCCTCCGCCGCGCCGCTCGCGTCGCAGTTCGGGCTGGCCGATCCGCAGGGTGCATTCCTGAAGGCGGCGGGGGCCTGGATCGGCGAGAGCCGGGTGCGGATGCGCGACGGGGTGTGGTTCGCCCCGGACACCGATCGCGCCGTGATGCTGCTGATGACGCGGTCGGGCGGGATGGACGTGGCGGGGCAGGATGCCTCGGTGGCGGCGATCCGCGCGGCCTTCGCAGCGGCGGAGCCGGGCCCGGCGCGGCTGGTGCTGGGCGGGCCGGCGGTGTTCGCGCAGCAGGCCGCCGGGACGATCCGGGCGGACGCGATGCTGGTTTCCATCGGCTCGGTGGTGCTGGTGGTGGGGCTGCTGCTGTGGCGCTTCCGCTCGCCCTGGGCGATCGCGGCGGCGCTGGTGCCGGTGGCGCTGGGCGTGGCGGCGGCGCTGGCGGCGGTGCAGGCGGCGTTCGGCTTCGTGCACGGCGTGGCGCTGGGCTTCGGCATGACGATGCTGGGCGTGACGGCGGATTACCCGGTGCTGCTGATCGGCCACCGCAAGCAGGGCGAGGCGCCGCCCGCCACCTTCCGCCGCATCGGCCGCGCCTTCGCGCTCGCGGTCGCGGCGGCGCTGCTGGGGCTGACGGGGATGCTGTTCTCGGGCCTGTCGGGGCTGGCGCAGATCGGGCTGTTCGCGGCCTCGGGCCTGGCGGCGGCGGCGCTGGCGACGCGGTTCCTGCTGCCGCCGCTGATCGTCGCGGCCGATCTGGCGCCTGTGGCGCTGCCCGGCCCCGCCCGGCTGCGGCGGATCGAGCGGCTGCGCGCGTGACGGGCCTGGGCGCTGCTGCCGGTGGGCGCGGCGGCGCTGTGGCTGGCGGCGCGCGGGGGGCCGGAGGTGGCGCATGATCTGGCGGCGCTGAGCCCGGTGCCGGCGCAGGCGCTGGCCGACGACGCGGCGCTGCGCGCGGCGATGGGCGCGCCCGACACCGGGCTGGTGGGCGTGGTGCGCGGTGCGGACGCGCAGGCGGTGCTGGAGCGGGAGGAGGCGCTGCTGCCCGCGCTCGACCGGCTGCGCGCCGAGGGCGCGATCGGCGGCGCGCAGGCGGCGGCGTTGCTGCTGCCGAGCGCGGCGGCGCAGCGCGCGCGGCAGGCGGCGCTGCCCGCCGATGCCGAGCTTGCGGCGCGGGTGGCCGCGGCGTCGGACGGGCTCGGGTTCCGTGCGGATGCCTTCGCGCCCTTCCTGCGCGATGTGTCCGCGGCACGGACCGCCGCGCCGCTGACGCCGGAGGACGTGTCGCCGCCGCTGCTGCGCGCGCGGCTGGCGGCGCTGCTGCCGCACGACGCGGCGGGATGGTTCGGCCTGATCCTGCCCGTTGAGGTGCGCGACCCCGCGCGCTTCGCCGCCGCGATGCGCGACGGCGGCGCGGAGGCGCTGGACCTGGGGGGCGAGGCGAACGCCTTGGTTGCGCGCGTGACGGAAACCGCGTGGCGCTGGCTGGGGATCGGCGCGGCGGCGGCGCTGGCGGCGCTGCTGATCGGGCTGCGCGATGCGCGCATGACCGCGCGCGTCGCGGCCTCGGTCGCGGGGGCGGTGTTGGTGACGCTCGCGCTGCTGACGGTGGCGGGCGCGCGGCTGACGCTGCTGCACATCGTGGCGCTGCAATTCGTCTGCGGCATCGGGCTGGATTACGCGCTGTTCTTCGCGCGCAGGCGGCTCGACGCGGAGGAGCGCGCGCGCACGCTGATGACGCTGTTCCTGTGCAACGCGATGACGGTGGGGAGTTTCGCGATGCTGGCGCTGTGCCGCACGCCGCTGCTGCGCCAGATCGGCGCGACGGTCGCGGTGGGCGCGCTGGCGGCGCTGGCGCTTTCGTTTCTTTGGGTGGGGCCGGGGCGGGATGAGGCGTGATGCGGAGCGTCGCATGACGCCGTTGTTCGTTTCATCCGCGACGGCGGTGAGCGCCATCGGGGTTGGGCGCGCGGCGATGCTGGAGGCGTTGCGGGCGCGGCGGTCCGGATTGCGCCCGTGCGATTTCGGCGGGCTGGCGCACGGGTTCATCGGGCGCGTGGACGGGGTCGAGGATCACGCGCTGCCGCCGGCGTTCGCGGCGTTCGATTGCCGCAACAACCGGCTGGCGGACATAGCGGTGCGCGCGGACGGGTTCGACGCGGCGGTGGCGCGGGCGCGCAGCCGTTACGGAGCCGGGCGGATCGCGGTGGTGGTGGGCACCAGCACGTCGGGGATTCTCAGCAGCGAGGATGCCTATCGCGCGCGCGATCCCGCAACCGGCGCGCTGCCCGCGTCGCACGACATCGCGCGCACGCACGACATGTTCTCGCTGGCGCGCTACGTGCGCGCGGCGCTGGGGCTGAAGGGGCCGGCGCTGTCGGTCTCGGCGGCCTGCGCGTCCTCGGCCAAGGCGTTCGTCGATGCGCGGCAGTTGATCGCGGCGGGCGTGTGCGACGCGGCGGTGGTGGGCGGGGCGGACAGTCTGTGCCGGCTGACGCTGTCGGGCTTCGCGGCGCTGGAGCTGATCGCGCCGGGGCCGACGCGCCCGTGCGATGCCGCGCGCGACGGCATTTCCATCGGCGAGGCGGCGGGCTTCGCTCTGCTGGAGCGCGAGGGAGACGGCATCGCGCTGCTGGGCTGCGGCGAGAGCAGCGACGGGCATCACATGTCCGCGCCGCATCCGGAGGGGCTGGGCGCGATCGCCGCGATGCGCGCGGCGCTGCGCGCGGCGGGGCTGGAGCCCGGCGCGATCGACTACGTGAACCTGCACGGCACCGGCACGCCCGCGAACGATGCGACCGAGGATCGCGCCGTCTCCGAGGTGTTCGGCGCGGCGGTGCCGTGCAGCTCCACGAAGGGCTGGACCGGGCACACGCTCGGCGCGTCGGGCATCCTGGAAGCGGTGATCGCGATGCTGTGCCTCGAACATGGGCTGCTGCCGGGCTGCCTCGGCGTGGGCACGCTCGATCCCGGCTTCCGCGCGCAGGTGCTGACCGCGAACCGTGCGGCCGCGCCGCGGAGGGTGATGAGCAACGCCTTCGGCTTCGGCGGCATCAATTGCAGCCTGATTCTGGGAGAGCCCGCGTGATCCGGGCCTGGATCGCGGGGGTTGGCGTCTGGGGGCCGGGCATGGCGGGCTGGGAGGCGGCGCGTGCCGTGCTGCGCGGCGAGGCGGACGAGGGCGCGGAGGCGGCACCGCCCGCGCCAGCGTTCCTCGCGCCGAACGAGCGCAGGCGCGTGGGCGCCGCCGTGCGGCTGGCCTTGGCGGTGGCGCAGGAGGCGGCCGCGATGGCCGGGCGCGATCCCGCCGGGCTGCGCAGCGTCTTCGCCACCGCCAACGGCGACGGCGCGCTGGTGCATGCGATCCTGGAGACGCTGGCCGAGCCGGGCCGCCCGTTGTCGCCGACGCAGTTCCACAACTCGGTCCACAACGCCGCCGCGGGATACTGGACCATCGGCCATCATGCGCGCGCGCCGGCGGATTGCCTGGGCTGCCACGACGCGAGCTTCGCCGCCGGGTTGCTGAAGGCGGCAGCGGAGGCGGCGACGGAGCGCGAGCCGGTGCTGCTGTGCTGCTACGACGCACCGCTGCCGTCGCCGCTCGATGCAATGCGCAGGGGCGGCGCGGCGTTCGCCTCGGCGTTTGTGCTGACGCCCGAACCCTGCGCGGGCGCGCTGGGGCGGATCGAGGTGGACTATGCGGCGGAGCCCGATGCGGCGTGGCCGGATGCGCCGCGTGCCGCCGCGTTGGGGGCGCTGTACGCGGGCAACCCTGCCGCGCGGTCGCTGCGGCTGCTGGAGTCGCTCGCGCTGGGCGCGGAGGATCGTTTCGAGGTGGGGATGCTGGACGGCGCGGTGCGGGTCGGGTTTGCGCCGTGACTGGCATTGGACGGGACCGCATCGCCGCGCTGATCCCGCATCAGGGCGCGATGTGCCTCCTCGATTCCGTCGTGGAATGGGATGCGCGGGCCATCATGTGCCGCGCTGTCTCGCATCTGTCGGCGGACAATCCGCTGCGCCATGCGGGGGCGTTGAGCGCGCTGGCGGGGGCGGAGTACGGGTTGCAGGCGGCGTGCCTGCATGGCGCGCTGACGGCGGGGGAGGCGGTGCGGCGGCCCGGATTCCTGGCCGCGCTGCGCGGGGTGCGCTGCCATGCCGCGAGGCTCGACGATCCGGCGCTGGGCGCGCTTGCCGTGCGCGCGGTGCTGGAGCATCGCGAGGATGCCGGCACGATCTACGGGTTTTCGCTGGCGGCGGAGGATGGGCGCGTGCTGCTGGAGGGACGCGCCTCCATCGCCACGCCGGGCGGCGCGTCGTGACAGTTCTTCCGCGTCATCGCGAGCCGCGGAGCGGCGTGGCGATCCAGGAGGATGCGACGTGCGGTAGCCCTGGATTGCCACGGCGCTTTGCGCCTCGCAATGACGAGGAAATAAAGAGCGCACTTGAAACCATCCCGGCCCTGGTCGCGCGCCGCTACGCGGGGCGGTGGGTGCGTGGCTTCGTGGGCGGCAAGCTGCGGCGCGATCCGCTGGCGGCGATGCTGCTGCGGCTGGCGGAGGCGGAGGGCTTCGGCCATGCGCTCGATCTGGGATGCGGGCGCGGGCATTGGGGGCTGTTCCTGCTGGCAGCGGGCGCGGCCGGGCGCGTGACCGGCATCGACCGCAACGCGGCGCATCTGGCGCAGGCCAGCGACGCCGCCGCCGCGCCGCCGGCGCTGGCGTTCGCGGGCCAACGGCGCGACTTGGCCGCGGAGCCCGCGTTGCCGGAGGCGGACACCGTGCTGCTGCTGGATGTGCTGTACCAGCTTGCGCCGGATGCGCAGGCGCGGCTGCTGGATGCCGCGATGCGCGCGGCGCGGCGGCGCATCGTGATCCGCACCGCCGATCCCGCGCAGGGGCTGCGCAGCGCGCTGACCGCCGCCTACGAGCGCGTGGCGCTGGTGGTCTCGCCGCATTCGGGCGACCGCGTCGCGCCGCCCGATCCGGCGCATCTTGCCGCGCGGTTGCGCCGCGCGGGCTTCGCGACGGCGGCGCTTCCGTGCTGGCGCGGCACGCCCTTCGCCAACCTGGTGCTGGACGCCCGGCGCGCTTGACCGGCGCTTGACAGCCGAGCCGCGATCACGCGACATGGCTGCAATTAGCACATGACAGGGCAGGACGCGCCGTCCAGCCCCCACTGACGCCCGCCAAGGGCTCGCGTGATGTGAGGGAGGACGTTGATGCCACGCCGCCGCGGTCGCGCCGCCGCCGATCCCGCTCCCGCTCCGCCCCGCCCATGCCCGCCACGCTGACGCAGGCCGGCGCCGCGCCCGCGCGCGCCGCCCGCGCGGCCAATGCCGCCGGCCCGCTGCTGCGTGTCTCCGAGGTGGTGGTGCGCTTCGGCGGCGTGGTGGCGGTGAACGGCGTTTCCTTCGATGTGGGCTACAGCCAGATCTGCGGGCTGATCGGCCCGAACGGCGCGGGCAAGACCACGCTGTTCAACTGCATCAGCGGCATCTACCGCTACGCCGCCGGCGACATCCAGTTCGAGGGCCGCTCGCTGTCCGGCCAGCCGCGCCACCGGATGGCGGACCTGGGCATCGGCCGCACCTTCCAGAACGTTGCGCTGTTCTCCACCATGTCGGTGCGCGACAACATCATGGTGGGCGGCCACCATCTGGGCCATTCCGGCTTCATCGCGAACGCGCTGCGTCTGCCGGTGGTGCGGCGCGAGAACGCGGTGCTGGCGGAGAAGGTCGATTACCTGCTCGACCTGCTGGACCTGCGCGGGGTCGCGCATGTGCCGGCGGGCGCGCTGCCGTTCGGCACGCGCAAGCGCGTCGAGCTTGCGCGCGCGCTGGTGGGCGATCCGAAGCTGCTGCTGCTGGACGAGCCCGCGGGCGGGCTGAACCACGGCGAGGTGGACGAGCTGAGCGAATTGCTGCGCGAGATCCGCGCGCATTTCGACCTGTCGATCCTGCTGGTCGAGCATCACATGAACCTGGTGATGCGCGTCTCCGACAAGGTGGTGGCGCTGGAATTCGGCGTGAAGATCGCCGACGGCACGCCAGACGAGGTGCGCAACGAGCCGGAAGTGATCCGTGCCTATCTGGGGGACGAGAGTCATGCCGGCCCAGCTTGAGGCGCGCGACCTGCACGCCGGCTACGGCGAGGCGGAGGTGCTGCACGGCATCACCTTCGAGGTGCCGCAGGGCGGCGTGACCGCGCTTCTGGGCGCGAACGGCGCGGGCAAGACCACCACGCTTCGGGCGATCTGCGGCATGATCCGCACCAAGGGCGAGGTGCGGCTGGGCGAGACGCGCATCGACGGGCGCGCGACCGAGGACATCGTGCGGCTCGGCGTCGGCCACGTGCCCGACGGACGCGGCACCTTCATGGAACTGACGGTGGAGGAGAATCTCCGCCTGGGCGCCTATGTCCGCAAGGACAAGGATGTCGGCGCGGACATGGAGAAGGTGTTCGGCTACTTCCCCAAGCTGCGCCAGCGCATCCGCCAGCAGGCCGGCACGCTGTCGGGCGGCGAGCAGCAGATGCTGGCGATTTCCCGCGCGCTGCTGCTGCGCCCGCGCCTGCTGCTGCTGGACGAGCCGTCGTTCGGCCTCGCGCCGCTGATCGTGCAGGAGATCTTCGAGATCATGAAGCGCATCAACCGCGAGGAAGGCACGAGCATCCTTGTCGTGGAGCAGAACGCCAACCTGGCGCTGAGCATCGCCGACATGGCCTATCTGCTGGAGACCGGCCGCATCGTGATCTCCGGCCCCGCCGCCGACATCAGCCGCGACGAGTCGGTGCGGCGTTCGTATCTGGGGTATTGAGGGTGTCGCAGTTTCCCCCCAATGCCGGTTCCTCCTTCATCGTCATGGCCGGGCGTGTCCCGGCCACCCACGCGGTCGGGCCGCCGCCATTCGCCGGTTTGATGGGGAAAGGCGGCGATGCAGGTCGTTCCTGGACATTTCCGGCGGACGCATCGCGGCACCGCCCCGAACCCAGTGGCACGCATCACGACATGGGTGGCCGGGACACGCCCGGCCATGACGAGGTTTTTGAGGTTTTTTGGATGCCATTTGGGGCGTCGAGGGCATGACATGGAAGGCCTGATCCATCAGATCATGTCGGGCATCGCGACCGGGGGCATCTATGCCTCGGTCGCGCTGGCGCTGGTGATGATCTACCAGGCGACGCA
>JAFEFJ010000162.1 GCA_018240635.1 Pseudomonadota bacterium | reverse complement strand
CCTCGGCCGAGTACTGGCACATCGGCGCCACGATCACGCGGTTCGGCAGGCGCAGCGCGCCCAGCTGCATCGGTTCGAACAAGCGGCTCAAATTCGTCTCCTCATTCCAAACTCCCCCTCCCCCTCCCCTCGCGGGAGGGGGTCGGGGGGAGGGGCAAGGCCCGTGCCGTCGAACCCCTCCCCTGTCCTCTCCTGCAAGGGGAGGGGAGATGTCCCTAATCCACCAGCCCGGCTAGGTCCATCAAGCTCCCCACCACATGGTCCGCATCCAGCCCCAGCGCCTCCGTCCGCCCGCGCAGCAGGCGGAACAGCGCGGCGGGGGCGACCGGCCCGGCTTGCGGCGGCGCGGCGGCCCCGCCGCGCACCACCTGCGCGACGCGGAACCCGAACGCCTTGGCGCCCGCCACGTCGAACCCGTTGGAGGAGACGAACAGCACCGCGTCCGGCGGCACGCCCAGCACCTGCTCCACCAGCCGGTAGCAGGCGGGAGAGGGCTTGAACGCGCCCGAGCCCTCGACGCTGATCACCGCATCCAGCAGCGGGCGGATGCCCGATCCCTCCACCAGCGGCGCCAGCATCGCCGCCGTGCCGTTGGACAGGATGGCGCGCTTCACGCCCGACAGCGCCTCCAGCGCCGCCCGCGCCTCTGGATACAGCGCGAGGCGCAGATACTCCTCCGCCAGCGCATCCAGCAGCGCCGGCTCCGGCGCCACGCCCGCCCCTTTCAGCGCGAACGCCAGCGACTGCCGCGTGGCAAGCGCGAAATCGGGCGGCGCACCCATCAGCGAGCGCAGCCATGTGTATTCCAACTGTTTCAGCCGCCAAACCTGCGTGATCAGGTCGCCCCGGCCGGGACAATGCCGCTCCGCCGCCGCCGCCACCGACTGCACGTCGTAGAGCGTCCCATACGCATCGAACACCACCGCCCGCGTCCGCATCGGCCAGCCTCCCGCGTCCCTTGACCCCCCTGCATAGCGCAAACACGATGCGCCGCCGACCGGACCCGAGGGCGATGCCTACCACCCTGCTGCTGACCCTCGTGGCGCTGGTCGCCTTCGCCGCCAACTCCCTGCTGGCGCGCCTGGCGCTGGCCGCCGCCACCATCGACGCGGCGAGCTTCACCACGATCCGCATCGCCTCGGGCGCCGTGGCGCTCGCCATCCTGGTGGTGGCGCGCGGCCGGGGTGCCGCGCTGCGCGGGGCGCCCGGAAGCTGGACCTCGGCGGCGGCGCTGTTCGCCTACGCCATCGCCTTCTCGCTCGCGTATCTCCGGCTCGGCGCGGCGACGGGAGCGCTGATCCTGTTCGGCGCCGTGCAGGTCTCGATGCTGACCTGGGGCCTCGTCACCCGCGACCGCCCAAGCGCCGCCGAGATCGCCGGCCTGCTGATCGCCTTCGCGGCACTCGCCTACCTGCTGCTGCCCGGACTGCACGCCCCCGACCCGGTGGGCAGCGCCCTGATGGTGACCGCCGGCGTCGCCTGGGGCGTCTACAGCGTCCGAGGCCGCGGCGTGCCCAACCCGCTCGGCGACACCGCCGGCAACTTCGTCCGCGCGGTATTGTTCTGCGCCCCGCTGCTGGTCCTGTCGTTCCGCGCCGGGAGAGTAACGACCGAGGGCGTGACGCTGGCCATCGCCTCCGGCGCCGTCACGTCCGGCCTTGGCTACGCCGTCTGGTACCGCGCATTACCTCGACTGACCACCGCCCAAGCCGCCACGGTGCAATTGACCGTCCCGATCATCGCCGCCGCCGGTGCGATCGCCTTCCTCGGCGAGTCGCTGACATTGCGCCTGGTGGTAGCCAGCACCGCCATCGTCGGCGGCGTGGCGCTCGCGATTTTCGGAAGGCGATAACACCGCCGATGAGCGACCTGCCCTCTCCTTCCCCGTCACGGCCCGCGCAGGCGGGCCATCGCTGCCTTGCTGCGGGGGCACGGTCGTATCCTTCGGAACGGAACGCCCAGGCCCTCTCGCGCGCCCCTACTTCGCAACGCCCTCGACCGCGAACGTGTGATATTTCGCGAACTGCTCGCCGATCTTTCGCACCGCCTCGTAGGCCGGATCGTGCCGCCAGGCTTGCACCGCGGCCGCGTCCGGATAGCGGTAGATGACGACGCGCTTCGGCGGCTCGCCATCGACGGCGATCACCTGGCTTCCGCTGCCGCCGGCGCCGCCCGCGGCGATCAGCTCGCCGCCATGCGCCTTGATGATCTCGCGGGCCTTCGGAAGATACTCCTTCGCGTATCCCTCGGGGTTCGTGACCTCGATCTCTCCCACGAAGTAAACGGGCGGCTTGTTCTGGGCGTGCAGCGCCTGCACCGCCAAGGCGCCGACGATCCCGCCGGCCAGCATGGCGGCGGCCATACCTGTCCGAGAGCGCATCATCGTCTCCCTCCCGATGTGAGCGGCCACGATCATACGATCCCGGAATGGCTTTGCACAGCACGTTCCCAAACGGCCGCCCGGGCCGCCGTCACCACCGCGATATTGTCTTGACGTGCGCCGCCCGCCGGGCGCAGCGTCGTGGTGTTACCGCGACAGGAGGGTGCCGAAACAGCATGACTCCACCGGGCATATTCCGAGTTGCCGACCGACGTGGCATCGGCAACCATCGCACAAGTCCACGCCATAGCCGGCCTTTCGTGCCGGACGCGAAGCACCGCTTCGCACAGTGACCCCCGTCAACGCGGACAGCGTTCGGGGGTCTTTGCGTTTCTTCCGTCCATTGCGCCAAGGCGCGCATGGCCCCCGCCAAATCGATGCACCCGATATCATCGCATCGACCGTAGGGCGCATAAGCGTAGCGTCATGCGCCGAAAAGCCCCGGAAGGAGAACCCGCCCATGATCAACATCAACGGCATGGCCCATGTCGTCCTGACCGTGAGCGACTATCCGCGCGCCCGCGCCTTCTACGCCCGCCTGCTGCCGCAATGCGGCATGAAGCCGGTGTTCGACGGCCCGAAATTCACCTACTTCGTGGGTGGCCGCACGGCGATCGGCATCGAGCCCTGCGACGAAGCTTACCGGGGCGAGCGCTTCGTGCAGCAGCGCGTCGGCCTGCACCATCTGTGCCTGCGGGCGCGCACGCGCGAGGACGTGGACCGCTGCGCCGCCCTCCTGCGCGAGATGGGCGCCACCATCGTCCGCGCCCCAACCGAGAGCACCTGGGCCCCCGGCTACTACTCGGTCCTGTTCGAGGACCCCGACGGCATCCGCCTCGAAGTCAACCACGTCCCCGGCGCCGGCGTGCTTGCTGAGGGCGCAACGTTCGACCCAGCCGATGGGTATGCGGGATGACGCGGGAAGGCGGCAGTGTGGCGATCACGAATTTCCGCACGAGATCGTAGGGCGCATAAGCGGAGCGTCATGCGCCATCTTTCCATGCGCGAGCGGCCGATACTTTCCCGCCGTTAATCTTCTCCGCCCACCCTGCGCCGATGCCCGATTATCGTCGCAACCGCATCCCCGGCGGCACCTACTTCTTCACCGTCAACCTGCTCGACCGAACCAGCGGGTTGCTCGTCGCCCGGATCGATGCTCTGCGCGACGCCGTGCGCGGGGTCAGGGCGCGGAGGCCGTTTCACATCGACGCCTGGGTCACGCTGCCGGACCATATCCACGCCATCTGGACGTTGCCCGAGGCGGATGACGACTATCCGGGCCGTTGGCGGGCCATCAGGAACGCGTTCTCCAAATCCGTGCCGCACATCGAATCCTGCTCAGCGGTTCGTCTCCGGCGCGGCGAGCGGGGCATCTGGCAACGGCGGTTCTGGGAACACACAATCCGCGATGAAAGGGACTATGCCGCGCACATGGATTACGTGCATTTCCATCCGGTTCGGCATGGGCTCGTGCAGCACCCGCTCGATTGGCCGTATTCGTCGTTGCGACGCTGCGCGGCGCTTGGGGTGTATCCGGAGGGATGGAGCGGAGGCGCGGCGCGTGACGGAAAGCGCGAATGGTAGGGCGCATGAGCGAAGCGTCAGGCGCCGCTGATCACATCCACGAAGCCGCCGGCTGCACGCTTGCCTATGCGGTACGGCGGGTGTTGCCGCCTCCGGCGCATGACGCTTCGCTCATGCGCCCTACGTCCCTACGTCCCGCAAAACGTCTGCGTCACCCGCTCCTCCGGCGTCGGCGGCGTGGCGTACACCTCCAGCCCCGCCCGCTCCTCGAACGGCCGCGCCAGCACGTCCACCAGCCGCTCGAACGGCGCGAAATCCTCGCGGGAGACGGCGGCCTCGATCGCCGCCTCCACCAGATGGTTGCGCGGGATATAAACCGGGTTCGTCCCCACGCATCGAAGCCGCGCGCGCCCGCGCGTCCACCGCCTCAGCCGTCAACCGCTCCCGCCAGCGCCCCGCCACAAAGCGTCAGCGGGCCCCGGTGACGGCGACGTAGCTGCCGACCGCACCGTGCACCGAGGACCGCACGGTGCCCGGCTCGATCGAGGACCGCTGCGCAGGCGGCGGCGGTTGCGCGGCACACGCCCACAGGCTGAGAGCCGCCGCGAACACCCCGAAGATCCGTTGCCCCGTCATGCCAGCATCCTATCGTCCGCACCCACGGCGCGGAAGCCGGAAGGAAGCAGCGGGGCGTCGGCCAAGACCGGACCTACGTCCCGCAGAACGTCTGCGTCACCCGCTCCTCGGGCTGCGGCGGGGTGGCGTAACGCTCCAGCCCCGCCCACTCCTCGAACGGCCGCGCCAGCACGTCCACCAGTTGCTCGAACGGCGCGAAATCCTCGCGTGACACCGCCGCCTCGATCACCGCCTCCACCAGATGGTTGCGCGGGATATAAACAGGGTTCGCGCCCCGCATCGCCGCCGCGCGCGCCCCCGAGGCCATCGGCTCGGCCTCCAGCCGCGCGCGCCAGCGCGCAAGCCACGCCTCCAGCCCCGCCGCGTCGGCAAACATCCCGCGCAGCGCCGCGTCGTCTCCCTCCGCCGCGTCCGACAGGCGCCGGAACGTCAGCGTGAAATCGGCGCGCGCCTCCGCCATCAGCGTCAGCAGGTCCTGCGCCAGCGCGGCATCCTCCTCGCGCGCCTCCGCCAGACCCAGCTTGCGCCGCAGCCCGTCCAGATAGGCCGCGTGATACAGGTCCGAGAACGCGCCCAGCGACGCCTTCGCCGCCGCCACCGCGCGTTCCTCGTCCGCGTCCAGCAGCGGCAGCAGCGCCTCGGCCAGCCGCACCAGGTTCCAGTGCATGATCCGGGGCTGGTTGCCGTAGGCATACCGGCCCATGTGGTCGATCGAGCTGAACACCGTGCGCGGATCGTACTCGTCCATGAAGGCGCAGGGGCCGTAGTCGATCGTCTCGCCTGAAACGGATGTGTTGTCGGTGTTCATCACGCCGTGGATGAAGCCGATCAGCAGCCAGCGCGCGACCAGCGACGCCTGCCGCGCCACCACGCCATCCAGGAACGCGCGATACGGGTTCGCCGCCTCCGCCGCCGCCGGGTCGTGCCGCGCGATCGCGTGGTCCGCCAGCGCCCGCAGCGCGTCCAGGTCGCCCTGCGCAGCCGCGTACTGGAACGTGCCCACACGGATATGGCTCGCCGCGACGCGCGCCAGCACCGCGCCGGGCAGCGCGGCCTCGCGGTACACCCACTCGCCCGTCGTCACGGCGGCCAGCGCGCGGGTGGTCGGCACGCCCAGCGCCGCCATCGCCTCGCTGACGACGTACTCGCGCAGCACCGGCCCCAGCGCCGCCCGCCCGTCGCCGCCCCGGCTGTAGGGCGTGCGGCCCGAGCCCTTGAGCTGGATGTCCCGCCGCTGCCCGTCGCGCCCCACCACCTCACCCAGCAGGATCGCCCGCCCGTCCCCCAGCCGGGGGACGAACTGGCCGAACTGGTGCCCGGCATAGGCCAGCGCCATCGGCGCCGCCCCGTCCGGCACGCGGCTGCCGGCCAGCACCGCCACCCCTTCCGCGCTCGCCAGAGCCGCCGGGTCGAGCCCCAGCGCCTCCGCCAGAGGCACGTTCAGCCGCACCAGGCGCGGCGCCGCCACCGGGGTTGGGTCGAGCCGCGCGAACAGCGCCTCCGGCAACTCGGCGTAGGTGTATTGCAGCGGCAGGCGGATCGACATGGGCCTGGCTCCCCGGCGAGGGACGCGGCTAGCGCTTGCCGCCCTTCGCCTTGCGGTCCGCCGTCTCGTCAGGCGGCGGCCTGACCGGCGAGCGGACGATGGATTTCACATGGCTGCGCGGCCGGCCGGAGGCGGCGGCGATCTCGCGGTCCTGCGCCTCGATGATGCCGCGCGCCGGCTCGTCGCCGTCCAGCCCGCCCAGCGCGCTGGCCGCCACCTTGCGGTTCGAGCTGCGCGTGCCGTCGGCATACACCACGTCGAACATCACGAAACTGCTCGCCGCGCGGCTTTTCATCGCCATGCCGGCTACTCCCGCACCCCCTCCTTCTGGGGCTGCTCCTGCCCGGAAGCTGCGGCTTCGGCCGCGGCTTCGGCTCCGGTTTCGGCGTCGCCGCCGCCGGCCTCGGCGGCCCTGCGCTGGCGGCGTTCCTCCAGCTTGGCTTCCTTGGCGGCCTTCTTGGCGCGGTCGCGCTCGGCGCGCTGGAAATTGTAGTTCGGTTTGAATGCCATGGCGTTCCGCGGGTCTGTTGCTGTTCCCCCCAGATATGGGGCCTGAAGGCCGCGCTGGGAACCACTAAAGGCTCTCCACCCGCCTCGCATAGGCGGCATCCCAGACCTGGGCGCGGTCCATGTCGAACACCAGGGCCTCAGTCGGGACCGCCAGCGCCCAGCCGCCGCGGGCGATCTCGGCTTCAAGCTGCCCCGCCGCCCAGCCGGAATAGCCCACCGCCAGCAGCAGCTTGCGCGGCCCGCGCCCGGCGGCTGTATCGCGCAGCACGGGACGCGGCGAGGAAATCGACAGTTCCTTCGTCACCACGGTCGTGTGGTCCGTGCGGTAGTCGCCGGTATGCAGCACCAAGCCCACCGTGGGCTCCACCGGCCCGCCGGCGAACAGCGTCAGGCTGCCCTGCGCCCCCGCGGGGTCCTCGTCCATCGCGCGCAGCAGCTCGGCGATGGAGCGCGTGCCGATCGGGCGGTTCACCGCGATCCCGAACGCCCCGCCCGAGTCGTGGTCAGCGATCAGGATCACGGTCCGCGCAAACCGCGGATCGGGCATCTGCGGCACCGCCACCAGCAACTGCCCCCGCAGCGGGTCCGCCGCCGCCCCCTTCCCCGCCGCCTCCGGCACCGCCAGCGCCGGCACCGGGGCCACCAGCAGCGCCGCCACCATCGCGCGGCGCGCCAAGCCCCCCCTCATCGGTCCTCGTCCGCCCGGTCCAGCGACATGATCGCACCGCCGATGGCGAGCGAGCCGAAGGTGACGACGAAGCCGAATGCCATCAGCAGCAGCGCGATCCAGCCCTGGCTGTCGTGCAGCATCAGTCCACGGATGCCGCCGATATCGGCGGCCAGGATCGCGGCCACCGCGACCAAGCCCGCCACCGAGCCCGCCGCCAGCGAGGGCAGGCAGTAGCGCACGATCTCGGGCAGCTTCCGGCGGCGCGCAACGGACATGGTGCGAAGATGGTGCGCCCGCGCGCCGCCGCCATCCAGTCGCATCACGCGGTCACATCACTCGGCGGCGGCGCGGCTCCACCGGGCAGCGCGGTCGGCGGAGACATAACCCTCCGCCACGTCGGCCGCGATGCGCGCGGGGTCGCGCCGCGCGGGCGGGCCGTAGCCGCCGCCGCCGCCCACCGCCAGCGTCACCACGTCGCCCTTCTGCAGCGCCACCTTGTCCTTCGACTTCAGCGCAATCGTCTCCCCGCCGCGCAGGATCTCGCAGAACCCCGTGCTGCCCCCCTCGGCGCCGAACAGCCCCTCCGGCGCGTGGCGGAAGCGGTCGCTGTAGAGCGCGATCTGCGCGCCGTCCTTCAGGATCTCGAACCGCCGCAGGAACCCCAGCCCGCCCCGCGTCATCCCCGCGCCGCAACTGTCCTGGCGCAGGCTGTATTCCAGCACGCGGAAGAAGCCGAAATCCTGATCGAGCGCCTCCACCGGCGTGTTCGAGCAGTTGGAGAGCGGCCCGTCCACCGCGTCGCACCCGTCGCTCTCCGCCGTCGCGCCCAGGCCGCCGCCGTAGATTTCCAGGTAGACGCTCCAGCCGGTCTCCTCCAGCCGCGACAGCACGCCCACCGTGGTGGTGTCGAAGCCCGGCGCCACCACCTGCTCCGGCACCGCCTGCGCCAGCGCCTTCATCGTCGCGTTCCAGGCGCGGAAGCACGCCTCCATCCGCGCGCGCACCGGCGCGGGATGGCGCGGGTTGAGCAGGCTGCCCTCCGGCGCGCTGATCGTCACGGGCCGCCCGGCGCCGGCGTTGAAGGGAATGTCCGGGCTGGTCAGCGCCGCCTTCACCGCCGACAGCGCGGCCGAGATGGTGGACGCGAAGGGCGCATTCAGGTTGCAGGCCACCTGCGGCGCGGTGCCCGCGAAATCGAGCGCGATGCTTTCGCCCGCAACCGTCACCGCGACGCGCACCGGGATCGGCGCCTCGGTGATGCCGTCGTCGTCCAGGATGTCCTCGCCGCGATAGACGCCGTCCGGCACCGCGCGGATCGCGGCCCGCATCCGCGCTTCCGAATAGTCCTGCAACGCCGCCATCACGGCGGCGACCTTGTCCGCGCCGTAGCGCCGCGCGAGTTCCACCAGCCGCGCCGCCCCGATCGCGTTCGCCGCCATCTGCGCGTCGAAATCGCCCATCGTCTGATGCGGCACGCGCACGTTGCTGCGCAGCAGCCGCTCGAAGTTACCGCCGTGCCAGTCCCGCGCCATGTTCCACTTGGACGGCGGGATGATCAGCCCCTCAGCATACACGTCGGGCGCCAGCGGATTGAGGCCCGGCGCGCCGCCGCCCAGATCCAGGTGATGCGCGACGGAGGCCGAAAATCCGATGACCGCGCCTTCGTGGAAGATCGGGTGGAACAGGAACACGTCCTGCAGATGCTGCCCGCCGGAATACGGGTCGTTGATCGCCAGGAAGTCGCCCGGCTCCAGCGTCTCGGGCGGATAGAGCGCCGCGCAGTGCTGGAAGATGTGCCCGATGGTGCCGAGCTGCATCGGGATCAGCTCCGCCTGCGCCACCGTGTTGCCCTTGGCGTCCAGCAGCGCCGCCGAGCCGTCCCGCGCCTCGCGCAGCACGGTCGAGTAGGCCGAGCGCACCAGCTTCGCCCCCATCTCCCGCGCCGCCGCGATCAGCGCCTGGGAGATGATGGCGTAATCGACCGGATCGAGCGTCATCGCCGCGTGTCCTTCTGCCATCACGCCCCCCGCCGCATCAGCAC
>JAFEFJ010000161.1 GCA_018240635.1 Pseudomonadota bacterium | reverse complement strand
CAGCGGATGCACCACGCGCACATGGCTCACGCCGCCCACCGGCGCCAGCATGCTCCCGCCCACCACCATGCGTCCGGCCGGCTGCTTCCGCGCGCGCCAGACGAACTGCAGCGGCGCGGCACGCTGCGCGTACTCCGACGGATCGATGCCCAGCGCCTGCAATCCGGGAGCGAGCGCGGTCACGAACCGCGTCGCGCTTTCCGTGTCGAACAGCCGGGGCACCACGTCGCACGGCGCAAGCCCCGCCGCCTCCAGCCCGCGCCGCATGCCGTCGAGCGAGAACCAGCGCAGGTGCCCCCGCGCCAGCAGCCCGTCGTCCTCGTAGTCGAAGCCGCCGCGCAGCAGCCGCTCGGTCAGGCTCCAATGCTCCGCGTTCGGCACGCAGATCAGCATCGTGCCGCGCGGCGACAGCGCGGCGGCATGCGCGCGCAGCACCGCCCACGGGTCGCGCAGGTATTGCAGCACGTCGCCGTAAACGATGCAGTCGAAGGGCGGCGCGTCGCGGAACGGCAGTGGATCGGCCTCGACGTCGCACAGCGCCACCGCGTCCAGCCGCTCTGCGGCCACCGCCGCCGCCTGCGGATCGATCTCGATGCCGAAGAGCCGCGCGCGCGGATTGCGCCGCCGGAACGCGCGGCCCAGCGCGCCGGTCGCGCAGCCCACGTCCAGCACCGCGAGCCCGGCCCGGCCGGGAAACCGCCGTCCGATCCGCTCGACGATCCAGCCGATCCGGGCCGGGTTCATCGCGTGCAGCGGCCGCATCGGCCCCGCCGGGTCCCACCATTCCGCGGCCAGCGCGTCGAACCGCGCCACCTCGGCCGCAGAAACCGTCCCGCCCGCCGCTTCGCCTGCCATCCCGCCCGCTCCCGCTTGTCGCCCCAAGGTTGCCGAGGGGAACCCGCGCCAGTATGTGTGCGCGCTTTCGCGGCAGACCACGGATCACGGCCCCAAGGCAATGTCCCGCATCGTCATGAAGTTCGGCGGCACCTCGGTGGCCGACCTCGACCGCATCCGCGCCGTCGCGGCGCGGGTCAAGCGCGTGGTGGACGAGGGCCACGAGGTCGCGGTCGTCGTCTCCGCCATGGCCGGCGTCACCAACCAGCTCGTCGCCTGGTGCCAGCAGCTCTCGCCGCTGCACGATGCGCGCGAATACGACACGGTCGTTGCAACCGGCGAGCAGGTCACCACCGGCCTTCTCGCCATCGCGCTGCAGGAGATCGGCGTCGAGGCGCGGTCCTGGCAGGGCTGGCAGATCCCGGTCCGCACCGACAGCGCGCATTCCACCGCGCGGATCCAGGGCATCGACGGGTCCGAGCTGATCCGCCGCATGGGCCAGGGGCAGGTCGCGGTCGTGGCGGGCTTCCAGGGCCTGGCACCCGACAACCGCATCGCGACGCTGGGGCGCGGCGGGTCGGACACCTCGGCCGTCGCGCTCGCCGCCGCGCTGAAGGCCGACCGCTGCGACATCTACACCGACGTGGACGGCGTCTACACGACCGATCCGCGCATCGTTGCGGCGGCCCGCAAGCTCGATAAGATCAGCTACGAGGAAATGCTGGAACTCGCGTCCGTCGGCGCGAAGGTGCTGCAGACCCGCAGCGTCGAACTGGCAATGAACGAGCGGGTGCGCGTTCAGGTGCTCTCCAGCTTCAAGGACGAGCCGGGCACGCTCGTGGTGGACGAGGACGAGATCGTGGAAAAGCAGATCGTGGCCGGCATCGCCTATTCGCGCGACGACGCGAAGATCACGGTGCGCCGCGTGCCGGACCGGCCGGGCATCGCCGCGGCGATCTTCGGCACGCTGGCCGGGCACAACGTCAACGTCGACATGATCGTGCAGAACATCTCGGCCGACGGCACCACCGACCTGACCTTCACGGTGGGCAAGGCCGACCTGCCGCGCGCCCAGGCGGCGCTGGCCGAGGCGCAGCCGCAGATCGGCTACGCCGACCTGCTCGCCGATCCGAACGTGGCGAAGATCTCCGTCGTCGGCGTCGGGATGCGCAGCCATGCGGGTGTCGCGAACACCATGTTCCGCGCGCTCGCCGACCGCGCCATCAACATCCAGGTGATTTCCACCAGCGAGATCAAGGTCAGCGTGCTGATCGCCGCCGACTACACCGAGCTCGCGGTCCGCGCGCTGCACACCGCCTACGGCCTCGATGCCGCCTGACACCATTCCGCCGGCGGCCGTATCGCCGCCGGACACGGCGCGGCGCGAACAGGCACGCGCGGCGCTCGACCGGCTGTGGCGCCGCGGCACGGAGTTCCTGGGCTGCCCATACGCGATCATGGGCGGCGCGATGAGCTGGGTGAGCGAGCGGCATCTGGTCTCCGCCATCTCCAACGCCGGCGGATTCGGCGTGATCGCCTGCGGGGCGATGACGCCCGCGCTGCTGGAAGCCGAGATCGCCGCCACCCAGGCGATGACGGACCGGCCGTTCGGCGTGAACCTGATCACCATGCACCCGCAGCTCGACGATCTCGTGCGGGTCTGCCTCGCGGCCAAGGTGGGCCATGTCGTGCTGGCTGGCGGCATCCCGCCCGGCGGCGCGGTGCGTGCGGTGAAGGATGGCGGGGCGAAGCTGATCGCCTTCGCCCCGGCGCTGGTGCTGGCGAAGCGGCTGGTCCGCTCGGGCGCCGACGCGCTGGTGATCGAGGGGTCTGAGGCGGGCGGGCATATCGGCCCCGTGTCGCTCACCGTGCTCGCGCAGGAAATCCTGCCGCATATCCGCGACGTGCCGGTGTTCGTCGCAGGCGGCCTGGGGCGCGGCGAGGCGATCCTGTCGTTCCTGGAAATGGGCGCCTCGGGCGCGCAGCTCGGCACGCGCTTCGCGGCGTCGGCGGAATCGATCGCGCATCCGCGCTTCAAGCAGGCCTTCATCCGCGCCGCCGCGCGCGACGCGGTGCCGTCGGTGCAGCTCGATCCGCGCTTCCCGGTCATTCCCGTGCGCGGGCTCGCGAACAACGGCACCAAGCGCTTCCTGGAGCATCAGGCCGAGACGCTGCGCCGGTTCACCGCGGGCGAGCTCGACAAGGACGCCGCGCAGCTCGAAATCGAGCATTTCTGGGCCGGCGCGCTCCGCCGCGCGGTGATCGACGGCGATGTCGATGAAGGCTCCGTCATGGCCGGCCAATCGGTCGGCATGGTGACCGGGGAGCAGTCGATCCCGACGATCATCGGCGAGCTGGTCGAGCAGGCGGTCTCGGCCATCGCGGCGCGGCCGCCAGCGTAGGCGCCGATGGACACGCCGCGCCGGCTGCTCTCCCGCCTGCGCGAATTGATGGCGCGGGGCCCCGCGCCCCTGCCCGAACTGGTGCGCGTCGTCTCCGCCGAATTGGTCGCCGACGTGTGCTCGGTCTACGCCATGCAGCCCGGCGAGATCCTGGAACTCGCGGCCACCCAGGGGCTGCGCCCCGATGCCGTGGGCCGCACCCGGCTGCGGGTCGGCGAAGGCATCGTCGGCCTCTGCGCCGCCTCCGCCGAGGTGCTGAACCTGCCGGACGCGCAGAACCATCCCGCCTTCGCCTACCGCCCCGAAACCGGGGAGGAGCCCTACGCCTCGCTGCTCGCGGTGCCGGTGCGCCGCGCCGGGCGCACGCTCGGCGTGCTGGCGGTGCAGAGCCGCGACCCGCGCCTCTACGCCGACGACGAGGTGGAGGTGCTTGAGACGGTCGCGATGCTGCTGGCCGAGGTGCTGCCCGCCTTGGGCGCGCTGGGCGGCTCCGCCGAGGGCGTCGGCGGCATGGTGCCCCGCACCTTCGCGGGCACGCCGCTCGTGGGCGGCATCGCGGTCGGGCCGATCGTGCTGCGCCGCGCGCGGCTCGGCGCCCGCCGGATGCTGGCCGAGGACGTGGCGGCCGAGCAGGCGCGGCTCGACGAGGCGGCGGCTCGGATGCAGCGGGAGATCGACGCCCTGGTCTCCGCCCGGCTGCCGGGCGATGAGCACGGCGCAGATGCCGCGGCCTCGCGCGAGGTGCTGGCCGCCTACCGCCTCGTCGCCGCCGACACCGGCTGGCTGACGCGCGTGGCCGAGGTGATCCGCGGCGGGCTTTCGGCCGAGGCGGCGGTGCAGCGGGTGATGAACGACCTGCGCGACCGGATGCGGCGCTTCGCCGACCCCTATCTGCGCGAGCGCCTCGCCGACCTGGAGGACGTGGCCAACGGCCTGTTGCGCGCTTTGGAGGGCGAGGCGGCGATGCCGGTGGACGCGCGCGGCGCGATCCTGCTCGCGCGCCGGCTGGGGCCGGCCGAGCTGTTGGACTGGCACGCCCGCGGCATCGCCGGGCTGATCGTCGAGGAGGCGAGCCCGTCGGGCCATGCCGCCATCCTGGCCCGCGCGCTCGGTTTGCCTGCGCTGGGGGGCGTTCGCGGCCTGCTGGACGCCGCCGAGCCCGGCGACGAGGTGGTGCTGGACGCCGACGAGAAGCACGCGATCCTGCGCCCGCTCGCCGATGTGCGGCAGGTCTACCGGCACGCGCTGGAAGCCCGCGCGGCGCGCGAGGCCGGGTTCGCGGCCCTGCGCGACCGGCCGTCGGAGACCGCCGACGGCACGCCGATGACGCTGATGCTGAATGTCGGGCTGCGGCTCGAACTCGATCAGCTCGACCGCACGGGCGCTGCCGGCATCGGCCTGTTCCGCACCGAGATCGCGATGCTCGCCCGCGGCTCGGTGGCCGACGTGGCGGAACAGGCGGCGATCTACGCCAGCGTGCTGGATGCCGCCGCCGGGCGTCCGGTGCTGTTCCGCACGCTCGACCTGGGCAGCGACAAGATGCTGCCGGGCGAGGCGCCGCCCGAGGAGGAGAACCCGGCGATGGGCTGGCGGTCGCTGCGCGTGGCGCTCGACCGGCCGATCCTGCTGCGCCGCCAGCTCCGCGCCCTGCTGCTCGCCGCCGGAGGGCGGGACCTGTCGGTGATGTTCCCGATGGTCGCGACCGTGGCGGAATTCCGCGCTGCGCGCGACCTGCTGCGGGCGGAGGCGAAGCGCGTGCGCCCAGCCCCCGCGCGCATCGCCGTCGGCGCGATGCTGGAGGTGCCGGCGCTGCTCTGGCAGTTGCCGGAACTGCTGCGGGAGACGGATTTCGTCTCTGTCGGCTCGAACGACCTGATGCAGTTCGCCTTCGCCGCCGATCGCGGCACGCCGGCGCTGGCGGCGCGCTACGACCTGCTCAGCGCCCCGGCGCTGGACATGCTTGAACACATCGTGCGCGAGGCCGATGCGGCGGGCGTATCGCTGTCGCTCTGCGGCGAGGCCGCCTCGCGCCCGCTGGAGGCGATGGCGCTCGCCGGGATCGGCTTCCGCAGCCTGTCGATGACCGCGCCCGGCATCATGCCGGTGAAGGCGATGCTTGCGGCACTCGATCTGCGCGCCTTTCGCCCGGTGCTGGCCTCGATCCGCCGCGGCGGCGCGGGCGATGCGAGCCTGCGCGAGGCGCTGTCCACCTGGGCGCGCGAGGCCGGGCTGCCGGTATGAAACGACGAACTTGCAACGATATCACGCGCACGCATTGGCAATCGTGGCGTGCATGGGCTAATAGCCTGCGCGGATGAGCCGGCATGGGGCGCTGCCGGTGACCCGCACAGGCGACCTGTGGGGGCAGCGGGAGCCGAGGCGTTCGTGCAGCAGGATCGCAAGTCGCAACTGGCGGAAAGTCGGAGCATGATGTCGGCGCCGGGTGCCGTATACGACGGTTCCGCGGAAGCGCCTCGCGTGGGCTCCGACCTGCGCGCGGCGCGTATGCGCCTGGGCTGGGATCTTCCGGAAGTCGCTGCCAGCCTGCGCATCCGGCTGACCTACCTCGAAGCGTTGGAGGAAGGCCGCATCGCCGACCTTCCGGGCAACGCCTACGCACTCGGCTTCCTGCGCACCTATGCGCGCGCGCTCGGCCTCGATGCCGCCGATCTGTCGCGCCGCTTCAAGGCGGAGGCCGAGGCCGTCAACCGCAAGACCGAGCTGGTGTTCCCCGCGCCCGTGCCCGATCGCGGCGTTCCCGCGGGCGCCATCGTGCTGATTGGGGCGTTGCTCGCCGTCGGCGCCTATGTGGGCTGGTACCGGCTTTCGGGCGAAGGCAAGCTGCCCGCGGAGGTCGTGACACCGGTTCCGGCCCGCCTTGCGCCGCTTGCCGAGCAGGTGGTGCCGCCCTCGCTGCCCGTCGCAAGCGCGCCCGTCGGCAGCGCGCCTGCCACCGGCCAGGCCGCGCCCGCCGCGACTCCGGCGTCCGGCGGCTCGATGCTGGCCGGGGCGGATATCCCGGCCGCCTCGGTCTCCCCGGCCTCCGCCGCCGCCGCGCTGCCGGTGCCCGGATACTCGCCCCTGGCCGCGCAGGCGCCGGCCCAGCCGGGAACCACCACCGCCGCGCCGGGCGGCGCCGCGTCCGCGAACCAGGCGGCCGGCCTGCCGCCCATGCCGGACGGCACCCGCATCGTGCTGCGCGCCAAGAGCGACGCCTGGATCCAGGTGCGCGACCGCGCCAGCGGCCAGGTGCTGCTGAACCGCACGCTGCACCCCGGCGAGACCTGGCCGGTGCCCGCCAAGCCCGGCCTGCTGCTCACTACCGGAAATGCCGGCGGCACCGAGATCCTGGTGGACGGCGCGGTTTCGGCGGCGCTCGGCGGTCCGGGCGTGGTGCGGCGGGACCTGCCGATGGACCCCGACCTGATCAAGCTCGGCAAGCTCGCCGCGGCCGGGCCCGTTCCCGCGCCGGTCGCCAGCGCCGCCGCGCCGCAGCCAACCACCGCCGCTTCGCGTCCCGCCCCGCAGTAGCGGGCGCGTCTGGCGTCGCGCGCCGGGCGGACCTATCTCCGTCGCGGACGCCCAAGTCCTGCCCCGGAGAGACAACCGCATGAGCTACCGGCCCTATCAGCAGATCGCCCGGCGCAAGTCGCGCCAGATCCATGTCGGCCGCGTGCCGGTGGGCGGCGATGCGCCGATCACGGTGCAGACCATGACCAACACGCTCACCACCGACGTGGCGGGCACCATCGCGCAGATCCGCCGCGCCGAACTCGCGGGCGTCGATATCGTCCGGGTGTCCTGCCCCGATCAGGAAAGCGCGCTCGCGCTGAAGGAGATCGTGCGGGAAGTGAACGTGCCGGTCGTGGCCGACATCCACTTCCACTACAAGCGCGCCATCGAAGCCGCGCAGAGCGGCGCGGCCTGCCTGCGCATCAACCCGGGCAACATCGGCAGCCCCGAGCGCGTCAAGGAAGTGATCCAGGCGGCGCGCGATCACGGCTGCTCGATGCGGATCGGCGTGAACGCCGGCTCGCTGGAGAAGCACCTGCTGGAGAAATACGGCGAGCCGAACCCCGAGGCGCTGGTGGAAAGCGCGCTGGAGCACGCCAAGATCCTGCAGGACCACGATTTCCACGAGTTCAAGATCAGCGTGAAGGCGTCCGACGTGTTCCTCGCCGTCGCCGCCTATCAGCAGCTTGCGGAGGCGTGCGACCACCCGCTGCATATCGGCATCACCGAAGCCGGCGGGCGGCGGATGGGCACCGTGAAGTCGGCCGTCGGCCTCGGCTCGCTGCTCTGGGCCGGCATCGGCGACACGCTGCGCGTTTCGCTGTCCGACGAGCCGGAGGAGGAGGTGCGCGTCGGCTGGGACCTGCTGAAGGCGCTCGGCATCCGCCATCGCGGCGTGAAGATCATCTCCTGCCCGTCCTGCGCGCGGCAGGGCTACGACGTGATCCGCACCGTCCAGACGCTGGAGGAGCGGCTCGCGCATATCGAGACGCCGATCACGCTGTCGATCATCGGCTGCGTGGTGAACGGCCCCGGCGAGGCGCTGATGACCGACATCGGCGTCACCGGCGGCGGCAATGGGCGGCATATGGTCTATGCCGCCGGCAAGACCGACCACACGATCGAGGGCGAGCGGATGATCGACCACATCGTGGAACTGGTCGAGAAGAAGGCCGAGGCCCTGAAGGCCGCCGAGGCGGAGCGCAAGATCGCCGCGGAGTAGAAAGGGGTAGGGCGGATAGGCGAAGCGTCATCCGCCACTCTTGTGATCCACGTCGGCGCACGGCGCTTCGCTGATGCGCCCTACAGGGAATACCGTGACCAACGAACTGCAACCCGTCCGCGGCACCCGTGACCTGATCGGCGAGGATCAGCGGCGGCACCATCATGTGGTGGAGACCGCGCGCCGCGTCGCCGCCGGCTATGGCTTCGACGAGTGGACGACGCCCATCTTCGAAACCACCGCCGTCTTCGCCCGCACGCTCGGCGAAACCTCCGACGTCGTGACGAAGGAGATGTACACCTTCCAGGACCGCGGCGGCGATTCCGTCACGCTGCGGCCGGAGGGCACGGCGGGCGTCTGCCGCGCGCTGGTCAGCAACGGGCTCACGCAGTCGCTGCCGCAGAAGGTGTTCTACGCCGGCCCGATGTTCCGCTACGAGCGGCCGCAGAAGGGCCGCTACCGGCAGTTCCACCAGATCGGCATCGAACTGATCGGCCCGTCCGAGCCGCTCGCCGACGCCGAGGTGATCGCCTGCGGCTGGCACATCATCGACGCGCTCGGCATCGCCGCCAGCACGGTGCTGGAGGTGAACACGCTCGGCGACCGCGAAAGCCGCCAAGCCTACCGCGACGCGCTGATCGGTTACTTCACCGCGCGCAAGGACCGGCTGTCCGAGGACAGCCTGATGCGGCTCGACCGCAACCCGCTGCGCATCCTCGACAGCAAGGACGCGGGCGACCGCGCCATCGTGGCCGAGGCGCCGACCATCGCCGCCTACCTCACGCCCGAGGCCGCGGCCTTCTACGACACGCTGCGCCGCCACCTCGATCGCTTCGGCGTGCCGTTCCGCGAGAATCCGCGGATCGTGCGCGGCCTCGACTATTACGGCCACACCGCCTTCGAGTTCGTCACCGACGCGCTGGGCGCGCAAGGCACGGTGATGGGCGGCGGCCGCTACGACGGCCTTGTTGCCGAGATGGGCGGCCCGCACACGCCCGCCGTCGGCTGGGCCGCCGGCATCGAACGGCTGGCGATGCTGCTGCACGAAGCGCCCTCCGTGCCCGGAACGGTCGCCGTCGTGCCGGTGAACGAGCAGGCCGAGCCCGCCGCCATCGACGCGCTGCAGCAGCTCCGCCGCGCCGGCATCCGCGCCGAGATGGCCTATCGCGGCAACATGCGCCGCCGCATGGAGCGCGCCAACCGCATCGGCGCGCGCGCCGCCGTGATCCTGGGCCCCGACGACATCGCCCAGGGCGTCGCGCAGGTGAAGGACCTCGTCTCCGGCACGCAGGAGCCGGTCAGCCTCGACGCGCTGGCCGACCGCCTGAAATGAGTGCGGGCTGAAATGGGCGT
>JAFEFJ010000160.1 GCA_018240635.1 Pseudomonadota bacterium | reverse complement strand
CGGTGATCGCCACCAGCGGCAGGCCGAAGCGGCGCGCATGGGCGACGATGTCGGCAAGCTCCGCGGTCTCGCCGGAATTGGACAGCGCCAGCACCGCATCGCCCGGCAGCACCATGCCCAGGTCGCCGTGCGAGGCCTCGGCCGGGTGGACGAACAGCGCCGCCGTGCCGGTGGAGGCCAGGGTGGCCGCGATCTTGCGCCCGACATGGCCGGACTTGCCCATGCCAGTCACCACCACCCGGCCCGGCACGCCGTCCAGCAGCGCGACGGCGCGGCCCAGCCGGTCGTCGAGCGCGTCGGCCAGCGCCGCCAGGCCCGCGGCCTCGGTGCGCAGCACCTGCCGCGCCGCCTCGCGGTCGGCCTCCAGCGCCTGCCGGTCGGGCAGGTCGGCGTCGGAGGCGGACAGGGCGGGCACGGCGGCGGTCATCGGCGGGGGCGGTCCCTGAGCAGTCGCAGCATCCCTGTATGGGCACCGCACCGGTCAGGGTCAATCAAATGCCGCCGATTGAAACCTATCCTGACAAAAATCGTGCCAACGGCGGCGGCAAATTGCGCGGGGCGGGGCCTCAGTGCATGAAAATGTCGGGCTCGTCGAAGTCCAGCAGGTCGAGCCGCGCCCGCGTCGGCAGGAAGCCGAAGCAGGCCTGCGCCAGCTCCAGCCGGCCCTCGCGGGCCAGAAGCGATTCGAGTTTCGCCCACAGCGCGTGCAGGTGCAGCACGTCCGACGCCGCGTAGGCGAGCTGCTCGGCGGTCAGTTCCGGCGCGCCCCAGTCGGAGGTCTGCTGCTGCTTGGACAGATCGACGCCCAGCAGCTCGCGGCACAGATCGCGCAGGCCGTGGCGGTCGGTGAAGGTGCGCACCAGCTTGGCGGCGATCTTGGTGCAGACCACGGGCGCCACGGTGATGCCCAGGCTGTGCTGCAGCACGCCCACGTCGAAGCGGGCGAAATGCATCAGCTTCAGCGTCGCCGGATCGGCGAGCAGCGCCTTCAGGTTCGGACAGTCGAAGCCGCGCCCGCCCAGCGCCTCGGGGATGAGCTGCACCAGATGCGCATGCCCGTCGCCGGCCGATAGCTGCACCAGGCACAGCCGGTCGCGATGCGGGTCGAGCCCCATCGTCTCGGTATCCACCGCCACGCGCGGCCCGAGCGACAGCCCGGGCGGCAGGTCGTGGCGATGCAGATGAATGGTGCCGGAGGGCGAAAACTGCGTCGTGCTCATGCGGGTGGTTATACGGTAGTGGCGGCCCGGCACGAGTCCGGAGATCGTCCCTTCTCAGGGGTCGCGCAATTCCTGGCGCCGCTCGATCCGCTCGATGCGCTGGGACATCGCATCCAGCCGCCCGCCCTGCTCGGCGGCGATCTCTGCATCTCCGGCAACCTCGCGGCGCAGGCGCGCGACGCCAAGCTCGATCGCCGCCAGCCGCGCGCCATGCTCGGTCACCGTCCGCCGCGTCGCCTCGGTGTCGGCTCGGATCGCCCTTAGAAGCTCCAGCACGAGATTGTCGCTCACGTCCGCCATCCTCCCGTCGCGCCGCCCGCAATCAGGCGCGCGCACGCAACTCGGCGCCGGCAATGGTAAAGTTTCTCGCAATCGTAGGGGATTTGGAAGCGCTCGCCGCGTCCGTCCGCCGCGAGAATGGTGCCCAGGAGAAGACTCGAACTTCCACGACCTTGCGGCCACAGGTACCTGAAACCTGCGCGTCTACCAATTCCGCCACCTGGGCATCCCGCGCGGCCAAGAGGGGCAACCCCGGGGCCGACGAGGAAGGCGGGCGATGTAGCCGCCGGGGGGAGGATCGTCAACCGTGCTTGAGCATTGCCGTTCCGCCGCATAATCAGGGGTGAAGCTGGTGCGGCGCACCACGAACGCGAAAGGCAGGTCGGGATGACGGCGCGCAGCGTCGCTACGGTGTTCGGCGGCTCGGGGTTCATCGGCCGCTACGTGGTCAAGCGGCTCGCCCGCGCGGGGCACATCGTGCGCGTCGCCGTGCGCGATCCCGAAGCCGCGCTGTTCCTCAAGCCGATGGGGGCGGTGGGACAGATCGTGCCGCTGTTCGCCGATCTCCGCCAGGAAGCGACCGTCGCGCGCGCGGTCGACGGTGCCGCTTTCGTCATCAACGCCGTCGGCATACTGACCGAGGCGCGGGCAGGGGACTTCGCCCGCATCCAGGGCGAGGGCGCGGCGCGCATCGCCCGCCTCGCCGCCGCGGCGGGCGCGCGGGCGATGGTCCACATCTCCGCCATCGGCGCGGACGCTGCCAGCCCCAGCCACTACGCGGCCAGCAAGGCCCAGGGCGAGCAGGGCGTGCAGGCCGCCTTTCCATCGGCGGTCATCCTGCGCCCTTCCGTCGTGTTCGGGCCGGAGGACGAATTCTACAACCGCTTCGCGGCAATGGCGCAGGTGCTGCCGTTCCTGCCGGTGATCTCCGGCGCGACCCAGCTCCAGCCAGTCTATGTGGGCGACGTCGCCGATGCCGTGATCGCCGCGCTGTCGCTGCCCGCCTCCGCCCCGCGCATCTACGAGCTCGGCGGGCCGGATATCTGGACAATGCGCCAGATCATGGAATGGATCCTGCATCATATCGGCCGCCACCGCCGCCTCGTGGAGGTTCCGGAGGGCCTCGCGCGGCTGCAAGCCTCGGTGCTGGAGAAGCTGCCGGGCAAGCTTCTGACGCGCGACCAGTTGCTGCTGCTGCAGCGGCACAACGTTGTCTCGCCGGATATGCCCGGCCTCGCCCAGCTCGGCATCGCGGCGACGCCGGCCGATCTGGTGGTGCCCGCCTATCTCCGCCGCTACTGCCCGGGCGGCAAGCGGCCGGGAGGCGTCGCGGAAGATATGGCCGAATCGGACCTATCAAAAGCTGGCTGAGGGCATTTTTCGACCCAATTGGCTTTCGGCACGCTGAACCGGGTAAGTTCAGGGCAGCCATGTTGGCCTAACGGCTGAATTTGGCTCGCGGAGCCGCGAGAACCCGTATAGCGTTTCGCTGACCACACCAATCCATGGGGCGGCCCGTCACCGGCTGGCCCGCGGCGCGCGCCCGCGTCCCACGCGCCGGAAGGGAGACTCGCGATGGCCGAGCGTATGCTGAAATTCGTCACCGTCCCCCAGCAGATGCCCGCCAAGCGCGCCGCGGCCGAACGGCGCCAGGATTTCGACGAGATCTACCGCGAATTCGCCGATGCCGAGGCCGCCCGCCAGGCCAGCCGGTGCAGCCAGTGCGGCGTGCCGTTCTGCTCGGTGCATTGCCCGCTCTCGAACAACATCCCCGACTGGCTGAAGCTCACCGCCGAGGGGCGGCTGGAGGAGGCATACGAGGTCTCCTCCGCCACCAACACCTTCCCCGAGATCTGCGGCCGCATCTGCCCGCAGGACCGGCTCTGCGAAGGCAACTGCGTCATCGAGAAGGGCTTCGAGAGCGTCACCATCGGCGCGGTCGAGAAATACATCACCGACACCGCCTTCGAGCGCGGCTGGGTCAAGCCCGGCCGCCCGCGCGAGGAGCGGCCGGAATCCGTCGGCATCGTCGGCGCAGGCCCAGGCGGCCTCGCCGCCGCCGAATGGCTCCGCCGGCGCGGCTACCAGGTCACGGTCTACGACACCTACGACCGTCCCGGCGGGCTGCTGATCTACGGCATCCCCAACTTCAAGCTGGAGAAGGAGGTCGTCCTCCGCCGCTGGAAGCTGCTGGAGGAAGCCGGCATCCGCTTCGAACTCGGCTGCCGCGTGGGCGAGACGCTGTCCTTCGCCGATCTGCGCGCGCGGCACGACGCGGTGCTGATCGCGACCGGCGTCTACAAGGCGCGCGACATCGGCGGCCCGGGCTCGGGCCTGCCCGGCATCGTTCCCGCGCTGTCGTACCTGATCGCCTCCAACCGCCACAGCCTCGGCGACGACGTGCCGGACTTCGCCTCCGGCGCGCTCGATGCGCGCGGCAAGGACGTGGTGGTGATCGGTGGCGGCGACACCGCGATGGACTGCGTGCGCACCGCCATCCGCCAGGGCGCGAAATCGGTGAAGTGCCTCTACCGCCGCGACCAGGCGAACATGCCGGGCTCGATGCGCGAGGTGAAGAACGCGCAGGAGGAAGGCGTGGAGTTCGTCTGGCTCTCCGCGCCCGAGGCGTTCCTCGGCGATAGCGCAGTTACCGGCGTGCGCGCGGTGCGGATGCATCTCGGCCTGCCCGACGCCTCCGGGCGCCAGTCGGTCGATCCGATGCCGGGCAGCCATTTCACCGTGCCCGCCGATCTCGTCGTCAAGGCGCTCGGCTTCGATCCCGAGGACCTTCCGAAGCTGTTCGACGAACCCGGCCTGGAGGTCAGCCGCTGGGGCACGGTCAAGGTGAACCACCGCACCTTCATGACCGAACTGCCCGGCGTCTTCGCCGCCGGCGACATCGTGCGCGGCGCCTCGCTCGTCGTCTGGGCGATCCGCGACGGCCGCGACGCGGCGGCGCAGATCGACAGCTATATTTGCAGCAAGGCCGCGCCAGTCGCGGTCGCAGCGGAGTGACGCCGATGCCCGACACGCATCTTCCGGCCGCCGCCATCGTTGCATCGGAAACCGGCGAGGACTTCGCCGCAAGCTGGCGCGCCAACGCCGAACGCCTTGCCGGCACCTACGACGCGGCGCAGGAGCACGATGCCTGCGGCGTCGGGCTGATCGCGGCACTCGACGGCAAGCGGCGGCGCGACGTGGTCGAAGCCGGCATCGCCGCGCTGCGCGCCGTCTGGCACCGCGGCGCGGTGGACGCCGACGGCAAGACCGGCGACGGCGCGGGCATCCATATCGAAATCCCGCAGGATTTCTTCGCCGCCGCCGTCGAACGCGGCGGCGACAAGCTCAAGCCCGGCCCGATCGCGGTCGGCCAGGTCTTCCTGCCGAAGACCGATCTCGGCGCGCAGGAGCGTTGCCGCGAGATCGTGGAGACCGAGATCCTGAACTTCGGCTACCGCATCTACGGCTGGCGGCAGGTGCCGATCAACGTCGATGTCATCGGCGAGAAGGCCAACGCCACCCGGCCCGAGATCGAGCAGATCATGATCTGGAACGCCAAGGGCGTTTCCGAAGCCGAGTTCGAGCGCGATCTGTATGTCATCCGCCGCCGCATCGAAAAGCAGGCCATCGCCGCGCAGATCGCCGAGCTGTACCTCTGCTCGCTGTCCTCGCGCTCGATCATCTACAAGGGGATGTTCCTCGCGCAGAGCCTGACGGACTTCTACCCCGACCTGCTCGATCCGCGCTTCGTCAGCCGCTTCGCGATCTATCACCAGCGGTATTCGACCAACACCTTCCCGACCTGGAAGCTCGCGCAGCCGTTCCGGATGCTCGCGCATAACGGCGAGATCAACACGCTCAGCGGCAACATCAACTGGATGAAGAGCCACGAAACGCGGCTCGCCACGGCGGAACTCGGGCCGTTCGTCGAGGACCTCAAGCCCGTCATCCAGGCCGGCAGCTCCGACACCGCGGCGCTCGACGCCGTCTTCGAGCTGCTGGTGCGCGCCGGGCGCGACGCGCCGATGGCCAAGGCCATGCTGATCCCCGCCAGCATCGGCCAGGACGCGACCATGTCGCAGCCGCACCGCGACATGTTCCTGTACTGCAACGCCATCATGGAGCCCTGGGACGGCCCGGCGGCGATCGCCGCCACCGACGGGCGCTGGGTGATCGCGGGCCTCGACCGCAACGGCCTCAGGCCGATGCGCTACACGCTGACGGACGACCATCTGCTGATCGTCGGCTCCGAGACCGGCATGGTGAAGGTCGATCCCGGCAGCGTCACCGAGCGTGGCCGCGTCGGCCCCGGCCAGTGCATCGGCGTCGATCTCGAAACCGCCACCTTCTACCGCGACGAGGCGATGAAGGACCTGCTCTCCGCGCGCCATCCCTACGGCGAGTGGACGCGCAACATTCGCGAGATCGACAGCATCGTGAAGACCGATGCGCCGGAGCCCGTGCTGTATCAGGGCGAGGAGCTGCGCCGCCGCCAGCTTGCCGTCGGCGTCACGCTGGAGGAGCTGGAGATGATCCTCCACCCGATGGTGGAGGACGGCCAGGAACCCGTCGGCAGCATGGGCGACGACGCGCCGCTCGCGGTGCTCTCGGACCGCTATCGCGGCCTGCACCACTACTTCCGGCAGAACTTCAGCCAGGTGACGAACCCGCCGATCGACAGCCTGCGCGAGACCCGCGTGATGTCGCTGAAGACGCGGCTCGGCAATCTCGGCAATGTGCTGGACGAGGACGCGAGCCAGCTCAATCTGCTGCAGCTCGACAGCCCGGTGCTGTCCAACGCCGAGTTCCTCGCCATGCAGGAGGTGATGGGCGACTCCGCCTGCGTCCTCGACTGCACCTTCCGCATCGACGACGGCAGCGGCGCGCTGCGGATCGCCCTCGACCGCATCCGCCGGGAAGCGGAGGAAGCCGTTCGCGCGGGCTGCACGCACGTCATCCTGACCGACGAGAACCAGGATGCCGAGCGCGCGCCGATCCCGATGATCCTCGCGACCGGCGGCGTGCATACGCACCTCGTGCGCCAGAGCCTGCGCACCTTCACGAGCCTCAACGTGCGCGCGGCCGAGTGCATGGACGTGCACTACTTCGCCGTGCTGATCGGCGCGGGCGCCACCACGGTGAACGCCTATCTCGCGCAGGAATCGATCGCCGACCGCCACCGGCGCGGCCTGTTCGGCGACATGTCGCTGAAGACCGCCGTGCAGCGCTACAAGAAGGCGGTGGACAAGAGCCTGCTGAAGATCATGTCCAAGATGGGCATCAGCGTGATCTCGTCCTATCGCGGCGGCCTGAATTTCGAGGCGGTCGGCCTCTCGCGCACGCTCGTCGCGGAATTCTTCCCCGGCATGCCCTCGCGCATCTCGGGCATCGGTCTTTCGGGCATCAAGCGCAAGGTGCGCGAACTGCACGAAGCGGCGTGGAAGAGCGACACCACCGTGCTGCCCGTGGGCGGCCTCTACAAGCTGCGCCGCCGCGGCGGCGAGGCGCACGCCTTCGATCCCGCGCTGATCCACCTGCTGCAAACGGCGGTCGCGACCGACAGCTATCAGACCTACCGCCGCTACGCCGACGCGGTGCGCAAGATGCCGCCCGTCGCGGTGCGCGACCTGCTCGATTTCCGCTTCGACGTCTGCACGCCGATCTCGGTCGACGAGGTCGAAAGCATCACGGAGATCCGCAAGTATCTCGTCGCCCCCGGCATCTCGCTCGGCGCACTCAGCCCCGAGGCGCACGAGACGCTCTCGATCGCGATGAACCGCATCGGCGCGCGCTCCGACAGCGGCGAGGGCGGCGAGGACCCGGCGCGCGCCAAGCCGCGCCAGAACGGCGACAACGCCTCTTCCGCGATCAAGCAGATCGCCTCCGGCCGCTTCGGCGTCACCGCCGAATATCTCAACAACTGCCGCGAGATCGAGATCAAGGTGGCGCAGGGCGCCAAGCCCGGCGAGGGCGGCCAGCTCCCCGGCTTCAAGGTCTCGGGCCTGATCGCCAAGCTGCGCCACTCCACGCCCGGCGTCATGCTCATCAGCCCGCCGCCGCATCACGACATCTACTCGATCGAGGATCTTGCGCAGCTCATCTACGACCTCAAGCAGATCAACCCCGACGCGGCGGTCTGCGTGAAGCTCGTCTCGCGCAGCGGCATCGGAACGATCGCCGCGGGCGTCGCCAAGGCGAAGGCCGACGCCATCCTGATCTCCGGCCACTCCGGCGGCACCGGCGCCAGCCCGCAAACCTCGGTGAAATACGCCGGCCTGCCCTGGGAGATGGGGCTGTCGGAAGCGCATCAGGTGCTGATGCTCAACCGGCTGCGCCACCGCGTGCGGCTGCGCACCGATGGCGGCCTCAAGACCGGGCGCGACGTGGTGATGGCGGCAATGCTCGGCGCCGAGGAATTCGGCATCGGCACCGCCTCGCTCATCGCGATGGGCTGCATCATGGTGCGGCAGTGCCACTCCAACACCTGCCCGGTCGGCGTCTGCACGCAGGACGAAAAGCTGCGCGAGAAGTTCGACGGCTCGCCCGAGAAGGTGATCAACCTGTTCTCGTTCATCGCCGAGGACGTGCGCGGCATCCTCGCCCAGCTTGGCGCGCGCAGCCTGAAGGAGGTGATCGGGCGGACCGACCTGCTGCACCAGGTCAGCCGCGGGTCGGAGATGCTCGACGACCTCGACCTGAACCCGCTGCTCGCGCAGGCGGATCCGGGTCCCTACGCGCGCTACTGCACGCTGGAGGGGCGCAACGAGGTGCCCGAGACGCTCGATGCGCAGATGATCGAGGACGCGAAGGCGCTGTTCGAGCACGGAGAGAAGATGCAGTTGCAGTACACGATCCGGAACACGCACCGCGCGATCGGCACGAAGATCTCGTCGAAAATCACCCGCCGCTTCGGCATGACGGGGCTGCAACCCGGCCACCTCACGGTGCGCCTGCGCGGCTCGGCCGGCCAGTCGCTCGGCGCCTTCGCCGTGCAGGGGCTCAAGCTCGAAGTGTTCGGCGACGCCAACGACTACGTCGGCAAGGGGCTCTCGGGCGCCACCATCGTCGTCCGCCCCGCGCCGTCCTCCACCCTGCGCAGCGAGGACAACGCCATCATCGGCAACACGGTGCTGTATGGCGCGACGGCGGGCGAGCTGTTCGCGGCGGGGCAGGCGGGCGAGCGCTTCGCCGTGCGCAACTCGGGCGCGACGGCGGTGGTGGAAGGCTGCGGCTCGAACGGCTGCGAATACATGACCGGCGGCACGGCGGTCATCCTCGGCCCCGTCGGCGACAATTTCGGCGCGGGCTTCACCGGGGGCATGGCCTTCGTCTACGACCCCGAGAACCTGTTCGAGAAGCGGATCAATCCGGAAAGCCTGTCCTGGCAGCGCGTGACGCACCCGCACTGGCAGGGCGTGCTGAAGGACCTGATCGCGCGCCACGTCGCCGAAACCTCCAGCCGCTACGCCGCCCGCCTGCTGCACGACTTCGAACTCGTGATGCCGGACTTCTGGCAGGTCGTGCCGAAGGACTACGTCCGCTACCTCCCCGTCCCGCTCACCGAAGGCGGCGAGGAAGCCAAGCGCGCCTGAGCCCCAGCAACCCCTCTCCGCCCGCCTAGCGGGGGGAGAGGGAGGGGCCCATCGCGAAGCGGTGGGAGAGTGGGGTGGATGCGCGGATAGTGACCGCGCCCCGGCTTGTTGCGACGCGCAACGCGGTGTCATAACGGGCGCCCATGCGCTACCTGCATCACCTCCCGCTCTCGCCCTACTCCCGCAAGGTGCGCCTCGTGCTCGCCGAGAAGCGCCTGCCCGTGGAACTCCGCGTGGAGAAGGTGTGGGAGCGGCGGCCCGAATACCTGGAAATCAACCCGGCCGGCACGGTGCCCACGCTG
>JAFEFJ010000015.1 GCA_018240635.1 Pseudomonadota bacterium | reverse complement strand
GCGCGGCTTCTGCGCCGCGATGGTTGCAAGCGAACCGAGCTGCATCAGGATCGAGCCGTCGCCTTCCAGCGCGATCACGCGGCGCTGCGGCTGCGCCAGCGCCACGCCGAACGCGATCGGGCAAGCGAGCCCCATGCTGCCCAGCATGTAGAAATGCTGCGGCCGCCGTCCCGCCGCCCACAGGTCGAAATTGCTGTAGCCGATGCCGCCGACCACCGCCTCGTCGTGCTTCAGCAGGCGCAGCATCCGGCTGATCAGGTCGAAGCGGTTCATCACGCGCGCGGCATCGCGGCTGATCGGGTGATTCGGTGCCATCGCGCGCGCCTATGCCTGGAAGACCTTGCCGCCGGTCAGCAGCGGCGAAAGGATGAACGTGACGGGCGCCTGCGTGGCCACCGCTTGGCGGATGCTGCGGTCGAGGATGAACTCCACCTCGTCGAGCCGCGTCATCGTGTGATGCTCGATCGCCAGCGCGTCCAGCACCGGGCGCATCGTACGCGCCACCAGCGCCTGGCCGATGTTGAACTCGCCCAGCGTGCCGCGCTCGCTCACCATCATCAGCACCGGCAACTGGTACGGCACCGCGAGCGATGCGATGGTGTTGGGCAGCGTCGCGAAGCCGCTCGTCTGCATCAGCACGATGCCGCGCAGCCCGCCCATCCAGGCGCCCGCCACGATGCCGACGGCTTCCTCCTCCCGCGCGGCGGCGAAGGCGGTGAAGTAGCTGTCGGCGTGCACGCCCTCGATCAGCGGGCGCAGCACGTTGTCCGGCACATAGGTCACCAGCCGCACCTCGTGGCGTTTCAGCACGCGCAACGCGATGCCGTGCCAGGTCTCGCCTTCCGCCGCCATGCTGGGCTCCCTCTGCTGCCGGCGGCGCGATCTTGCGCCTGTCCCCGCCAGCGTCAACGCCGCGCGGTCGATGTCGCCGTCTTGCGCGCCCGGCGCGGCCCCCCTAATCAGGGCCGCGGAGGCGGAATTGCTCGATCCTGAAAAGACCTGGGATGTTCTGGTGGTGGGCGGCGGCAACGCCGCTCTGTGCGCCGCCATCACCGCGCGGCAGGCAGGCGCGAGCGTGCTGCTGATCGAGCACGCGCCCCGCGCGATGCGCGGCGGCAACAGCCGCCACACGCGCAACCTGCGCGCGATGCACGAACGTCCCACCTCCGTGCTGACCGATTCGTATCTCGAGGACGAATACTGGGACGACCTGCTGCGCGTCACCGGCGGCAACACCGACGAGCATCTGGCGCGCATGACCATCCGCGCCTCGGCCGGCGTGTTCGGCTTCATGCAGGAAAGCGGCGTGCGCTTTCAGCCCTCGCTGTCCGGCACGCTGTCGCTGTCGCGCACCAACGCCTTCTTCCTCGGCGGCGGCAAGGCGCTGGTGAACGCCTACTACCTCACCGCCGAAGCTCTCGGCGTGGAGATTGTCTACGACAGCGAGGTGCTCTCGCTCGCGATGGACGACGGCGCGGTGCGGGAGGCGACGATCACCTATCGCGGCTTCCCGGCGACGGTGCGCGCGCGCTCGGTCGTGGTGGCCTCGGGCGGGTTCCAGGCGAATCTCGACTGGATGCGCCAGCATTGGGGCGATGCGGTCGATAACTTCGTCATCCGCGGCACGCCGTACAACCGCGGCCGCGTGCTGCGCAACCTGCTCGATCAGGGCGTGGCGCCGGTGGGCGATCCCACGCAATGCCATGCCGTGGCGCTCGATGCGCGCGCGCCGAAATTCGACGGCGGCATCACCACCCGCCTCGACAGCGTGCCGTTCAGCATCGTGCTCAACCGGAACGGCGAACGCTTCTACGACGAGGGCGAGGATTTCTGGCCCAAGCGCTACGCCATCTGGGGCCGCCTGATCGCGCAGCAGCCCGGCCAGATCGCCTATTCGATCTGCGACCAGAAGGCGGTGATGCTGTTCATGCCGTCGGTCTATCCGGCGGTGCGCGCCGACACGCTGGGCGAGCTTGCCGAGCGCCTCGGCCTCGATCCCGCGAAGGTGCAGGCCACCGTCGCGCAGTACAACGCGGCGGTGCGCGAAGGCCGCTTCGACAACACGAAGCTGGATGACTGCGCGACCGAGGGGCTGACGCCGCCCAAGACGCATTGGGCGCGCACCATCGACACGCCGCCCTTCGTCGGCTACCCGCTGCGGCCGGGCATCACCTTCACCTATCTGGGCGTGCGCGTGAACGAGCGCGCGCAGGTGCTGATGGACGACGGCAAGCCGGCCGCCAATCTGTTCGCATCCGGCGAGATCATGGCCGGCAACATCCTCGGCAAGGGCTATCTCGCGGGGTTCGGCATGACGATCGGCACGGTGTTCGGCCGCATCGCGGGGCAGGAGGCGGCGCGCCATGCGCGCAACTGAAGCCGCCGCCGAAGCGCGGCGCGTGATGGAGATCTGCAACGCCTGCCGCTACTGCGAGGGATTCTGCGCGGTATTCCCCGCGATGACCCTGAAGCGCGACTTCTCCGACGCCGACGTTTCCTACCTCGCCAATCTCTGCCACGGCTGCCGGGGCTGCTACTACGCCTGCCAATACGCGCCGCCGCACGAATGGGGCGTGAACGTGCCCGCCACCTTCGCGCTGCTGCGCACCGACACCTACGCCGAATACGCCTGGCCGCCGCGCGCCGCCGCGCTGTTCCAGCGCAACGGCGTGGTGGTCTCCCTCGCGCTCGCCGCCGCGGTGGCGCTGGTGCTGATCCTCGCGGGCCTTGCGAACCCCGGCGGCGCCTTCACCGCCGCGCGCCCGGTCGCGCCCGGCGCGTTCTACGACGTGATCCCGCTCTGGGCGATGCAGGTCGTGGGCATCGCGAGCTTCGGCTTCGCGCTGGCGGCGATGGCGATGGGTGCCCGCAATTTCTGGCGCGATGCCGGCGCGCGCGGCGCGGGGCCGGTCGCGATCGGGCTCGCGCTATGGGACGTTCTGACGCTGCGCAACCTGGGCGGCGGCGGTAACGGCTGCAACGACAACAGCGAGCGCTTCTCGATGCGCCGGCGCTGGCTGCATCACGCGATGTTCTACGGCTTCATGCTGTGCTTCGCTGCCACCTGCACGGGCTTCGTCTATCATGCCTTCCTGGGCTGGCACGCGCCCTATCCGCTGCTCAGCGCGCCGGTCGTGCTGGGCACCGTGGGGGGCGCGCTGCTGCTGGCCGGCACCGGCGGGATGATCGCGATGCGCCAGGTGGCCGATCCGGCGGTGAACCCGCGCGCGCTGCTCGGCGCCGATCTCGCGGTGCTGGTGCTGCTGTCGCTCTCGGCGCTGACCGGCCTCGTGCTGCTCGCGCTGCGCGGCACCGGCGCGATGGGACCCGCGCTTGCCGTGCATCTCGGCGTGATCCTCGCGCTGTTCGTCACGTTGCCGTACAGCCGGATGATCCACGGCGTCTATCGCGGCCTTGCGCTGTTGCGCAGGGCGGCCGAGAGGAACATGACGCCGACCAGCGGGTGATCCGCCACGCCCGTTATGCTTCGGGCATGAACCCCAAAATCCGTCCGAACCGCTCGCGATAGGCAGGCCAAACCTCGGGGTTCAACAAACGCGGCGGGCGCTTGCCGTCCAGGATGTCCAGCATCTGCTCGGCGGCGACGCGGGCGATGTTGGTGCGGCTCTCCACCGTCACGCCCGCCGTGTGCGGGCTCACCACCACGTTGTCGAACGCCAGCAGCGGATGCGTGTGCGGCGGCGGTTCCTTCTCCCACACATCCAGCCCCGCCCCCGCGATGCGGCCCGCCGCCAGCGCCTGCGCCAGCGCCGCCTCGTCGTGGATGCCGCCGCGCGCGGTGGTGATGAAATAGGCGTGCTTCTGCATCAGCGCGTATTGCGCCGCGCCGATCATGCCGCGCGTCTCGGCGTTGCGCGGGCAGTTGATCGACACGTAATCCGATTGCGCCAGCAACTGATCGAGCGTCGCCTTCTCCGCCCCGCGCGCGGCGATGGTCTCGCCGTCCAGATAGGGGTCGAAGGCCAGCACGCGCATCCGGAACAGCCCCCGGCACAGTTCCGCCACGCGCCCGCCCACGTTTCCCAGCCCCACGATGCCCACCGTGCGACCGGTCAGGTCGTGGCCGATGAAGTCGTTGCGCGGAATATCGGACTGGCGGCGCATGTAGCGGTCGGTCTCGACGATGCGCTTGGACAGCGTCAGCATCATCGCCAGCACATGCTCGGCGACCGCTTCCTTGTTGCCGCCCGCCTGATTGACCGCGATCACGCCGGCTGCCGTGCAGGCGTCCACGTCCACCGTGTCGTAGCCCGCGCCGTTCGACGACACCGCGAGCAGGTTCGGCGTGCGCGCCAGCAGCGCGGCGGTGACGTGATACTTGGGATCGAGTTCGTCCCGCGCCGCGCCCACCTGGTAGGCGTGCGCCGCTTCCAGCACGGGTGCCGCCATCGCCTCGGGGCTGTCGTTCTCCAGGCGGCTCACCTGCACGTCGGGCCGGCGGCCGAGGATCTCCAGGAAGTTCGGCGCCGCAACGTATTTGACGTAGAAGACGCGCTTGGTGTTCGGAGCCATCCGGGTTTCCTCGTGTTTGGCGAAACCTTCCAGCACGCCGCGGACCCGTCAAGTTTGAGGCGCGCGCCCGGATGGGGCAGGCTTCCCGCATCGATGGGAGGAAACCATGAGCGATAATGTGCGCATCCTGGCCACGGGGCTGAAATTCCCGGAAGCGCCGGTGGCGATGGCCGACGGCTCGGTGATCGTGGGCGAGATCGGCGGCGGCGTGGTCACCCGCATCGCGCCGGATGGAACCAAGACCACGCTCTCGCGCCCCGGCGGCGGGCCGAACGGGCTCGCCGTGGGGCCGGACGGCGCGCTCTATCTCTGCAACAACGGCGGCAGCGTCTACGAGGATCCGAACCACAGCTTCCTCGCCACTGCGCCGCTGCCGGACTATACGCATGGCAGCATCCAGCGCATTGACCCGCGCACCGGCGAGGCGAAGACGCTCTACACGCATGTCAACGGCCACAAGCTGTCGGCGCCGAACGACATCGTGTTCGACACGCATGGCGGCTTCTATTTCACCGATCTCGGCAAGCGTTTCGCGCATCACCGCGACCACGGCGGCCTGTACTACGCGCTGCCCGACGGCTCGCGCGTGGAGGAACTGGTCTATCCCATCCTCTCGCCCAACGGCGTGGCCCTCTCGCCGGATGGCAGGACCGTTTACATCGCCGATACCGAAACGTCGCGCCTCGTCGCCTACGACGTCATCGCGCCGGGCAAGGTGAAGGTGAACGGCTTCCCCGCGATCTATGGCGGGCGGCTGGTGTGCGGGCTGCCGGGCTACCAGAAGTTCGACAGCATGGCGGTGGAAGCGAACGGCAATGTCTGCGTCGCCACGCTCATCACCGGCCATATCACGGTCATTGCGCCGGACGGGCGGGTGGTGCGGCAGGCGAAGATGCCCGACGTCTATCCCACCAATATCTGCTTCGGCGGGCCGGACATGCGCACCGCCTACATCACGCTGTCGGCCGAGGGCTCGGTCGGCGTGATGCAATGGCCGGAGCCCGGACTGCGCCTGAACCACAACGCCTGAACCCTCACGCCTGAACCCCCGAGGGGCGGAGGCCGCGATGCGCGCGATGGTGCTGCGCCGGACCGGCGAGAGGCTGGCGATGACGGAGCTGCCGGACCGCGCGCCGGGGCCGGGCGAAATCCGCGTCGCCGTCGCCGCCTGCGGCGTCTGCCGCACGGACCTGCACGTGGTGGACGGCGACCTGCCGGACCCGGTGCTGCCCATCGTGCCCGGCCACGAGATCGTCGGGCGGGTCGAGGCATTGGGGCCGGGCGTCGCGGACCTCGCCGTTGGGCAGCGCGTCGGCGTCCCGTGGCTCGGGCATACCTGCGGCGTCTGCGATTATTGCAGGCGCGGGCAGGAGAATCTCTGCGACGCGCCGCTGTTCACCGGCTACACGCGCGACGGCGGCTTCGCCACGCACGCCATCGCCGATGCGCGCTACGCCTTCCCGCTGGGCGAGCAAGGCGACGACGTGGCGCTCGCCCCGCTGCTCTGCGCCGGGCTGATCGGCTGGCGGTCCCTCGTGATGGCCGGGGAGGCACGCACGCTCGGGCTGTATGGCTTCGGCGCGGCGGCGCATATCGTCGCGCAGGTGGCGCGCTGGCAGGGGCGCGCGGTCTTCGCCTTCACCCGCGCGGGCGATGCGCGCAGCCAGGGCTTCGCCCGCGGCCTGGGCGCCGCCTGGGCCGGCGCGTCGGAGGATGCGCCGCCCGAGCCGCTCGATGCCGCCATCATCTACGCGCCTGTCGGACCGCTGGTGCCGCTCGCGCTGCGCGCCGTGCGCAAGGGCGGGCGCGTGGTCTGCGCCGGCATCCACATGACGGACATCCCGTCCTTTCCCTATCGCTGGCTGTGGGAGGAGCGGCAGATCGTCTCGGTCGCCAACCTCACCCGGCAGGACGGCATCGACTTCCTGCGCGCGGCCTCCGCGGCAAAGGTCACGACGCAGACCACGCGCTACCCGCTCGCCCGCGCGAACGAGGCATTGGACGACCTGCGCGCCGGGCGCTTCGACGGCGCGGCGGTTCTGGTGCCGTAAGCCGGGCTGGCGCATGATCGGCGCGCCTGCCGCCCGCGCGGCGCTTCATCGCAGAAGGTGATCCATGGCCTCTTCCTCCGGTTCCGCCGCCCTGATCGTCGGCGCCTCGCGCGGCCTCGGCCTCGGCCTTGCCGAAGCCTATCTCCAGCGCGGCTGGCGCGTGGTGGGCACGGTGCGCGGCGCGGCGCCGACGAAGCTGCACGATCTCGCCGCGTCCTCCGGCGGCCGCCTCGCGATCGAAACGGTGGAGATCAACGAACCGGCGGAGGTCGCGGCGCTGAAGCAGCGCCTGAGCGGCCGCAGCTTCGACGTGCTGTTCGTCAACGCGGGCGTCACCAACCGCCGCGACGAAACGGTGGGCGAGGTGTCCACGGACGAGTTCAACCGCGTCATGGTCACCAACGCGCTCAGCCCGATGCGCGTGATCGAGACGCTGGAAGATACGGTCGCGCCCGGCGGGGTGATCGGCGCGATGTCCTCGGGTCTCGGCAGCGTCGCCGACAACGAGTCGGGCGGAATGGAGGTCTATCGCGCCAGCAAGGCGGCGCTGAACACGCTGATGCGCAGCTACGCCGCGCGCGCGGGCGGGAAGCGCGCGGTCGCGCTGATCTCCCCTGGCTGGGTCCGCACCGACATGGGCGGCGATGCCGCGCCGCTCAGCGTTGCGGAAAGCGCGTCGGGCATCGTGGATGTGCTGGCGGGCTGCGCCGGCAAGCCCGGCGCGGTGTTCATCGACTACAAAGGCGACACGGTCCGCTGGTAGGCTGGGGGACCGTTTCGTAACCTCTGTTGCGGAATCCCGTCATATCTTCCAAAAAATGATCGCCTCGTGTGCCTACTCGGGCGCGACGCGGCGTCATGAAGGATCGAAGCAAATGCTGACGAAGAAAGCCCTCGCCGCCGCCGCCCTCTTCGGCCTGCTGGCCTCGGCGGCCCTTCCGGTCTCCGCCTTCGCCGACAGCTGCGCCGCCACCGCCGCCAGCAAGAACCTCGCGGGCGCCGCCAAGACCAGCTTCATGAAGAAGTGCAGCAGCGACGCCGCCAAGACCTGCGACGCCGCCGCCGCCGACAAGAAACTGGCTGGCGCCGCCAAGACCAGCTTCACCAAGAAGTGCGTCAACGACGCCGTCGGGTCGTAGCTTTCCTTCACCCCCTCCCCTCGCGGGAGGGGGCCGGGGGGAGGGGGCGCGGTTCCTATCCGCCCGTCACCGCCGCAAGCGCCGCCTGGATCGCCGCCTCGTCGGGCAGCGTGCCGCGCGAGAACAGGCGCGTGACGTGGCCCATCTTGCGGCCCGGATTGGCGACCACCTTGCCGTACAGGTGCGGGATCAGCCCAGGCGCGGCCAGGATTGCGGGCCAGCGCGCCGTCTCCTCCGGCCCCACCAGGTTCTTCATCACCGCATCCGAATGACGCACCGCATCGGGCAGCGGCAGCCCGGCGATGGCGCGCACATGCAGCTCGAACTGGCTCGCCGGGCAGGCGTCGATCGTCCAGTGGCCGGAGTTGTGCGGGCGCGGCGCAATCTCGTTCGCCAGAACCGATCCGTCGCGGCAGAGGAACATCTCCACCGCCAGCAGCCCGACCAGGTCCAGCGTCTCCGCCACCCGCGCGGCGATGTCGCGCGCGGCGGCGGCGGTCGCGGGGCCGATGCGGGCAGGCGCCAGCGTCAGGTCCAGGATGTGGTCGCGGTGGCGGTTCTCCACCGCGTCGAAGGCGCTGAAGCCTCCATCCGCCCCGCGCGCGCAGACCACGCTGATCTCGGCGGCGAAATCGACGAAGCCCTCCACGATAAGCGGCTTCGGGTACAGCACGCCGAAGCCGCGCGGCAGGTCCTCGGGTGTGCGCAGGATCACCTGCCCCTTGCCGTCGTAGCCCAGCCGCGTCGTCTTCAGCACCGCCGGCAGGCCGATGCGCGCCACCGCCGCCTCCAGCTCGGCCAGCGAGCGGACCGCCTCCCACGGCGCCGTCGGCACGCCGGCGCGGTTGAGGAACGCCTTCTCCACCAGCCGGTCCTGACTGACGCGCAGCGTGGCCGGCGAGGGGCGCACGGGCTTGAGCGAGGCCAGCAGGTCCAGCCCCTCGGCGCTCACGTTCTCGAACTCGAAGGTGATCACGTCCACGGCGGCGGCGAATTCGCGCAGCGCGGCGGGCGATTCGTAGTCGCTGACGGTCACGCCCGCCGAGACCTGCGCCGCGGGGCTGTCCTCCTCCGGCGTCAGGATGTGGCAGCGGTAGCCGAGCCGCGCCGCCGCCATCGCCGACATGCGGCCCAACTGACCGCCGCCGACGATGCCGATGGTGGCGTTCGGGGGCAGCGGAAACCTCAAGCGGGCGGGTCCTCCGCCGGCGTCTCGGCCACCGCCTCGGTCTGCGCGGCGCGGAAGGCGTCGAGCCGTGCGGCCAGCGCCGGATCGGTGCCGGCCAGGATCGCGGCGGCGAGCAGCCCTGCGTTCACCGCGCCCGCGCGGCCGATCGCCAGCGTGCCGACCGGAATGCCCGCCGGCATCTGCGCGATCGACAGCAGGCTGTCCATGCCGTTCAGCGCGTGCGACTGCACCGGCACGCCCAGCACCGGCAGCGGCGTCCAGGCCGCGCACATGCCCGGCAGATGCGCCGCCCCGCCGGCGCCCGCGATGATCACCCGGATGCCGCGCCCGCGCGCCGCATCGGCGTAGGCGCGCAGCCGGTCGGGGGTGCGGTGGGCGGAGACGATGCGGGTCTCATGCGGCACGCCCAACCGCTCCAGCGTCTCGGCGGCGTGGCGCATCGTCGCCCAGTCGGACTGGCTGCCCATGATGATGCCGACCAGCGGGGCGGCGTCGGTCGCGGCCATCGGCGGGTCAGGCGATGCTGTCGGGGATCAGCCGGCTTTCCAGCCAGGCCAGTTCGTCCTTCAGCAGCAGCTTGCGCTTCTTCAGGCGCTGCAGATGAAGCTGGTCGATCGAGCCCTGTTCCGACAACCGCGCGATCACGGTGTCCAGGTCCCGGTGCTCGCTGCGCAGTTCGTGCAGCTTGCGCAGAAGTGAATCGCGGTCGCTCAGCATGATGGCTGCATACCACGCCAACCCGCGGAAAGGCTGGGATTTCGCACGCCCCGCGCCGCGTCCGGGGCCGGGGCCGGGGCGCGGATCGCGCTGGAATCGGCGGCGCGTTTGGCGTTACGGTTTTGTGTCACGCCGGCAGGCTGGCGGGCCTCGGCCCCGCGCCGAAGCCGCCGGGCGGCGGGCGGACGGACGGCACGGTCAGGAAACCGCACAGGAGCTTCCATGAGCCTGAAGTCGCATATCGACGCCTTGAAGGCGCGCCACGCCAACCTGGAGGCGCGCATCTCCGAGGAAGACCAGCGCCCGCGTCCCGACAGCGAGGCGCTCGCCCGGCTCAAGGTGGAGAAGCTGCACGTCAAGGAAGAGATGGAACGCCTCCGAACGCAGGCGGGCTGACCCGCCACCGCGACCCAAGACCCCGCCCCGCGCAGGGACGGGGGAGCCCCGTTGCCGCCGTCAGGCGGCCTCGTCGGCCTCCGGCGGCGGCGGCACGGGAACGGCGCGCCCGTCGCGCACCAGCCGCTCGTTGGCGGCCGCGACGGCGGCGTTCAGGTCGGTCTGGCTGCACAGGCCCAGGATCACCGGGTCGCGCGGCTTGATGTTCGCGCTGTTCCAGTGCGTGCGGTTCTGCACCTTCTGGATCGTGTCCTTGGTGGTGCCCAGCAGCTTGCCCACCTGCGCCTCGCTCAGCTGGGGGAAGTTGCGCAGCAGGAACGCGATCGCATCGGGGCGGTCGTTGCGCTTGGCAACCGGTGTGTAGCGCGCGCCCTTGTGCCGCTTCGGCGCGGGCAAGGTGCTCGGCGCCAGCTTCAGCCGGGCATCGGGATCGGCCTCGCAGCGCGCGATTTCCTGCGCGGTGACCTGACCGTTCGCAACGGGATCGTATCCGACGATCCCCTGCGCCACCTCGCCATCGGCGATCGCCTGCACTTCAAGCGGGTGCATGCCGCAGAAATCGGCGATCTGCGTGAACGTCAGCGCGGTTTTCTCGATCAGCCAAACGGCGGTGGCCTTCGGCATCAACGGCAGGGTCATGGCATTCCACCTTTGGGCCGCGGCGTCGCGGCGCGTTCCCGCGCTCGGCGGCCTGTCGCTCGTTTTGCGCGCGGAAGGCGGGGATATGACTTGCAGCGCAGGGTGGGTCAAGGGCGCGCTGCTTCGGTATAGTGCAAACGCATGGGAGGCATCCGGGGGGCGCGATGGCCGAGGAAGACGATCTGCCGGTCCGCAAGCCGCGCCGCCTGGAACGGCTGGTGCTGGACACGCTCGGCGTCGAGGAACTCAACGACTACATCGGCGAACTGCGCGAGGAGATCGCCCGCGTCGAGGCCGACATCGCCCGCAAGCAAAGCCACCGCAGCGCCGCCGACGCCTTCTTCCGCAAGCCGTCCTGAGCCGCCGCGCGGCGGACTGCGGGCAGCAAAAAGGGGGCCGGATGACCGGCCCCCCCCACTTTCCGGCTGCCCGAAGGCGCCCGCCGTTACGCGGCCTGCACGCTGCCCTGAGCCTGGGCGTCGTTCGCGATGGCGGCCGCGGCCGAGCCGCTGCCGATCGCGATCCGGCGGGGCTTCAGCGCCTCCGGCACCACGCGCTTCAGGCCCACATGCAGCAGGCCGTTCTTCAGGTCGGCGCCCTCGACCACGATGTGATCGGCCAGCACGAAGCGGCGCTCGAACGCGCGCCCGGCGATGCCGCGGTACAGGACCTCGGTCTTCTCGCCTTCGCCCGCGACGCGGCCGGACACCACCAGCGTGTTGTCCTTCACCACGATCTCGATGTCGTCGGGGCTGAAGCCGGCGACCGCCATGGTCAGGCGGTAGGTGTCGTCACCGGTCTTTTCGATGTTGTAGGGCGGGTAGCTGTTCGCCTCCGCCGTCGCGGCGGCGGTGTCCGCGAGCCTGGCCAGACGGTCGAAGCCGATGGCGGTGCGGAACAGGGGGGAAAAATCAAGACGGGTCATCGCAAACCTCCTGCGGGAGCAAGGTTCAAGCCCTGGACCGCCCATTGGGGCCGGCCCGGTTCAGCCGCCGCGACCCCAAGGGGCGTCGCGGCTTGACCCGAACATAGGAAAGCGCCGCCCCCGGTTTCAAGGGGAGCGGCGCTTCCTGAAGGCGCAGGGAAGTGCCCGAGGGCTACTTCTTGATGCCCAGGCCGGCGAACTTCTTGTTGAACTTCGCCACCTGGCCGCCGGTGTCCATGATGCGCTGCACGCCGGTCCAGGCGGGGTGCGACTTCGGATCGATGTCCAGCCGCAGCGTGTCGCCGGGCTTGCCGTAGCAGGACCGCGTGGTGAAGCTGGTGCCGTCGGTCATCACGACGGTGATTTCGTGGTAGTCCGGATGGATGCCGGTTTTCATGATGCCGCTCCTGCTGGCGCCGCCGATCCCGACCGGCCGCGCGAAACGCGCCGTATAGGCGTGCCGGACCTGCCGTTCAATACGGATTCCGCCCCCGCCTCCGCCGCCCCGGCGGCGGCCGGGCCCGCCTTGTCGGCCGCCGGACGCTTCGCCGCCGTGCTCGGGCGGGAGCTGCGCCTGTCGGTCCGCCACGGCGCCGACACCCTGGCCGCGCTGCTGTTCTTCGTCATCGCCGCCGCCCTGTTCCCGCTCGCCATCGGCCCGGCGCCCGAAACCCTCGGCCGCATCGCGCCCGGCATCGTCTGGGTCTGCGCCATGCTCGCCGCCCTGCTGCCGCTCGACCGGCTCTACGGCGCGGATTTCGAGGACGGGTCGCTCGACCAGCTCCTGCTCTCCGGCCTGCCCGCGTCCCTCGTGGTCGCCGCCAAGGCGGCGGCGCACTGGCTGGTGACCGGCCTGCCGCTGATGCTCGCCGCCGCGCCGCTCGCCGTCATGCTGCGGATGGACCCGGAGATCGTGCCGGTGCTGCTCGCCGGGCTGCTGCCGGGCACGCTCGTTTTGTCGCTGTTCGGCGCGACGGGGGCCGCACTGGTGCTGGGCGCGCGCCGGGGCGGGGTGCTGCTGCCGCTCCTGCTGCTGCCGCTCTCCACCCCCGTGCTGATCTTCGGCGCCGCCGCCTGCGATGCCGCCGCCACCGGCGGGGACCCCGCGCCGCATCTGCTTCTGCTCTCGGCGCTGTTCGCCGCCGCCGTGCCGCTCTGCCCGCTGGCGGGCGGCGCCGCCCTGCGCGATGCGGCGCGCTGACCCATCCCGGCGGACCCGCCGCGCCCCCAGATACGCCACAGCGCCGCCGGATTCGTGCATCCTGGGGTCTGGGCTGCCGATTCGCGCGGCGCGCGGGGCAAGGCGATGGTCGTGGACGATACCGCCATGGTGCGCTTCGAGGAGGTCGGCCTGCGCTACGGCGGCGCGGGCCAGACCGGCGCGCACGAAGTGCTGCACGACCTGTCCTTCGCCCTGCCGGAAGGCGGCTTCCACTGGCTGCTCGGCCCATCCGGCGCGGGCAAGACGAGCCTTCTGCGCCTGATGTATCTCGCCGTCCGCCCCTCGCGCGGGCGGCTGTGGGTTCTCGGCACCGAGGTCGGCGCCGCCCCGCGCCGCACGCTGCCCCGCCTGCGGCGGCGCATCGGCGTGGTGTTCCAGGATTTCCGGCTGCTCGGGCACCTCTCGGCCTTCGACAACGTGGCCCTGCCGCTCCGCCTCGCCGGCCGGCCGGAAGGCCAGATCCAGGCCGACGTGGGCGAGATGATCCGCTGGGTCGGCCTCGCCAAGCGCGCCGGCGCCCGCCCCGCCGCGCTCTCGGGCGGGGAGCAGCAGCGCGTGGCCATCGCCCGCGCCGTGATCGCGCGCCCGCGCCTGTTGCTGGCCGACGAGCCCACCGGCAACCTCGACGAGGTGCAGGCCGAGCGGCTGATGCAGCTTTTCAAGGAGATGAACCGCCTCGGCACCACCGTCGTCGTCGCCACCCACAACGACGCCCTCGTCGCCCGCCATCCCGCTCCCGCGCTGCATCTGCGCCACGGCCGGCTCGTGCGCCCCCGTGGCGCGGCCGGGCCGATGGAGGAAGCGGCGGTCGGCGTCGCCGGCTGGGCCTGAGCGATGGCGGCGCGCCACCGCCACAAGGACCGTCCAAAGGATAGGCACGGCGGCGAGCCGTCGCGCCGGCTGCGTCCCGCCGGGTTCGACGAGCTTGGGCTGCGCCGCGCCGTCTCCGACCGGATGCTGCCCTTCCTGGTGGGCGCGATGGCCTTTCTCGCCGCCCTCGCGCTGGGCGGCTGGGTCGCCGCCGCCGGGCTCGCCCGCCACTGGCAGCTCGGCGCGGCGGCGGCGATGACCGTGCAGGTCCCGCGCCCGAGCGAGCCCGCCGCGCAGGGGGGCGGCACCCGCGTCGAGCGCGTCGTCACGCTGCTGAACAGCACCCCCGGCATCGCCGAGGCGCAGGCGCTGACCGAGGATCAGCTCGGCGACCTGCTGCGCCCCTGGCTCGGCGCGGGCGTGGAGCGGCTCGCCATCCCGCTGCCGGCGGTCATCCAGGTGCATCTGACCGAGGATGGGCCGGACATGACGGCGCTCGACCGCCGGCTCGCCGCCGCCGCGCCTGGCACGCTGACCGAGGCGCATGGCGTCTGGATCGCCCGCCTTTCGGCGCTCGCCCGCAGCCTGCAAGCCTGCGCGGGGGTGGCGCTCCTGGTCGTCGCCGCGGTCGCCGTCGCCGTGGTGGCGGTGGCGACCCGCTCCGGGCTGGCGGCGCGGCGCGACGCGATCGAGATCGTGCACGGCCTGGGCGCGACCGACGGCTTCATCGCCGCCCGCTTCGCCGCCCGCGCGACGATGCTCGCCACGCTCGGCGCAGCCGCCGGGGCGCTTGCCGCGCTGCCGGTGCTGCTCGGCCTCGCCCAGCTCAGCGCGCCCTTCGGCATTCCGGCCGACGCCGCGGCGGGGGCCGACGACGCGGCGGCGAACCTGCTCGCCGCCCTGCCGCCCGGCCTGTGGGTCGCGCTGCCGCTCCTGCCGCTCTCCGCCGGCGCCATCGGCTTCCTCGCCGCGCAGGCCACGGTGCGCCGCTGGCTGCGCCGCCTGCCATGACGGGCCGCGTCCGCATCGCCGGGATCGCCGCCGCGGCGTTCCTGATCGCGGGTGCCGCCGGCTTCGCCTGGTTCGTGGGCGAGGTCCGCCGCCCGCCGGACCTGCCGGCGCACGCGGACGGCATCGTCGCGCTCACCGGCGGGGCCGATCGGATCGAGACGGCGCTCCGCCTGCTCGCCGAGGGCCGCGCCGGCAAGCTGCTGGTTTCCGGCACCGGCGGGAACGCCGATCTCGCGCAGTTCGCGCGCCGCGCGGGCGTCGATCCCGACCCTCTCGTCGAGCGCGTCACGCTCGGCCGCAGCGCCATCTCCACGCGCGGCAACGCCGAGGAAACCGCGGACTGGGCGCGCGCGAACGCCATCCGCTCGCTGATCGTTGTCACCGCGAGCTATCACATGCCGCGCGCCCTGGCCGAGATCCGCCGCGCCTCGCCCGATGTCGTCCTCTACCCCGACCCGGTCACGCCGGCGGCGCTGCGGGACGGCGGCGTGGCCGGGCGGGTCGCGGCGCTGCGGCTCGTCGCGTCGGAATACGTGAAGTTCGTCGCCGCCTCGCTCGACCTGACGGCGCTGCTCCCGTCGCACCGGCCGCCCGCCGCCGCGCCTGCGCAGCACGACGGCACCGGTCGCGACGCGGCGCCGCATGAAGGGGTGCGCGCGAGTTGACGTTCCTGCGGTCGGTTGCCTTCAACGCCTGGTTCTTCGGCGTCACGCTGCTGCTCAGCCTGGGCGGCTCGGTGGTCAGCTTCTTCGCGCCGCAGACCACGCTCGGGCTTGGGATACTGTGGGCGCGCCTGCTGCGCGGCGGGCTGCGCGTCATCTGCGGCATCCGCGTCCGCGTGGTGGGCGCGGAGCACTTGCCAACGCAGGGGCCGGCGCTGATCGCCTCGGCGCATCAGTCGGCCTTCGACACCTTCATCTGGCTCACGCTGCTGCCCCGCTGCTGCTACGTGCTGAAGCACGAGCTCCTGCGCATCCCGGTGTTCGGCTGGCTGCTGGCGCGCACCGGCATGATCGCGGTGGACCGCGAAGCGGGCAGCGCCGCGCTCCGCCATTTGCTGCGCGAGGCGGATCGCGCGGTGGCCGAGCAGCGGCAGATCGTGATCTTCCCCGAAGGCACCCGCGCCCCGGTCGGCGCGCAACTGCCGATCCAGCCCGGCATCGTCGCGCTCGCCGCGCGCACCAAGCTGCCGGTCATCCCGGTCGCCACCGACTCCGGCCTGTGCTGGAGCCGCCGCGCTTTCTTCAAGTACCCCGGCACCATCACCATCGTGGTGCATCCCCCGCTGCCGCCCGCCATGCCGCGCGACGCCCTGATCGCGGCCCTGGCGCCGCGGATGCACAGCCTGCGCCCGCTGCCCGAAGCTGTGGATATCTCTGTGGGCTGAGCCCGCGCCGGCTTCCGACCTCACGGCAATTCGAACTTTTATCTCCCTGTAATCACTGACGATTTCCCGCCGGTCAGCCTCGTCGCGGTCCGCTCCCGAGGATTGGGGATGAAGTGGCGCGGCCGGCGCCTGGATTTGCCATCGCCGGCGGATTGGGGCACAGCGGCGCACCCGAACGCGGCGACGGAGCGACGATGCGTCACAGGGCCTGGATCGTTCCCCTCGCGCTGGTGGCGCTGCTCGCTGCCGCCCATTTCGCCTACTGGCGCTACCTGGTGAACGGGTTGCAGGACGGCTTCGCCGCCTTCGTCTCCGCCCGCCGTGCCGCCGGCTGGACGGTGCGCGCGAGCGGGCTGGAGGACGGCGGCTGGCCGCTCTCGGCCACGCTGCGGGTGCGCGGCCTGACGCTGGAGGGCGGCGACCCGGACCTCCCCGGCGGCCTCGCCTGGGGGACACAGATGCTCGACCTGCGCGTCGACCTCCTCTCCCCCGCGCTGCTTCACCTCGCCGCCGGAGGCGCGCAGCATTTGCGCCTCGGCGCGCTGCCCGACATCGCCTACACGGCGCGGGAGATGACGGCGACCATGCCGCTGTCCGCGGATGGGTTGCCGGGTGCGGCGCACGCCACGCTGCGCGACCTGACCGCCGCGCCCGCCGCCGGGGCGCCGCGCGGACCGGTGACGATGGGGCTGTTGCAGGCCGACGCCACGATGGATTGGGCCGCGCCGCGCGACCGCCCCGCCATCAGCGCGCAGATCGCCGCAGAGGCGATCGGCCTGCCGCCGGGCATGGAGTGGCCGCTCGGCAACCGGATTTCCTCCGCCTCGGTCGAGGCCGCGATCGGCGGGCCGCTGCCGTCGCCCGGCCCGCTCGCCCGGACGGCCGCCGCCTGGCGCGACGGCGGGGGCGTGCTGCGCATCCACCGCATGGCGCTCGGCTGGGGCCCGCTCGGCTTGTCCGGCAGCGGCACCCTGATGCTCGATCCGGGATTGCAGCCCGCGGGCTCGATGCAGCTCCGCGCCGTCGGCTTCGCCGCCGCGCTGGATGCGCTCTCGGCGGGCAAGGCCGTCGCTCCGGGCGCCGCGACGGCGGCGAAGGCCGTTCTCTCCCTGCTCGCCGCCCCGCCCGAACCCGGCGCCCCGCCGGTCGCGGACGTCCCGCTCGCCATCCAGGACGGCGTGCTGTCGCTGCGGCAGCTTCCGGTGGCGCGCGTGCCCCCCATCGCCTGGCCGGTCGGCCCGCGGCGCGCGGCGGCAGGCGGGTAGCGGGGGGCCGTCCCCGGGCGGTTCAACCCCGATGGCTCGGCGGCAAGTGAGCCGGATGATGAGACGGCGATTCCTTCTCCCTCACCGGCCGAATGCGATCGCCCTGCCCCCGTGGGCAGGGCCGGGGAGCGGGCCGATCTTCCGGGGCGCGCGCAATGGCGCTCCCGATCCCGCTACATCCCCCAGCGCAGCGCCGGCGTGTGCACCGGGGCGTCCCACATCGCCAGCATCTCGGCATCGGCCAGCGTCAGCGTCACCGAGCAGCCCGCCATGTCGAGCGAGGTGACGTAGCTGCCCACCAGCGACCGCGCGACCGATATGCCGTGCGATTCCAGCAGGCGGCGGGCGATGCCGTGCACGAGGTACAGTTCCATCGCCGGCGTCGCGCCGAAGCCGTTCACCAGCAGGATCGCCTCGCCTTTCGCCGCCGTGCCGAGATCGGCCAGGATTGCCGCCACCATCTCGCCCACCATCTCGTCGGCCTTCGCCATCGCGCGCCGTCGACGTCCGGGCTCGCCGTGGATGCCGACGCCGAATTCCAACTCGTCTTCGCCCACCTCGAAGGTCGGTTTGCCCGCGGCGGGCACCGTGCAACTGGTCAGCGCCACGCCGATCGAGCGCGTCGCCCGGTTCGTCCGCTCGCCCAGCGCACGCAGCGACTCGAGTCCGTGCCCGAGTTCGGCGGCCGCGCCGACCACCTTCTCCACGATGAGCGTGCCCGCCACGCCGCGGCGTCCGGTGGAGTAGGTCGACGTCTCCACCGCCACATCGTCGTCCGTCGTCACGGCGGCGGCGGGGATGTCCAGCATCTCGCGCGCCATGTCGAAGTTCATCACGTCGCCTTCGTAGTTCTTCACGATGAACAGCACGCCCGCCTCGCCCGCCACCGCGCGGGCGGCGGCCAGCATCTGGTCCGGCGTGGGCGAGGTGAACACCTGGCCCGGGCAGGCGGCATCCAGCATCCCGTGCCCGACGAGCCCCGCGTGCAGCGGCTCGTGCCCGCTGCCGCCGCCCGAGATCAGCGCCACCTTGCCGGGGTTCGGCCGCGCGCGGCGGACATAGAGGCGGTCCTCGCCAAGCGTCACGATGCCGGAATGCGCGGCGGCGAAACCATCCAGGCTCTCGGCCAGGACCGAGGCCGGATCATTGATGAATTTCTTCACGCCCTTCTCCCTGAATGCCCGGCTCAGCCGCGGTCGATGAACCGCGCGAGTCCGTGGATGAAATCCGCAAGCAGCGCATCGAGCTGGCGGTTGCGTTCGGCGTCGCCCAGGTCCGGCAGCATCACGGTATGTGCCCGCATCCGCCGCCCGTCGCGCACCGGGCGCAGGCGCTGGGGATGGGCGCGGTGATAGGCGGCAAGGAACCTGCGGCGTTCCTCGGGCGAGAAGTGGCAGACCTCGAAGATGGTCTCCAGGTGCCGGTGCGGGATCGGCACCGAATAGACCGGGTTGGTGATCTGCGAGATGAAGCTGCGGTTCTTGCTGAGCGTCAGCGCCAGGCGCTGCCGCGTGCCGGAGGGGCGGCGTTCCAGCACCGCCTGCAGAACGCGCTTGTATTCCGCGACCGCCTCGTTCGGCCCCTCCTGCGCGGCATCGGCGCTCATGCCGAGGCTTCCAGCGCGGCGAGCGCCAGTTTCACCGCGCCCACGGCGTTCGGCGCCATCGAGAAGCTGCGGATGCCGGCCGCGAGCAGCGAGGCCGCATAGGCCGGGTCGCCCGCCATGTCGCCGCACACGCTAACCTCCCGGCCCGTCGCCGCGCCGTGCGCCGCGACCTCGGCGATCAGCCGCAGCACCGCGGGATTGGCCGGATCGGCGAGCGCCGCGACGCCGGCGATGTCCCGCGCGCTGGCGGTGACGTATTGCGTCAGGTCGTTGCTGCCGATCGAGAAGAAGTCGGCGGCGAAGGATTCGACCGCCAGCGCCGCCGCCGGCACCTCGACCATGATGCCGAGCGCCGGCATCCGGCAGGCCACATCCGCTGCCCGCAGCGCCGCGACCTCCGTTGCAAGCATCTCCCGCGCGGCCCGGAATTCGGCGGGCGCGGTCACCATCGGCAGCATCACCTTGATCTCGCCATGCGCGGCGGCGCGGGCCAGCGCACGCAGCTGCACCGCGAATATCTCGGGCCGAGCGAGCGACAGGCGGATGCCGCGCACCCCCAGGAACGGGTTCGACTCGCCGGGCTCGGTCAGCCCCGCGACGGGTTTGTCGCCGCCCGCATCCAGCGTGCGGATCGTCACCGGACGGCCCGCTGCCCAATCTGCGATGGCACGATAGGCGCGGTACTGCGCCTCCTCGTCGGGCGGGCCGGAGGCGCCGCCGAACAGCAGTTCCGTCCGCACCAGCCCGATGCCGTCGCAGATGGCGGGGTCGAGCCCGTCGAGTTCGGCGGGGTGGGCGATGTTGAGCAGCACCCGCACCGCGATGCCGTCCGCGGTGACGGCGGGACCGCGCGCGGCGGCGTCCGGCGCGGCGCGGGCGTCCTGGCGCGTGGCGGCCCGCGCGGCGAAGGCGGCGCGCTCCGCCGCGCCGGGATCGAGCACGACGCGGCCCGCATCGCCGTCCACCAGGGCCTCGGCGTGGTCCTCCAGCGCGAGCGTGCCGAGCCCAACCGCCATCGGCACGCCGCGCGCGCGGGCCAGCATCGCGACATGGCTCGCCGGGCTGCCGCCGGCCAGCGCGATGCCGCCGCCGGCGCGCCAGTCGGTCTCCAGGAAGCGGGAGGGGGTGAGGTCCGCTCCCGCCAGGATGCCGCCGGGCGGCATGGCCGCGCGCGCCCCCGCGGCTCCCGTCAGATGGCGCAGGACGCGGTCGCGCAGGTCGCGCAGATCGTCGGCGCGGGCGCGGAAATAGGCGTCCTCGGCGGCGGCGAAATCCTCGATCTGCCCGCCCAGCGCCGCGTGCAACGCCGCGTCCGCCGGCATGCCCGCGCCGATCGCCTGCATGGCGGGTTCCAGCAGCGCCGGGTCGCGCAGCATCTCGATCTGGAATTCCAGGATGGCGGCAGCTTCGTCGTCCTGCGCGGCGGCCTGAAGGTCGGCGAGCCCGCGCAGCGCCGCCGCGGCGGCGGCTTCAAGCGCGGCAGCCTCCTGCGCCGGCGTGCCCGCCGCGCGGGCGGGCCCGGCGGGGCCGGGGTCGATGCGCACGATCGGGCCGAGCGCGATGCCCGGCGCCGCCGGCTGTCCGGTCAGTTCACGCGCCGCCATCCCCGGCGCCTTCGTCGAAGTCGCGCTCCACCAGCCCGACCAGCGCGGTGACCGCTTCCGCGGCATCGGCGCCCTCGGCGCGGAAATGCAGCGTGCTGCCCTGCGGCGCCTTGGCGGCCATCACCTTCACGATGCTCTTGGCATCGATCCAGGGGCCGGCGTCGGACAGGCCCAGATCGATCCGGGCGGCGAACTGCTTGGCGAGCTTGGTCAGCTTCACGGATGGGCGGGCATGCAGGCCCACCGCATGGGTCAGCAACGCCGTGCCGGCGGCGTGCGGAGCCGGCGTTTTCTGCGTGGCGCTCACGACGGCGACAGCTCCTCGGCGGTGCGTTTGACTTCCTCGAGCGAGGCGCCGCCCGAGGCCTCGGTCGCGGCGATCACCGCGCCCTCCACGATCGGCGCGTTGCAGACCACCACGCGGCCCTGGCGTTCGGGCGGCAGCATCTCGATCGCCATCTCGCTGTTCGTCTCCGCGCCGCCCAGGTCCACCATGATCGCGACGCCCTTTTCCGACCAGGCCTGCTCGATGGCCGCCATGATCGCCTCGACGCTGGAGCCCAGGCCGCCGCCCGGCGCACCGCCGCACCAGGCGAGCGGTATCTCCTCGCCAACCATCTGCCGCACCATGTCGGCGGTGCCGCGCGCCACGTCGGGCGAGTGCGACACGATCACGATGCCGACCGTCTCCGTCATGCCATCTCCTCCAGCGCGGCGCAGGCGGCGCCGATCAGCAGCGCCGATGACCGCGCCCCCGGATCGAGATGCCCGATGCTGCGCTCGCCCAGGAAGGATGCGCGCCCGCGCACCGCGCGCATCGGAATCGTCGCATCCGCCGCCGCCAGCGCGGCGGCGGGCAGCGCGCGGAACAGTGCATCGGGGGTGGCGATTCCCTCGCGCAGCGCCGCCAGCGCCGGGGCCAGCACGTCCAGCATCGTCTTGCATCCGGTCTCGGACTTGCCGCGCGCCTTCACCGCCGTCAGCGCCGTCTCTGCCGCGGCGGCGAAGTCCGCCAGCGTCGGCGACTCGGGCAGCGCCTTGCCCAGTTGCATGAACAGCGTGCCGTAGAGCGGGCCCGAGGCGCCGCCCACCTTCATCACCAGCGTGGTCCCGACCGCGCCGAGCGCCTGCGGGAGCGGCTTGGCGGCGATGGCGTCGATGTCGGCCAGCACTGCCTCGAAGCCGCGCTTCATGTTGATGCCGTGGTCGCCGTCGCCGATCGCGGCGTCGAGCGCCGTGAGTTCCTCGGCATGGCCGATCATCGCGCGCGCCATCGCGGCGATCAGCACGCGCCGCGCGGCGGGTTCGGCCAGTCGGGTCATTCCCTCGCTCTCCTTCTTACGCGGCCGACCGCGGCGGCCGTACCTTCCGCCCCTCGGCGTCGAAGGACAATGGCGACAGGAACGCAATATCGACGGCATCGCCCGGCCGCAGCGCGGTCTGTGCCTCCACCCGGATCACCGTCCCGATGCTGCTGCCGGCGCCGTCCGCGGGAAGGATGGCGAGATGCCCGGTCCGCAGGCCCACGGCGCGCGCCGCCGCTGCTAATCCTCGGGGTCCGTGCCGAAGTCCTGCACCAGCTCGGCGATTCCCGCCGGGTCGGCGCGCTCCATCACGCGGCGGGCAAAGCGCGTGCATTCGTCTATGGAAACCGCGCGCACTGCCTGCTTCACCCGCGGCACGGCGGAGGCGTTCATCGAGAAGCTGCGCAGCCCGAGCCCGAGCAGCAGCGGCGTCAGCTTCGGGTTCGCCGCCATCTCGCCGCATACCGAAACCGGCATCCGCATCCTGAGCGCCGCCTCGGTCGCGAACTGAACAAGCCGCAGCACCGCCGGGTGCAGCGGATCGTACAGGTCCGCCACCTCCGCCTCGCCGCGGTCCACCGCCAGCGTATAGGCCGTCAGGTCATTGGTGCCGATGGCAAAGAAATCGGCCTCCAGCGCCAGGGCGTCGGCGGCCAGCGCCGCCCCTGGCGTCTCGATCATGATGCCGAGCGGCGGCAGTTTCTCGGCGATACGTTCGCCGCGCCGGCGCAGGCGACGGGCGACGCGCTCGTAGATCTCGCGCGCCTCGCGCACTTCCGAAACCGTCGTCACCATCGGCAGCATCACCCGCACCGGCCCCGCCGAGGCGGCGCGCAGGATCGCGGCAAGCTGCGTCTCGAACAGTTCGGGCTTGCGCAGCAGCAGTCGGATGCCGCGCAGCCCGAGCGCGGGATTGGCGTCGGCAACTTCCGGCACGATGCCTTCGGACTGCAGCGCGTCGATCTCTTTCTCGCCGCCCCAGTCCAGCACGCGGATCGTCACCGGATCGCCCGACATCGCCTCGACGATCGAGCGGTACACCTCCGCCTGCGTGTCCTCGTCCGGCACCGTCTCGCGGTTCATGAACAGGAACTCGGTGCGGAATAATCCGATGCCGTGCGCGCCGGATTGCGCGATCAGCGGCAGCTCGATCGGAAGCTCCAGGTTGGCCTGTAGCTCGATCACGGCGCCGTCCTCGGTCTCGGCGGGAAGGCGGCGCAGGCGGGCGTATTTCTGCCGCTCGCGCGTGAAGGCCGTCATCGCGCGCCGCGCGGCGGCCAGCGTCGCGGCGGTCGGGTTCAGCACCACCGTGCCGTCGCTGCCGTCCACCACCGCCACGTCGCCCGGCTGGATCGCGTGCGCGAGCCCCGCGGCGCCCAGCACCGCCGGCACGCCAAGGGCACGCAGCATCACCGCCGTGTGCCCCTCGGCGCCGCCCTCCTCGGTCGCCACGCCCGCGAGCCGGGACGGATCGAGCAGCGCGGCATCCGCGGGCCGCAGCGATTCGCTCACCAGCACCGCGCCGTCGGGCAGGCCCGCGAAGCTGCGGAACGGCGCGCGGGTCAGGTTGCGCACCAGCCGCCGCGCGATTTCATGAACCTCGTCGGCGCGCCGCTGCAACGACGCCCGGTCGTCGGCCGACATGCCGCGTTCCACGCGCGAGAGGATTGCCGCTGCGATCTCGTCGGCTTCCGCCGACACCGCGGCTTCGGCCGAAAGCAGTGTCTCGGCGATGCGCCGCTTCGCACCCCGGATCAGCCGTGACGGCCCCAGCATCTGGATATAGGCGTCGATCAGCGGGGCGATCTCTTCCTGGCTTTCCGGCGGCAGGAAGGACAGGCGCGCGCGCAGCTTTGCCAATTGCCGGCGCGACTGCACGATCGCGGCGTCGAGCCGCGCGCCCTCGGCTTCGATATCGGCGGCCTGGATCTTGGTCTTGAGGATTTCCGCCGGCGCCTCTGTCGTGCCGAACACCGGCCCGATCGCCACCCCGCGCGAGATGGCGATGCCGGTGAAGCGCTTCTCGGGCCGGCGCGGCGCGGGGCGGGTGGACCTGGCCAGGCGCCGGTGCTGCGGCGGCGGGGGGTCAATCCCGCTCATCGAAGCCGGATTCGACCAGACCCGCCAACGCCTCGATCGCTTCGCGGGCGTCCCATCCCTCGGCCGCGAGTTCGATCTCCGAGCCCATGCCCGCACCGAGCATCATCAGCCCCATGATCGAGCGCGCGGAAACCGTCTGCCCGTCGCGGATCACGTCCACCGAGGCGCCGAAACGCTCCGCCATGGTGACGAACTTGGCCGCGGCGCGGGCGTGCAGGCCGCGCTTGTTGCAGATCGTCAGGGTGCGGCGGATGACCGGCGCCGCCCCCTCGGGGGCGCTGCCGGAAGGCTGATCGGAAGGGACGTCCTGCGGCCCGGCGGCGTGGCCGGGCGGGTTTTCCTCGGCCGCAGGGGCCATCAGCCGCAGGTGCCGTTCAACTTGCGGTTCAGCCCGCCATTGGGCGCCGCCTCGGCCGCCGGGGCGGAGCGGGCGCAGCCGTGCAGCACATGGCTCGCGGCGGCGATGTATTTGCGGCCCGCGTCCTGCGCGCAGGTCACGGCATCGGCCAGCGGCTGGATCGAGCGCACCTTCGCCAGCTTCACCAGCATCGGCAGGTTCACGCCGGCGATCACCTCCACGCCCTTGCGCTCCATCATGGAGATCGCGAGGTTCGAGGGCGTGCCGCCGAACATGTCGGTCAGCAACACCACGCCGTCGCCGGTGTCGCAGCGTTCGATGCAGGCCTCGATATCGGCCCGCCGGTTGTCCATGTCGTCATCGGGACCGATGCAGATCGTGTCCACGTTCTTCTGCGATCCCACCACGTGCTCCATGGCGGAACGCAGCTCCTCGGCCAGCCGGCCGTGAGTGACCAGGACCATGCCGATCATCGCGCGCCGGCCATCCCCGGTTCGAGCGGGTCGTCGTTGGTAACCATCGCTTGCCTCAGGCCTCCTGTGCCCGGACCGGCGCCGGCGCATCGCCGTCGTCATACGGTCCCTCGCGGCCGCATCGGTCGTCGTCTTTGCCGTTTTGCCTGGCTTCCGAGCGGTCGGGCGGCACCGAACGTTCGGCAAGAAAGGCGGCGTTGTTCCCCTCGCGGGCCAGTTCCCGATGCGTCACATACAAGCGCCACTCGCTGACGGCACCGCCGGAGGCGATGCGCCGGGCGAGGGCGGCGGCCAGTCGTTCCACGGTGTACACCGAACGATGCCGTCCGCCGGTGCACCCGATCGCGATTGTCGCGTATTTTTTGCCCTCTTGGACGAACCGGGGCAAGAGCAGCCCCACAAGCCCAGCCAGACGGTCGAAAAATTCCGGGTAATCCGGGTCCGCTGCGACGAACGCGCCCACTTCGGGGTCGATCCCGGTCAACGGGCGCAATGTGGGCACGTAATGCGGGTTACGCAAAAAGCGGGCATCGAATACCAGATCCGCTTCGCGCGGCAGGCCGTGCGCATAGCTGAACGAAATCAGCGAGACAACCATCCGCACCGACTCGGCATCGCTCTCGGCGCCGAAATGGCGCTCCACCAGCCTGCGCAATGCCGGCAGCGGCAGGTCGGATGTGTCGATGATCAGATCGGCCAGTTCGCGAAGCGGCGCGGTCCGCGCGATTTCCTCGGCGATGCCATCCGCGACCCTGCCCTGCGGCGCCAGCGGGTGACGGCGGCGCGTTTCGGTGTAGCGGCGCAGCAGCGTCGCCTCGTCGGCCCACATGTAGAGAAGTTCGGGCCGCACCGCCGGGTCGGCCTGCAGCCGCTTCACGGTGGCGCTCACCGCTTCGGCGTCGAAGCCGCGGGTGCGGGCGTCCACCCCCACGGCGCAGCGACCCTGCTGGCGGCGCACCAGTTCTTCCAGGATGTCCAGCGGCGGGTTGTCGATCGCCGCATAGCCCAGATCCTCCAGCGCCCGCAGCGCGGAGGCCTTGCCGCCTCCGGAAAGGCCCGTGACAAGAACCACCCGCGTCTGCGCCGGGACCGGGCCGCTGTCGTTCACGCCGCGAATGCTCCGGCAAGCTGCGCGACCCGGCCGAGCGCGCAGTCGAGCGCCAGCGCCACCCGTTCGGGGGCGGAGGCGGCGGCCGCGTCGATGCCGACCATCGGCAGACCGAGCGCGGCATGGCGCGCGGGCTCGGGCAGGCGCGGGGGCAGGACGGTCAGGTCCGCCACCAGCGCAAGCCGCACCGGCGCGCGGAATGGCAGGCGGAAGATTCCCAAGCCCCGCACTTCCAGCAATCCTGCCAGCGCGGCGGGCGGGATCGCCATCCCCGACTCGATCTCGACGCGGTCGTCCGCAACGAGATCGAAGCCGCGCGACAGCAGACGCAGAAGCAGATCGGACTTGCCCGAACCGGGCGGTCCAATCAGCAGAACGCCGGTTCCGTCGCGTCCGGCGCAACTTCCATGGATCTGCATGGGCGGTGAATGTGATCGCTTAGCCTTCGGAAAGGAAGCGCCTTGTCGAGCGATTTCGGCCATGCGAGCGTCCGGCCGATGAGCGGGCCGGCACCGATCGAGATGCAGGATATTGCCGCCGCCGCGCGGCGACTCGCCGGGCAGGTGCGCCGCACGCCGGTTCTGGAACTTGCCGCCTCCGAACTGGGAACATCCCAACCCGTCGCGCTTAAGCTTGAATTTCTGCAACATACGGGAAGTTTCAAAGCGCGCGGCGCGCTCAATCGCATCGCGCTGGCCACGCTTCCGCCCGCCGGCGTGATCGCCGCATCCGGCGGCAATCACGGCGCCGCGGTCGCCTGGGCCGCGCAACGGCGCGGCGTGCGGGCGGAGATTTTCGTCCCCGAACCCACGCCCGCGGCAAAGCTGTTACGCATAAATGGGTACGGCGCCACCGTGGTTCGCGGCGGCGCGGCCTATGCCGAGGCCTTCGCCGCCTGCCAGGCCCGCCAGGCGGAGACCGGCGCGCTGATGGTCCATGCCTACGATCAGGCCGAGGTGCTGGCGGGGCAGGGCACCGTCGGGCTGGAGTTCGAGCACGACGCCCCGGACCTCACGCATGTGCTGGTCGCGGTCGGCGGCGGCGGGCTGATCGGCGGCATCGCCGGCTGGTATGCCGGCCGCGCCGCGGTGATCGGCGTCGAGCCGCATTCCTGTCCGACGCTGAATGCCGCGCTCGCGGCGGGGCGGCCCGTGCCGGTGGAGGTCGGCGGCATCGCGGCCGACAGCCTTGGCGCCCGCCAGGTGGGCGGACTGATGTTCGCCACCGCCCAGCGTTACGGGCTCGGCGCCGTCACCGCCCCCGACACGGCGATCCGCGACGCCCAGCGCTGGCTGTGGGACCGGCTGCGCATCGTCGCCGAGCCCGGCGGCGCGACCGCCTTCGCGGCCCTGCTGTGCGGCGCCTTCGTCCCGCCGGAGGGCGCGCGCGTCGGCGTCGTGCTGTGCGGGGCCAACACCAACCTGGCAAGCAGCGGGATCGAACCATGAGCAACGATGTCGTGAAGCTGTCGGTCGATGCCGCCGGCATCGCCACCGTCACGCTCAACCGGCCCGAGGTCGGCAACGCCTACGACGAGGATCTGCTCGCCGCCCTGATCGAAGGATTGCAGCGCCTCGCTCCCGATCCGACGGTGCGCGCGCTGGTGCTGCGCGGCGCGGGCAAGCATTTCCAGGCGGGCGCGGACATCAACTGGCTGAACCGCGCGACGCAGTATCCGCCGGAGCAGAACTTCGCCGCCTCGATGGCCACCACGCGGGCGTGCCAGCTGCTCAACGAGTTTCCGAAGCCCACCGTCGCCGTCGTGAAAGGCGCGTGCTTCGGCGGCGGCTGCGGCATGGTGTGCTGCGTCGATGTGGCGCTCGCCACGCCCGATGCCCTGTTCGGCCTGACCGAGGTGCGCGTGGGCGTCGCGCCGACGCCGATCTCCACCCACATGGTCCACGCGATGGGGCTGCGCCACACCCGCCGCTACGCGCTCACCGGCGAACGGTTCGACGCCGCCGAGGCCTGCCGCATCGGCCTCGTGCACGAAGTGGTTCCGGCCGAGCGGATGGAGGAGAAGGTTTCATCCGTCATCGACGCCATCCTGCTCGGCGCGCCGGATGCCATCGCGATGACGAAACGGTCCTTCCTGGGCGCCAACGGCCTGCTGCTGTCGGAGCGGGAGATGACCCTGCTCGCCCACGAAAGCTGGACCCAGCGCGCCACCGCCGAAGCCCGCGAAGGCACCGCCGCCTTCCGCGAGAAGCGCCGCCCGGCGTGGTACCGGCCGTCCTGACGCGGCCCGCGCCGACCATGACCCGAACAGGGACCGGGCAGAAAAATGCCCGCACGCGCATCCCCGGTCACGGAACGTCTCTAAGAAAATAATCTTTCACGCCCCGCCGGTCAAGTCCCGCCGGACGCGCATCGGTGCGCACGCGGGCGGGTTGCCAGAACCCCTGCGGTGGGGTGGAGTGTCGCGCGTATCCGGGCGCTGCCCGGGCCGGAGGGAACACTGCACATGACCGCGTACCGCGACATCGGCGTCGATCGCAAAGGGCATATCGGCATCATCGAAATCCGCCGTCCGCCCAACAATTTTTTCGACCGCGACCTGATCGCCGAAATCGCCGACGCCGCCGAGGCGTTCGACCGCGAACCGGAGATCCGTGTCGTCGTGCTGTGCGCGCAGGGGAAGAATTTCTGCGCCGGCGCCGATCTCGCGAACCGGCCCGACACCGGCACCGCCTCCGAAAAGGGCGGCGGGCTGCGCAAGCATCTCTACAAGGAAGGCATCCGCCTGTTCCGCACCCGCAAGCCCATCGTGGCGGCGGTGCAGGGGGCCGCGATCGGCGGCGGGCTCGGCCTCGCGCTCTCGGCCGATTTCCGCGTCACCTGCGCCGAAGCCCGCTTCTCCGCCAACTTCACGCGGATGAACTTCCATCCCGGCTTCGGCCTCACCGCCACGCTGCCGCGCTTGGTCGGCAAGCAGAAGGCGGCGCTGCTGTTCTACACCGGCCGCCGCGTGCCGGGCGACGAGGCGGTGGCGATCGGCATGGCCGACAAGCTCGTGCCGATGGAGGAACTGCGCGAAGCCACCATCGCCTTCGCCGAGGACATCGCGATCTCCGGCCCGCTCGCCCTCATGGCGACGCGCGAGACGGTGCGCCGCGGCCTCGCCGAGGAAGTGGAAGCCGCCACCGAGCGCGAGCTGGTCGAGCAGGACTGGCTGCGCGCCACCGCCGACTTCAAGGAAGGCGTCAAGGCGATGAACGAGCGCCGCGCGCCCGACTTCAAGGGCCGCTGACCGCCATGTCGCTCGCGGGCTTCCGATTCGACGCCGTCGAGCTGCCGCCCGCCGCCCTCGCGCTGCGCGAGGAAGTGCGCGACTTCCTCGCCCAGCACCGCGACCGCCTGCGCCCGATGCACGGCGGCTTCGACCGCGACTTCAGCCGCAAGGTGGCCGCGAAGGGCTGGCTCGGCATGACTTGGCCGAAGCAGTACGGCGGGCACGAACGCAGCTCCCTCGAACGCTACGTGATGATCGAGGAGATGCTGGCGCACGGCGCGCCCGTCACCGCGCACTGGGTAGCCGACCGGCAGAGCGGGCCGAACATCCTGAAATTCGGCACCGAGGAGCAGAAGCAGTTCTTCCTGCCCAGGATCGCGGCGGGCGAGCTTGCCTTCGCCATCGGCATGAGCGAGCCGAACTCCGGCTCCGACCTCGCCGGCACCCGCACCCGCGCGGTCGCGGTGCAGGGCGGCTATCTCGTCAACGGCACGAAGCTCTGGACGTCGAACGCCCATCTCGCGGACTACATGATCCTGTTCTGCCGCATGTCCGAGGCGGGCAAGGACGAGGTGGACCGCCACAGCGGCGCGACGCAGTTCCTGGTGGACATGAAGTCGCCGGGGATCGAGGTGCGCCCCGTCATCAACATGCTGGGCGAGCACCACTTCAACGAGATCTTCCTCACCGACCTCTTCGTCCCCGAGGACCGCGTGCTCGGCAAGGTGGGCGACGGCTGGCAGCAGGTGATGAGCGAGCTTGCCTTCGAGCGCAGCGCGCCGGACCGCTTCCTCGTGCTGTTCAAGCTGCTCGCCGACATGGTGCGCATGGGCGGCGAAGACCCCGATCCCTCGGCGGCCACGGCGACGGGGCGGCTGATCACGCACCTGCTCACGCTGCGGCGCATGTCGCTCTCCATCGCGGGCATGGTGCAGGCCGGCCAGCAGCCCAACGTCGAAGCCGCCATCGTCAAGGATCTCGGCACCCGCTACGAGCAGGAAATCCCCGAGGTCGCGCGTCTCGTGTTCAACGCGGAACCCGACCTGAGCGCGGCGGACGCGTACGTGGCGATGCTCTCGCGCGGGCTGATGAACGCGCCGCGCCTGTCGATCCAGGGCGGCACGCGCGAGATCCTGCGCGGCATCATCGCGCGCGGCCTCGGCCTGCGCTAGGTTGCATCCCCCGCACACCCGCCGCCTCCGATGGCGGCGGCCGCGCGGCAGGCCGTCGCTTCGCCCATCCTCCGCCGTGAAGCCGCAGCCCGCCCGCCTTTGCGCGTGTGCACAGATCCTGGGTGCCAACCGATGCTGGATTCCGTTTCGCGCTGGCTGTTCGATCCCTCGGGACTGACGCCGCACGGTTTCTGCCTGATGTGGGAGCCGGGGCTGCTCTGGCTCCATGCCGTGTCGGACATCGCCGTCGGGCTTGCCTATCTGACGATTCCGTCGGCGCTGTTCGTCTTCATCCGGCGGCGGCGCGATCTGGTGTTCCGGCCGGTCTTCCTGCTCTTCGCCGCCTTCATCTTCCTTTGCGGCACCGGGCATTTCCTCGCGGTGCTGACGCTCTGGGTGCCCGCCTACGGGATCGAGGGCGTCTGGAAGCTGGCAACCGCCATCGTGTCCGTGTTCACCGCCGTCGCGCTGTGGCAGATGCTGCCGCAGGCCCTTGCGCTGCCCTCGCCCGCGCAGATGCGGGAAGCCGACGCCGCGCTGCGCGCCAGCGAGGAGCGTCTGCATCAGGCGCAGAAGATGGAGGCGATCGGCCGGCTCACCGGAGGCGTCGCGCACGACATCAACAACGTGCTGCAGGCGATCTCCGGCTGCATTGCGCTGATCGAGCGCCATGCCGCGAACGGGCGCACGCAGGACGTGCTGCGAATCGCCGGCACGGCGCGGCAGAGCGTGGCGCGCGCGGCCGCGCTGACCCAGCGGATGCTCGCCTTCGCGCG
>JAFEFJ010000159.1 GCA_018240635.1 Pseudomonadota bacterium | reverse complement strand
TCAGCAGGGAGGCGGCGGCGGCGATCTCGTCGGCGAAGCCGATGACGCTGACTTCCAGCGTGCGGCCGAACAGGTCGGGCGAGCCGCGCAGATCGACGAGCGAGGGCAGCCCCGCTGCGCCGATCGCAACGCCCGCCGTGCCGCGCCTCCACGCGCGGCCGAAACTGTCGTTGACGATCACCGCGATGCGCGCGCCGAAGCGGGCGGAGAGGCCCGCGCGCAACGCCTCGGCGCTGCCGTCCGGGTCGCGCGGCAGCATCAGCGCGCGCGCCGTGCCGTCCTGCGGGGCGACGTTCGATTGATCGACGCCCGCATTCGCCATCACGTAGCCCAGCCGATGCTCGACGATCAGCAGGTTGGGCCGGCTGCGCACGACGCGCTTGGACTCGCTCAGCACGATCTCGACCAGCCGCGGGTCCTTGCCGATCTCAGCCGCGAGTTCGACGGCGCGCGCCGACGGCGTGACGGAGGCGACTTCGACCGTGCGGCCTTCGGCCTTAGAAACGATCTTCTGCGCCACCACCACCACGTCGCCGTCACGCGGCGCGTGGGCGGCGAGCGCATCGCCGATGATGGCAACGAGGTTGTCGCCTTCGCGCACCATCGGCAGTCCCGAGGGCGCGAACAGCTCCAACGAGCCAGCTTCGCTCATATGGGGGCGCTCATCGCGCGGCGCGGATCAGCCGAATTGCCGGCGCAGCCTCGGCAGCACGAGTTCGCCGTACAGCTTCAGGAAGCGCGCCTGATCCGGCCCGGGCGCGTGGAACACCAGATGCCGGAAGCCCAGGTCGATGTACGGTTTGATCTTCTCCACGTGTTCGTCGGGATCGGACGAAACGATCCAGCGCTTCGCCGCGCGTTCGACCGGCAACGCGTCGGCCAGCCGCTCCATCTCGCGCGGGTCCTCGACCGACATCTTTTCCTCCCCCGACAGCGCGAGCGCCGCCCAGTGGCGGGTGTCCTCCAGCGCGCGCTGCTTGTCGGTGTCGAAGGAAACCTTCATCTCGATCAGCCGCTCGTAGCCCGGCTTCGGCGCGGCGGCGGCCTTCAGCCCTTCCTCCACGTTCGGCAGCAGGGTCTGGGTATAGAGATCCCATGCCTTGCCGGAGGTGCAGATGAACCCGTCCCCCGCGCGGCCGGCATACTTCGCCACCATCGCCCCGGCGGCGGCGACATAGATCGGCACCGGCTGATCGGGGCGGTCGTAGATCGTGGCGTTCTGCGTGCGGTAGTACTCGCCCTCGAAGCTGAGGCGCTCGGTCGTCCACAGCTCGCGCATCAGCCGGACCGACTCGCGAAGGCGGGCGAAGCGCTCCTTGAAGTCGGGCCATTCCATCGCGGTGGACGGCACCTCGTTCAGCGACTCGCCGGTGCCGATGCCCAGGATCACGCGGCCGGGGAACATCGAGCCCAGCGTGCCGAAGGCCTGCGCGACGATTGAGGGGTGGTAGCGGAAGGTGGGGGTCAGCACCGAGGTGCCCATCACCATCCGGCTGGTGCGCGCGCCCAGCGCGCCGAGCCAGACGAGCGAGTTGGGCGCGTGCCCGTCGGTGTGCTTCCAGGGCTGGAAATGGTCACTGATGAAGGCGGAATCGAACCCCACCTGCTCGGCCAGCACCGCGAACTCCAGCAACGGTCCCGGTGCGAACTGCTCCGCCGAGGCTTTGTACCCGAGTTTCAGCACCGTCCCGTCCCCCACTTGCTGCGGGGAAGCTAGTGGCAGGGGGCGGGGCCTTCAACCGGGCGGCCCGAACCGGCGCCGGTGCGCGCGGCTGACGCGATTGCGAACGCGCGGGCGCGATCCATTTCCTCACCGGGCACGTAAGGAGTGCAGACCGGACCGGACAGGTCCCCAGACCGATGGAGCAACCGACCATGCAGCACAGGGACTTCGATGCGTTCCGCACGGGCCGGCGCGGCATCCTGCGGGCCGCGGGCGGCCTGGCGCTGGGCCTGGCGGCCCCGGCCGTGGCGCACGCCGCCGGGCCGCTTCCGGCCGGCGTGCCGCAGACCATGCGGCTGACTTTCGAGGCATTCCGCAAGGACAGCCGGATCGGCACGCACAAGCTGCAATTCGACGCCAATGGCGGCGCGCTGACGGTGCGCACCGCGGTGGATTTCGCCGTCGGCCTCGGCCCGATCACCCTGTTCCGCTACACGATGCGCACCGTGGAACAATGGGAGAACGGACGCCTGGTGTCCGTGATGTCCAAGGCCGACAACGACGGCACCCAGGCCTGGATGGAGGCGAAGGCGGACGGCCAGGGGCTGGTTGTGGACGGGTCGAAATCGGGCCGCTACCGCGCGCCTGCCGGCGCGATCGCCGCAACGCATTGGAATCCCGCGGAACTGCGCGCGCCCTCCATCAACCCGGAGAACGGGGAACTGATGCGCTTCGCCGTCGCCGACCGCGGCACCGCAACCATTGACGCCGCCGGCGCCAACATCCCGGCGCAATGGTATCAACTGACCGGGCCGGCGACGCTTGATCTTTGGTACGACCGGCACTCGGTCTGGTCGGCGCTGCGGGCGGTGGCCAAGGACGGCTCGATCATCGAGTACCGGCTGGCCTGAGCCGGGCGCGCGCATGGCGGCAACAAAACCGCCATGCGCACCGGCCCGCGAGTTGCGTGCCACCACCCCCCATGCTAGAGGCGCGCACCGGCTGGGGCGGCCGGTCCTCGAACGCCCCCATCCTCGCGCGGCCCTGCAGAACGGGAACTCATTCGTGGCGTCTGGCGGCACGACCATTTCGACCGGTGGCGGCATGGCCGACCGTTACGCCGCCGCTCTTTATGCCCATGCGGAAGATATCAACGCGCTCTCGGCCGTCGTCGCCGACATGGAATCGCTCGGCCGGCTGATCGACCAGAGCGCGGATTTCCGCCGCCTGATGGGCAGCCCGCTGATCGACGTGAACCAGGCCCGCACCGCCGCCACCGCCGTGCTGTCGGGCGAAGGGTTCGGCAAGCCGGTGCAGGATTTCGTCGGCGTCGTGACGAGCAACCGCCGCCTGCGCTACCTGCGCGAGATCGTGTCCGCCTTCTCGGCCCTGGTCGCGCAGAAGCGCGGCATCGTCACCGCCTATGTGACGACCGCGCATCCACTGACCGATCTGCAGCGCCAGCAACTGCTCGCGCGGCTGATCGAAGCCGGCTACGGCAACGTCAACATCGCCGAAACCGTCGATCCGAGCCTGCTCGGCGGCATGGTGCTCCGCATCGGCGCCCGCCTCTACGACACAAGCCTTAAATCCCGGCTGCAGCGTCTGCAGTTCGCCATGAAGGGAGCCGCCTGATGGAGATCCGCCCCGCCGAGATCTCGGAGATCCTCAAGAAGCAGATTGCCAGCTTCGACACCGAGGCGAACGTCGCCGAGACCGGCCAGGTCCTGTCCGTGGGCGATGGCATCGCCCGCGTGTTCGGCCTGCAGAACGTCATGGCCGGCGAGATGGTCGAGTTCCCCGGCGCCGGCCTGCGCGGCATGGCGCTCAACCTCGAGACCGACAATGTCGGCGTCGTGATCTTCGGCGACGACAAGCAGATCCGCGAAGGCGACACCGTCGCGCGCACCGGATCGATCGTCGACGTGCCGGTTGGCGACGGCCTGCTCGGCCGCGTGGTCGATGGCCTGGGCAACCCGATCGACGACAAGGGCCCGATCATGTACGCGGAGCGCCGCCGCGTTGAGGTGAAGGCGCCCGGCATCATCCCGCGCAAGTCGGTGCACGAGCCGATGCAGACCGGGCTGAAGGCGATCGACGCGCTGATCCCGATCGGCCGCGGCCAGCGCGAGCTGATCATCGGCGATCGCCAGACCGGCAAGACCGCGGTGATCATCGACACGATCATCAACCAGAAGGCGATCAACGCCGGGTCCGACGAGTCGAAGAAGCTCTATTGCATCTACGTCGCCGTCGGGCAGAAGCGCTCCACCGTCGCGCAGCTCGTGCGCACGCTGGAGGAAAACGGCGCGATGCAGTACTCCATCGTCGTCGCCGCGACCGCATCGGACCCCGCGCCGATGCAGTTCCTCGCGCCCTACACGGGCTGCACGATGGGCGAGTTCTTCCGCGACAACGGCCGCCACGCCGTCATCTTCTACGACGACCTGTCCAAGCAGGCCGTCGCCTACCGCCAGATGTCGCTGCTGCTGCGCCGCCCGCCGGGACGCGAGGCCTATCCGGGCGACGTGTTCTACCTGCACTCCCGCCTGCTGGAGCGCGCGGCGAAGATGTCGGACGCCATGGGCGCCGGCTCGCTGACCGCGCTTCCGGTGATCGAGACGCAGGCGGGCGACGTGTCGGCCTACATCCCGACCAACGTGATTTCGATCACCGACGGGCAGATCTTCCTTGAGACCGAGCTGTTCTTCCGCGGCATCCGCCCGGCGGTGAACGTCGGCATCAGCGTCTCGCGCGTGGGCTCGGCGGCGCAGATCAAGGCGATGAAGCAGGTCGCCGGCCGCATCAAGCTGGAACTGGCGCAGTACCGCGAGATGGCGGCCTTCGCGCAGTTCGCCTCGGACCTCGACGCCTCGACGCAGCAGTTGCTCGCCCGCGGCGCGCGCCTGACCGAACTGCTGAAGCAGCCGCAGTACAACCCGGTTCCGGTCGAGGAACAGGTGGTGGCGATCTTCGCCGGCGTGCGCGGCTATCTCGACAAGATCGAAGTGGGCCGGATCGGCGCCTTCGAGAGCGGGCTGCTGGCCGAGCTGCGCGCGCGCGGCACCGGCATCCTGGACGCCATCCGCAACGACCGCGAGATCAAGCCGGAGACCGAGAAGAAGCTGACCGAGTTCCTCGACGGCTTCGCCAAGTCCTTCGCCTGAGTAGAAGCCGATGCCCAGCCTGAAGGCGTTCCGCACACGCATCAACAGCGTGAAGTCCACGCAGAAGATCACGTCCGCCATGAAGATGGTGGCGGCGTCGAAGCTGCGCCGCGCGCAGATGCAGGCGGAAGCCGCGCGGCCTTACGCCGAGCGGATGGAGCGGATGCTCGGCGCGCTGGCCGCCTCGGTGCAGGGCAGCCCGACCGCTCCGGCGCTGCTTGCCGGCACGGGCGGGGAAAAGACGCATCTGCTGATCGCCGTCACCGCCGATCGCGGCCTGGCCGGCGCGTTCAACACCAACGTCGGACGCGCGACCCGCCAGCTTGCCCAGGCGCTGGAGCGCGAGGGCAAGACGGTCAAGATCCTGGCGGTTGGCCGCAAGGGGCGCGACTATCTGAAGCGCGAAATGGGCAGCCGCCTGATCGGCGACATCAGCTACGCGGGCCGCAAGCGCATCGAGTTCGCCGACGCCGAGGAAATCGGCGTCCGCGTCACCACGATGCTGGGCTCGGGCGAGTTCGATGTCTGCACGGTGATCTACAACCGGTTCCGCTCGGTGATCTCGCAGGTCACGACCGAGACGCGGCTGGTCCCGGCGCCGATGCCGGAAGGCGCCGAAGCCCCGGCCGCCGGCGCCGCGCAGGCGATCTACGAATTCGAGCCGGACGAGGAGACCATCCTCGCGAAGCTGCTACCGCAGGCGCTCGCGGTGCAGACTTACCGTGCGCTGCTGGAAAGCGCCGCGGGCGAGCACGCCGCGCGGATGACCGCGATGGACAACGCCACGCGCAACGCGGGCGACATGATCAAGCGCCTGACGCTCAACTACAACCGGGCGCGCCAGGCGAACATCACCAAGGAACTGATCGAGATCATCTCCGGCGCCGAAGCCGTCTGAGATACGTCGCGATCGCAGCGTAAGGGACACAGGCCATGTCAGGTTCGAGCAACATCGTCGGGCGCGTGACGCAGGTGCTGGGCGCCGTCGTCGACGTGCAGTTCGAAGGCGACCTGCCCTTCATCCAGAACGCGCTGACCTGCAAGATCGACGACCGCACGCTGGTCCTGGAAGTCGCGCAGGAACTGGGCGAGCGCACCGTGCGCTGCATCGCGATGGACAGCACCGACGGCATGGTGCGCAACCAGGAAGTCGTGGACACCGGCGCGCCGATCTCGGTTCCGGTCGGGCCGGAGACGCTGGGGCGCATCCTGAACGTGATCGGCGACCCGATCGATGAGCGTGGCCCGGTCGGCGCCAAGATGCGCTATCCGATCCACCGCGCCGCGCCGACCTTCGCCGATCAGGCGACCTCCGCCGAAATCCTGGTGACCGGCATCAAGGTCGTGGACCTGCTGGCCCCGTACCTGAAGGGCGGCAAGATCGGCCTGTTCGGCGGCGCCGGCGTGGGCAAGACCGTGCTCATCCAGGAGCTGATCAACAACATCGCCAAGGCGCATGGCGGCGTGTCGGTGTTCGCCGGCGTGGGCGAACGCACGCGCGAGGGCAACGACCTCTATCACGAGATGATCGACGCCGGCGTCATCAAGCTCGGCGAGGGCACCACCGAAGGCTCCAAGGTGGCGCTGGTCTACGGCCAGATGAACGAGCCGCCGGGCGCGCGCGCGCGCGTCGGCCTGTCGGGCCTGACGCTCGCGGAGTACTTCCGCGACGAGGAAGGCCAGGACGTGCTGTTCTTCGTGGACAACATCTTCCGCTTCACCCAGGCGGGCGCGGAAGTGTCGGCGCTGCTGGGCCGCATCCCCTCGGCGGTGGGCTATCAGCCGACGCTCGCCACCGACATGGGCGCGCTGCAGGAGCGCATCACCTCCACCAACAAGGGCTCGATCACCTCGGTGCAGGCCATCTACGTGCCCGCCGACGACCTGACCGACCCGGCGCCCGCCACGTCCTTCGCGCACCTTGACGCCACCACCGTGCTGTCGCGCCAGATCGCGGAGCTGGGCATCTACCCGGCGGTGGACCCGCTCGACTCCACCTCGCGCTCGCTCGACCCGCGCATCGTGGGCGAGGAGCACTACACCACCGCCCGCGAAGTGCAGCGCATCCTGCAGACCTACAAGAGCCTGCAGGACATCATCGCCATTCTGGGCATGGACGAGCTTTCGGAAGACGACAAGCTGATCGTGGCGCGCGCGCGCAAGATCCAGCGCTTCCTGTCGCAGCCCTTCCACGTGGCCGAGGTGTTCACCGGCTTCCCCGGCGTGTTCGTGCCGATCGCCGACACGGTGCGCAGCTTCAAGGCGATCTGCGCCGGCGAGTACGACCACCTGCCCGAAGCCGCCTTCTACATGGTCGGCACCATCGAGGAAGCCGTGAAGAAGGCCGAGTCGATGAAGGCCACGGCCTGATCCGATGCCGCTCGATCTTGAGATCGTCAGCCCGGAGAAGCTGCTGCTATCGCGGCCGGTGGACATGGTCGTGATCCCGGCCGCCGAGGGCGAGATGGGCGTGCTGCCGCAGCATTCGCCGATGATCCTGCTGCTGCGGGGCGGCACCATCCGTCTCTACGAAGGCAACAACGTGACGGACCAGTTCTACGTGGCGGGCGGCTTCGCCGAGATCACGCCGGAACGCTGCACGGTGCTGGCGAACGAGGCGATCCCACTGGCGGAAGTCTCGCGAAGCGAAGGCGAACGCCGCCTGGCCGCCGCCGAGGCCGAATACAACGCGGCGGACAAGATGGACGTTCCGGCGCTGGATGCCGCGATGGACAAGATGCAGTCCGCCCGCGCAATGATCGAGGCCGCGCAGGCGGCATAACCGCCGCTGCTAACGCTTTCGTCTCGCATCGCGGCCGGGCTCGTCCCGGCCGCATGTGTTTCGGCACGGCCGCTCCGCCGCTCACGCATCTGCGACGGCCCTGCCCTTGCGCCGCGAACCGGCAGGCGCTACCCGAGCCGCCCGCGCCGGCCTCCCCTCGCGTGGGAGTCGGCGCCGCTTTAGGAAGGACCGATGAAACACTGGCATATCGATCAGGTCGCATGGGACCGCTTCGATCCCGCCAAGGTCGATCCGTCCCTGATCCCGCTGGTGAAGGCCGCGGCGATGGTGGAGCGCAACGGGACCGACTACGCGATCTATCTCAACCGCGTCTTCGCCGACGATCCGGACTTCCGGCAGGCGGCGGACTACTGGGCGGAGGAGGAAGTGCAGCACGGCGACGCGCTCGGCCGCTGGGCGATGCTCGCCGATCCGTCCTGGGACTATCAGGCCGCCTTCGCGCGCTACAAGGCCGGCTACCAGATCCCGCTCGATGCCGATGCCTCCGTGCGCGGCTCGCGCACCGGCGAGCTGATCGCCCGCTGCATGGTGGAGACCGGCACCTCCAGCTACTACTCCGCCCTCGGCGACGCGGCCGAGGAGCCGGTGCTGCAGCAGATCGCCAGGCTGATCGCCGCCGACGAGTTCCGCCACTTCAAGCTGTTCTACGACCACATGCGCCGCTACCTGGCGCGCGAGAACATCGGCCTGCTGCGCCGGCTGCGCATCGCGCTGGGACGGATCGGCGAAAGCGAGGACGACGAGCTGGCCTTCGCGTATTTCTGCGGCAACCTGCCGGCGGACAGCGCCTACAGCCACGCCGACTGCATCGCGTCCTACATGGCGGGCGCGATGGCCCATTACCGCCCGCGCCACCTGGAGCGCGGCATGGGCATGATCTTCAAGGCGGTGGGGCTGAAGCCGCGTGGCCGGCTTTCCGACCTCAGCACGCGGCTTGCCTGGAAGATGATGCAGCGCCGGCGCCGGCAATACGAGCAGCGGGCGCCGCGCCACGCGGCGCAGGTGCGGCCGCAGCCGCGCCTCGGCGCCGCCGCATCCTGAAACCGGCGCGCCCGCTTCCCATGTAGAAGCCGTACCAAGATCAGGGGAACCGAAGGATGTCCGACGCCAAGCTCGCGCCCAACATGCCGGAATGGATGGTCAAGCACGCCAACCGCTACCTCAGCAGCGGCGGCACCGACGGGCACATGTACGTCGTCACGCCGCCCGGCTACTCGGAAATGACCGTCCCCGCGCTGATGCTGACCACCAAAGGGCGGAAATCGGGCGAGCAGTTCATCTTCCCCCTGTTCTACGGCGAGGAGAACGGCAAGGTTTTCATCGTCGCCTCCAAGGGCGGCGCGCCGGAGCATCCCGGCTGGTACCGCAACATGCAGGCCCACCCGGAAGTCGAAGTCCAGGTCGGCACCAAGAAATACAAGGCGCGCGGCCGCACCACCGCGGGCGAGGAGCGCGCGCGGCTGTGGGAGAAGGCGGTGAAGTTCTGGCCGCCCTACGCCGACTACGCGAAGAAGACCACGCGGGAGATTCCGGTGGTGGTGCTGGAGCCGGTGGCGGGCTGACTATTCCCGCGCCAGAAGGCGGTCGTTGACGAAGCTCGACAGGCCGCCGGCGGTGAAGTCGCGCCGCAGCGCCATCTCGTCGTAGTCGTCGCGCACCCACTCCAGGAACGGCTTGCGGCCCTCGCCCTCGGCGGCATAGCGCACGAAGAAGGCGTCCAAGATGCCGGTGCGGGAGCGGCTGAAATGTCCGAACCGCCAGGACAACTGCGCCAGCGCCTGCGCCGCCGTGCCGCCGTTCATCAGGATGAACAGGCC
>JAFEFJ010000158.1 GCA_018240635.1 Pseudomonadota bacterium | reverse complement strand
AGCCCGAGATCTGGAGCGACGCGGCCGGATTCGCGAAGGACGCGAAGGCGCTGGCGGATGCCGCAGGGCCGCTGAAGCAGGCCGCCGAGGCAGGCGACCGCGCCGCCTTCGCGTCGCAACTGAAGACGGTCGGCGACGCCTGCGTCGCCTGCCACCGCTCCTATCGCGTGCGCAGCTGACCGGCCGCCGGGCGGGTCAGCGTCCGGCGACGTTCACCAGCAGAACCACCGCGAGCGCGGCGGCGCCGAGCAGCGACAGCGCCGTCCATAGCCGGCCAAGCCGCGGCGCGGGGACGGTGGCCGGCAGCCGCTTCACGCCGGTGACCATCGGGCGCACGAGGTCCTGGCGCTTCACCACGGCGTAGGCGATCACCGCCAGCACATGCAGCAGGACGGCGATCTGTACCAGCGTGAACGTCAGGCCGTGAAGGGAGGTCAGCCGGTCGCTGAGCGCCTTGCCGGCGAGATGCGCGAGTGGCCCCTCGTTCATCACGTCGTCGTTCGCGAACAGCCCGCTGCCGGCCTGTACCAGGAGCAGCAGCAGCATCAGCAGCACCATCCAGCCCCCCGCCGCGTTGTGGCCCACCTCCAGGTCGGGCTCGCGGCGGCGGAAATGCGACAGGTGCCGAAGCGCCGCCGCCGGGCTGCCGAGGAAGCGGGAGAAGCGCGCCGTGTCGCTGCCGATCACGCCCCAGACGATGCGGAAGATCAGCAGCGCCAGGATCGTGTAGCCGGACAGGAAATGCAGCTGCATCCAGCTTTCCTCGATGCTGAGCCAGCTGAACCCGACCAGCAGCACGATCGCCCAGTGGAACAGCCGCACCGGCGCGTCCCACACCTTCACCGGCCGCAGCGCCACCCTTCGGTCCATCCCGATCCTCCGCTTCCGACCAGCAGACTATGGGGGCGACGCCGCAGTGCGGAAGACGCCCGCGCGCGATCGTCCATCTAAGAAAGATTGCCTGTAACGATTGCAGGCCCGTGGCAGCGGCCTTAGGGTCCCGTCGATGAACGGGTCCGGCACCCCGGCGGGGCGGCGCGCCGCTTGGCCGCTCGTCCTCGCGCTGCTGGGACTCGTCGTCCTGGCCGCGGCGGCGGTGTTCGGCCTGCGCGTCGCGCACCTCAGACAGCAGGCGGCGAACCTCCGCGGCCCGGCGGCGCCGGCCCTCGCGCCGCCCCACCCCGCCCCGGCCCCGAGCCCGCCGCCCGGACCGCCGCCGCCGTCCTTCGATATTGTGCGGATCGCGCCGAACGGGGACGCCGTGCTGGCCGGGCGCGCCGCGCCGGGGGCGGAGGTGTCGGTGCTGGCCGACGGCAAGCCGGTCGGCCACGCCACCGCCGATGCAAGCGGCGCCTGGGCAATGACGACCGACGCGTCGCTACCGCCGGGGGGGCACGAGCTGACCCTTTCGGAACGCCTGCCCGGCGCGCCCGAGGTCGCCAGCGCCGGATCGGTGGTCGCCGTCGTTCCAACGACATCGGCCGCGCCGGCAATCGCGCTGCTGGCGCAGCCGGGAGCGGCGTCGCGCGTTTTGCAGGCCCCCCCGACTCCCGCCGCGCCGGCCGCATCCGCCTCGAAGGAGCGCGGCCTGGGGCTCGCGACCGTCGATTACGACGAGCGCGGCGTGCTGCGCTTCGCGGGCGCCGCCCCGCCGGGCCGCGCGGTGCGCGTCTATGTGGACGACGCGCCGGTGGGCGACGCCACCGCCGACGCGGCCGGGCGCTGGACGCTGGCCGCCTCCGGCCCGGTGCCGGTCGGGCCGCACACGCTGCGGATCGACCAGATCGACGCCAAGGGCGCGGTGACGGCGCGGATCGAGCTGCCGTTCCAGCGCGAGCAGCTCGGCGTGACCGCGATGGGCGACAGCCGCGTGATCGTCATGCCCGGGGAGAGCCTGTGGCGGCTCGCGCGGCTCGGCTACGGCTCCGGCCTGCGCTATACGGTGATCTATCAGGCGAACCAGTCGCAGATCCGCGACCCCAACAAGATCTATCCGGGCCAGGCCTTCACGCTGCCGAGCCGGTGACGAACCCCGCGAGACCCGACCCATGGCGATGACCGACACGCTGCGCATGGTCCTGGCGCCGCCGCACCCGGCGGGCCGGCCCTTCATCCTGGCCGGCATCGTCGCCATCGCGCTCGGCGTCGCGCTGGGGGCGTGGCTCGTCTGGCTCGGCCTGCTGTTCACCCTGTTCTGCCTGTATTTCTTCCGCGACCCCGAGCGCTATCCGCCGGGCCGCCCGGGCGCCGTGCTGTCGCCGGCCGACGGGCACGTGGTCTCGGTCGCGCCCGCCGTGCCGCCGGCCGAGCTGGGCCTAGGGCCGGAGCCGCGCTGGCGGGTCGGCATCTTCCTCTCGGTGCTCGACGTGCATGTGAACCGCATCCCCGCCGACGGCACGGTGACGCGCATTGCCTACCGCCACGGCGCCTACGTGAACGCCGCGCTCGACAAGGCGTCCGACGAGAACGAGCGCAACGCCGTCGCGCTGCGCCTGCCCGACGGGCGCGACATGGCGGTGGTGCAGATCGCCGGCCTGATCGCGCGGCGGATCGTGTGCAGCCTGCGCGAAGGCGACACCGTGCAGGCGGGCGCCCGGTTCGGCATCATCCGCTTCGGCAGCCGCACCGACCTCTATCTGCCGCCCGGCGTGCGACCGCTGGTGGCCGAGGGCCAGACCATGATCGGCGGCGAAACCGTGATCGCGGAGCTGGACGCATGAGCCTCGCGCCGCGAAACGACTGGCCGCCAACGCCCGCGCCGGCGTCGGCGCCCGAGCGGGTTTCGCCGATGCGGCGGCTGCGGCGGCGGCTGCGTCCGCGCTCGCGCCCGCGCTTCAAGGGACCGTCCTTCAACCGGATGATCCCCAACATCATGACGCTGATCGGCCTGTGCGCCGGGCTGACGGCGATGCGCTACGCGCTCGACGCGCGGTTCGGCGCGGCGGCGATCGCGATCGCGGTGGCGGGCGTGATCGACGGGCTGGACGGGCGCCTCGCGCGGCTCCTGAAGGCGGTCTCGCGCTTCGGCGCGGAGTTCGACAGCCTGTCGGATTTCCTGTGCTTCGGCGTCGCCCCCGCCTTCGTGCTGTATCTGTGGTCGCTCGACCGCGCGGGCGGGTTCGGCTTCATGCCCTGCCTGATGTTCGCGGTCTGCATGGCGCTCAGGCTCGCCCGCTTCAACGCCTCGCTGGATAGCGCGCCGAGCCACGCCTACGCCTACAACTTCTTCACCGGCGTGCCCGCGCCCGCCGGTGCGGGGGTGGTGCTGCTGCCGCTGTTCGTCGGGCTGGAGGCGAAGGCGCTGGGCTGGGACTGGCTGCTGGCGGTCGCGCGCCATCCCCTGGTGAGCGCGGTGATGCTGGTGGGCACCGCCCTGCTGTGCATCTCCACGCTGCCGGTGTGGAGCTTCAAGAACTTCAAGGTGCCGTCGGAATACGTGCTGCCGACGCTGCTGGGCTTCGGCCTGGCCGCGGCGCTGCTGGTGGCGGATCCCTGGGCCGCCTTCGCGCTGGGCGGGGCCGCCTACCTGGGGATGCTGCCGTTCAGCGTACGCAGCTATCGGAGATTGCAGCGCGAGGCCGAAGGCCCCGCCGATGCAGAGTCAGAGCCCGCATAACCATCGCATTGCGCTGGTTCGTCCATCCTGTCGCCAACGATCCTGGATGAAGTAAAAGCCGGCACACAGTCGCAAAAAGTCCAAGGCGCGCACTCCCTGATTGATCGGGAGCGCCGGATGAGACGAGCGCGCCGCGAGGGCGGGCGCACGGCCACGATTCCCGATTGTCAGGAACGCCTACCGATTATATTGGTCGGCAATGAAACTTCGTCGGTTGCGTTGCGAAGGATCGCCAGAGGCGCTCCCGACGACGGCGCAAAGCTGGGCAACCGGCGATGGCGCACCGGATAGCCCTGGCACGCTCCGCCGTAGAGCCCTGCACATGCTGCGCGCCGCCCGGCGATGGCCGGTCCTGCTGATCGCCGGCGCCATCGTGCTGCCAATGCTCCTGTTCGGCCTGATCGCGTGGGACGACCGCGCCTCGGTCATGGAGCAGGCGGAGCAGAACGTCGTCAACACCACCAGGACCTACGAGGAGCACGCGCGCAACCTTTTCGAGACGCATAGCCTCGTCGCCAACCTCATCGACCAGCGCATCCGCGGCATGACCTGGCAGGAAATCGCGGATTCCGAGGAGATCTGGCTCTATCTCCGCCGGCTCGTGCAGCGCTACCCGCAGATCCAATCGCTTTGGCTCGCAGATCGCACGGGGGCTATCCGCAACGGCAGCGCGGGGTTCCCGCCCCCCCAGGTCGGCGTCTCGGACCGGGACTACTTCCGCGCGCTGCGCGGGCACGGCCCGCCCCTGTTCATCGGCCAACTCGTCCACGGGCGCGTGTTCGCCGACGACATCTTCAATGTCGCAATCAGGCGGTCGGCGCCATCCGGCGAATTCGACGGCGTGATCGTCGTGTCCGCCCTGCCATCCTACTTCATACAGTTCTGGAACCACGTCGATCCCAGGCCCGGCGCGGCCAGCACCCTGATCCGCCGGGACGGCGTCATCCTGGCGCGCGATCCGCCGAACAGCCCGCAAACGCCGCCGCTGACTGCCACCAGCGCCTTCCTGCAAGCCATCGAATCCGCCGATTCCGGCTTTCGCCGCGTCCGTTCCAGCGTCGATGGCGTCGAGCGCCTGTTCGCCTTCCAGAAGGTCGAAGGCTTTCCCGTCTATGTCGGCCATGGCGACAGTGTCGACGAGGTGCTTGGCGTCTGGCGGACCCACATGGCCCGCTACGGCATTCTGTTCGGCGCCGCGGCGCTGCTTTTGACGACGATGGCCGTCATCACGGCCTGGGAGGCGCGCCGCGAGGCGGTTGCCCTTGAGAAGTGGCGCAGAACCGCCAAGGAGTTGGGCGAGGAAATCGAGCACCGCGCCGCCATCGAAGAGCATCTGCGGCAGTCGCAGAAGATGGAGGCCCTGGGACAGATCACCGGCGGCATCGCCCACGACTTCAGGAACGTCCTGACGGTGGTAATGGGCACCCTGGAACTGCTTAAGGACCGCGTCACCGCCTCGGACGCCAAGCTGATACGGCTGGCGACCGACGCGGCGAACCGCGGCATGGGCGCCATAAAAACGATGCTGGCTTTCGCGCGGCACCATCCGCTGTGCGTCGAAACCCTGGAACTGAACACCGTCCTGGACGGCATGGAGCCGATGCTCCGCCAAGCCCTGGGGTCGGGGATCCCCCTGAAGAGGGAGCGCGGGGCCGCGGATTGCTCCGTCCAGGCAGACGAGAACCAGCTGGAACTGGCCATCCTGAACATCTGCCTGAATGCCCGCGATGCGATGCCGGCGGGCGGCACGCTGACGCTGCGGGCGGACCTCAGGGAACTGACGGGCGACCCGGCCGGCCTCATGGGGACGTTCGGCGCCGTCACGATCCGCGATACGGGCACCGGGATGGCGGCGGAGGTTGCGGCGAAGGCGTTCGAGCCGTTCTTCACGACCAAGGGGCCGGAGAAGGGGACCGGCCTCGGGCTCAGCATGGTCCACGGCTTCGCGCAGCAGTCGCACGGCGCCGCGACGATCAGCAGCACGGCGGGACGCGGCACAACCGTCGTCCTCTACCTGCCCGCCGCAAGCGCCGGGCGCACGGCCGGTCATACCGGCCGCGCCGGGACCGCGACAGGTCCCGCCCCCGCCTCCGCCCCTGTCCGCCTCCCGCCTGGCGCTATCTGAGGCGTCGCGCGAACGAAATCGGATAGGCCCCGTCGCGGACCGCGATCAGCGGATCGTCCGATGCCTCGATCCCGTCGATCAGGCGGCCCGGAAGGAAAAGCAGCGCCTTCTCCGCCGCCGCGCTGTCCGCCGCGACCTTCGTGACGGTCAGCACGCCGAGGTCGATCTGCTTGCGCTCGGCGGGCCAGGGCTTGGTGGCGTCCGTGATGGGATCGCCGGGCTCCGCCAACTGCGCCTTCAGGTGGAAGACCGCCGGCCCCTTCGCCAGACGGTTCGCGAGCCCCGCCACCAGGAAGTCCGGCGCCCGCTTCGCGGCCTCAGCGGGGTCGAGATGCACGACCTTCTCCGGCTGCATGATGTAGCGGACGGCGTGCTTGGCCCCCGCCTTGTCCACCAGGAAGAATGCATCGACCCCGTAATATTCCTCGTCGGCGAAGCTGTCCGGCGTCGCGACGGTGGCGAGCGCGGCGGGCGCTGACGGATGCGCCGCCAGGAACTTCTCGACCGCGGTGGGCTTGGGCGCGTCGGGCGGGCTTGCGGCCGCCGCGAGCAGCAGGTCGCGGAAGTCCTCGCCGGTCGCGACCGGGAAGAACTTCAGCGAGTTCAGCACCATGTCGGTGTCCGTGCCGCCCGGCAGGTGAAACTTGATCGCCATGCCGTGCGGATTCGCATTGGGCGCGCCGTCGGGCAGCGTCGGCAGGCCGGTCGCGTCCGAGAAGCGCACCGTCACCGGCACGGCAGGGCCGGCGAACAGGACGGCGCGGCTGTAGGAGGCTGCTTCCGCCGAGGGCGTGAACGTGCCTTCCGCCACCACGCCCTTCGCGTGGTTGGCGCGGAAGCCTTTGTGGACGCCGTACACCTTGTCCATCGCATCCACGATCTGCTCCGGCACCGGCGGCTGCTGCGCCGGCGCGGCACGCGGCAGGATGGCGACGAGGCAGGCGAGCAGGACAGCGGCTTTGGTCGCGCGCATGGCGTCTCCGATCATGGTTACGGGGAGGGCGAGAGCCGGCTCAGGTACGCCGCCGGTCGAGCAGCACGCCGCTCTCCCGCAGCGCCGCGATCTCGTCCTCGGTGAAGCCGTGCTTCTCCAGCACCTCCTGCCCATGCTCGCCGAAGCGCGGCGGCGCGGCGCGGGTGCCGCCGGGGGTGCGGGACATCTTGATCGGCGTCCCCAGGCCCCGGTACTCCCCGAGTTCCGTCACCATCTCCCGGTGCAGCGTGTGCGGCGCGGTCATCGTCTCGTCCACCGGCAGGACCGGCCCCGCCGGCACGCCGCCGCGGATCAGCTTGTCGGAGATCTCGTAGCCATCCAGCGCCGAGAACGCCTCGCGCAGCGCCGCGGTCAGCGCATCGCGGTTGATCAGCCTGTCGCCGTTGGAGGCGAAGCGCGGATCGTCCGCGAGTTCCGGGCGGCCGATCATCTCCGTCATCTTGCGGAACTGGCCGTTGTTGCCGCTCGCGATGAAGATCTCGCAGGTCTTCGTCGGGAACTTGTCGTAGGGCACCAGGTTCGGATGCGGGTTGCCGGTCGGCATCGGCCGCTTGCCGTTCAGGAAGTAGTTGGGCGCCTGCGGGTGCAGCAGCGCGGTGCCGCAGTCGTACAGCGTCATGTCGAGATACTGCCCGCGCCCCGACCGGCTGCGCTCGTGCAGCGCCATCAGGATGCCGACCGCGGAATAGAGCCCGGTGCCCATGTCCACGATCGCCGTGCCCATCCGCATCGGCCCGGTGGAGGGATCGCCGTTCACGCTCATCAGCCCGGTCATCGCCTGCAGGATCGCATCGTACCCCGGCAGCCCGCCCAGCGGGCCATCGCCGCCGAAGCCCGAGATGCGGCAATGGATCAGGCCGGGAAAGCGCGGCGCGAGGTCCTTCTCGTAGCCGAGGCCCCACTTCTCCATGCCGCCGGGCTTGAAGTTCTCCACCAGCACATCGGCGCCTTCCAGCAGGCGCAGAAGCACCGCGCGGCCTTCGGGCTTGCCGATGTCGAGCGCGATGGAGCGCTTGTTGCGGTTGATACCGATGAAGTAGCTGGCATCGCGCTCGCCCGGCGCGTGCTCCACGAAGGGCGGGCCCCAGTCGCGCACCTCGTCGCCCTGCGGCGGCTCGATCTTGATGACCTCGGCGCCGTGGTCGGACAGGATCATCGTGCAGTACGGGCCGCCGAGCACGCGCGTCAGGTCGATGACCTTGATGCCCGCCAGCGCCCCGGCCGAGCGGGCAAGCCCCCTGCCCTGCTGCTCCGGCTTCATCGTTCCGTCCATCACGCCGCTCTCCCGTCCGTCTGATCCGCCGAGCGCTGCCACACGCGGCGGCAGAAATCGGGATAGGTCTCCAGCATCGCATCGCACACCGGCCCGCGCAGCAGCGCGAGTTCCTGCGCCGTCGGATCGGGCGTGACCGGCACGCCCTCGGGCGGTTCGTCGTAGTCGAAGCCGGTCGCCTCGCGGATGCTCTCGATGGTTTCATCCGGATCGACCGAGCCGAGCGCGAAGCGCGCCTTCGCCGGATCGAAGCGGAAGACGCAGCGGCGCGTCACCAGCGCCTGCGCGTGCCCGCGCCGGAACACGCCGGGCGGCGAGGTGCCGGGGGCGGAGACGATGTCCACCTTCGGCACCAGCACGCGCGGCGAATGTTCCTCGCGGAACAGAATGGTGCGCGGCGTCATCATGTACATGAAGGCCGAGCCGTAGCTGCCCGGAAAGCGCACGCCGGTGCCGGGCCAGCCGCCGGTGCCGATCAGGTTGATGTTGGCCTGCCCGTCGATCTGCCCGCCGCCCAGGAAGAACAGGTCGATGCGCCCCTGCCCGGTCAGGTCGAACAATTCGCGCGTGCCCTCGGTGAACGGATTGCCGGTGTGCTTGTGCAGCAGCGACAGGCGCACCGGATTGCCGAGATGATGCACGAGCCAGCACGCGGCGGCCGGGATCGCGCTGGCGGCGCCGACGGCGATGTGCCGCGCAGGCGGCGCCGACGGATCGAGGATCAGCCGCGCGAGCGCGGCGGCCATCCGCTCCTCGGTCCGGACGGGCGGGATCTCGCTCATTCGGCGGCGAGCGCCGGGGCGTTCAGGACGAAGCGGTGAAGGTATTCAGCGAAACCTTCCTCGCTGCGCGCCATCTTGCCGTACAGCGCCATGTGCGCGGCATCCGCGCCGTATTCGTCCAGCAGCGCCGTCGGCCACGCGCCGCGCTCGGCAATCGCGACCGCCTCGATATAGGTGCCCGAGACGGTCCCGGCGGCGAGCTTTTCGTCGAGCAGGAAGTCGGCATCGACCACGCGCTCGACCGTTGCCAGAGTGCGCAGCGCGGCGTGGGAGATCGTGGCGATCTCGCGCCTGCGGCCGACATAGATGTTGCCGTTGCGGTCCGCCATCGCGGCATGCACGCAGGCCACGTCCGGGCGCAGCGCGGGCAGCAGCACGATGGGATCGCCCGACTCTGCGAACGGGTTGTCGATCACCTTCCAGTCGGGCCGGTGCGCCAGGATGTCGCTGCCCAGGATGCCGCGCAGCGGCATGAACGGCACGCCCTTCTCGGCGGCCTGCAGCATGGTGTGCATCGCCGGGCAAGTCGCGTCCTTCACCACGATGCTGCCGGCGGCGAGCGCGGCGGAGAAGCGCGGCGCGAACCCGGCCTCGCCGAGCGAGACGCCCGATGTCTGCACGGAGGCGACGCAGCCCGCGCCGATCAGCAGGTCGGTGGCGTAGCCCGAGACGGGCACGCCGATCAGATGCAGGCCGCGCTTGCCCGCGCGCACGATGGCGTGGGCGAGAGCATTGGGCGGCAGGGAGTTGTCGGGCGGCAGCGCGACCGTCG
>JAFEFJ010000157.1 GCA_018240635.1 Pseudomonadota bacterium | reverse complement strand
CCATCGCTGCGCGATGGGCCCCTCCCTCTCCCCCCGCGAGCGCGGGCGGAGAGGGGCTGTAGCGGCGCTCAGGTCCTCTCCACCCCGCACCACGCGGCAATGGTCAGCGCCAGCGCGGCGGTGACGTCGGCGACCGAGTCGAGGCCCACGCTTTCGTCGATGCCGTGGATGCTGTCGGAGTCGGGGCCGTAGCAGGTTGCCTCGGTGCCCTGGTACAGCACGTAGAACCGCCCGTCGGTCAGGCCCGGGGCGGCGTAGTGGCGCAGATCCTCGCCGGTGACCGCGCGGTGGGCGTCGGACACCATGCGGCTGATCGCCTGGGTTGGCGGGAAGACGCAGCCATCGGCCATGAAGCCCTTGAACTCGGTCGTGACCGTGGTGCCCTTCAGGCGCGGGTCGGCGGCGGCCTGCGCGACAACGGCCTCGATCTCGCGCGCGACCTCGCGGCAGGAATGGCCGGGCATGACGCCGACGCGCAGGCCGATGCGGGCGCGGGTCGGCACCGAGCTGTTCCACTCGCCGCCCTCGATGGTGCCGAGGTTGACGTTGATCGGGTGGTTGTCGGCGCGGAAGGCCGGGTGCCGCCGCTCGCCCGCGTTCATGCGCTCCTCGTAGGGCTTGAAGGCGGCGGCGATCAGGCCCGCCGCCTCGATCGCGTTCACCCCGGTGTGCATCTCGCGCACGTGCACGGGGCGGCCCGTCACCGTGACCCAGGCCCAGACCACGCCGACCTCGGCGGTGTAGAGCGCGGGGTAGCCGGGGCCGGGTTCGGGGATCAGGCAGGCATCGGGCTTGCCCAGCGCCTGCATCACCGCGAGCGCGCCGTTGCCGGTGCATTCCTCCTCGATCACGGCGGCCATCTGCACCTCGGCGGCGGGCTGCACGCCGGCGAGCCGCAGGGCGCGGAAGGCGGTGACGGTGCAGGCGATGCCCGCCTTCATGTCGGCGGCACCCCGGCCGTACATGCGGCCGTTCCGGATCGAGGGCTCGAAGGGCGGCGTGGCCCACAGATCGGCGGCGCCCTCCGGCACCACGTCCACATGGCCCTGCAGCATCAGGCTGCGCCCGGCGGCGTCGCGGGGCCGGTGCTGCGCCACCACCGGGAAGCGCGCGGCGGGGTAGCCGATCAGCGGCGGGGAGAAGCCCGGATGGTCGTGCAGCGCCGCGACATCGACCGGCACGCGGCGGGGCTCCAGGCCGATCTCGCGGTACACCGCCTCCATCTCGGTCAGGCACGACGCCTCGTTGCCGAGCGTGCTGGGGTGGCGGACCAGGCGGGCGATCAGCGCCTCGTTGTCGGCGCGGAGCGCCGCGCAGGCATCCCGGATCGCGCGGTCCAGGCCGGGATCGAGCGTCGCGGGCAGGTCGGTCATGGCGTGGCGGCTCCGGGGGCGGTGGGCGAAGAAACGATGGGCCCCACCATTCCGGGCGTGGGGATCACCGGCACGGGCGAGGTGGACTCGGGACCGGCGGGCGGGGCCGCGACGGGGCCGGGCGTGGTGGGCGCACGCGCGGTGCCGCCGAAGCGCGGCAGGAACCAAGCGGCGGGCGGCGACTGCGAGGGCACGGGCGTCGTGTGGTCCACGGGATAGCCGCGCGGATAGATGATCTGGTCCGGCGGGCCGGGCGGCGAGGGCGGGCCCTTCTTGCCGCAGGCCGCCATCGCCAGGAACCCGAGCAGCCCGGCCACCAGCAGCGCGGCCCGAAGGAGCCGGGGCCGTTGCCTCATGCCAGCGCCGCGAGCCAGCGCGCGGCCTGGGCGGCGACGTTGGCGGGCGCGGTGCCGCCATAGCTGGTGCGGGAGGCGACCGAGGCATCGACGGTCAGCACGCCGAACACGTCCTGGGTGATGCGCGGCTCGATGCGCTGCATGTCGGCGAGCGCGAGGCCCGCAAGATCGACGCCCTTCGCCTCGGCCTCCGCGACCAGCCGTCCGGTGACGTGATGGGCCTCCCGGAAAGGCAGCTTGAGCACGCGCACGAGCCAGTCCGCGAGGTCGGTCGCGGTGGCGAAGCCCGAGCCCGCCATCGCCCGCATCCGCGCGGTGTCGGGCGTCATGTCGGCCACCATCCCGGCGACGGCGGCGAGCGAGAGCGTCCAGGCCTCCACCGCGTCGAACACCGGCTCCTTGTCCTCCTGCGTGTCCTTCGCATAGGCGAGCGGCAGGCCCTTCATCACGGTCAGCAGCGCGACCAGCGCGCCGGTGATGCGCCCGGTCTTGGCGCGCGCCAGCTCGGCGGCGTCGGGATTGCGCTTCTGCGGCATGATCGAGCTGCCGGTGGTGAAGGCGTCCGACAGCCGGACGAACGCGAACGGCGCGCTGCACCAGATCACGATTTCTTCCGACAGGCGCGAGAGGTGCATCGCCGAGATCGCGGCGGCCGAGAGGAATTCCAGCGCGAAGTCGCGGTCCGAGACGGCGTCGAGCGAGTTGGCGGTGGGCCGGTCGAAGCCGAGCGCCGCGGCGGTGGCTTCCCGGTCGATCGGGAAGGACGTGCCGGCGAGCGCGGCCGAGCCGAGCGGGCATTCGTTGAGCCGCTTGCGGCAATCGGCGAGGCGGCCGCGGTCGCGCTCCAGCATCTCGACATAGGCGAGCAGGTGGTGGCCGAAGGTGACGGGCTGCGCGGTTTGCAGGTGGGTGAAGCCCGGCATCGGGTCGGCGTGGTGATGCGCGGCGCGGGCGGCGAGCACGCGCATCAGCTCGGTGATCTGCGCGAGGATGCCGTCGATGGCGTCGCGCACCCACAGGCGGAAATCGGTCGCCACCTGGTCGTTGCGGCTGCGCGCGGTGTGCAGCCGCTTGCCCGCCTCGCCGATGCGCTCGGTCAGCCGCGCCTCGATGTTCATGTGGATGTCTTCGAGCTCGGCGCTGAACGGAAAGCGGCCCGCGTCGATCTCCTGGCCGATGCCCTCTAGACCCCGGGCGATGGCTTGCTCATCTTCCGCCGTGATGATCCCGATCCTGGCCAGCATCGCGGCGTGGGCGAGCGAGCCCCGAATGTCCTGCCGCCACAGCTTGCGGTCGAAGCCGATGGAGGCGTTGATCTCCTGCATCACTACCGACGGGCCGGCGGCGAAGCGCCCGCCCCACTGGATGTTGGCGGCGGCGTTGCGCCGGTCTGACGTGTCGCTCAAGGAAGTGTGCCCAGCATGAGGTTGCGAGACCGGCTGATCGCCCGCCGCCCGGTCCTGGCGGCGGCCGGGACCCTAGCGGCGGCGCTGGTCGCAGGCAAACCGCGCGCGGCGACGCTCGACGACCTTGCCGGCGCGCTGGAGAAGATCGACCCGCCGCGCCCGCCGCCCGCGTTCAGCTTCACCGGCGCGGACGGGCAGACGCACACGCTGGCCGAGTTCAAGGGCCACGGCATGGTGGTGAACATGTGGGCGACGTGGTGCGGCCCGTGCGTTGCCGAACTGCCCTCGCTCGCCGCCGCTTCGCGCGCGCTGGCGCCCTCCGACATCGCGGTGCTGCCGCTGTCGTCCGACCGCGGCGGCGCGGCGGCGGTGCGGGCCTTCTTCGACAGCCACGGCATCACCGGCCTGCCGGTGCTGCTCGATCCGCACGGCGCGGCGGCCGAGGCGTGGCAGGCGCGCGGCATCCCCACCAGCATCATCATCGACCGCCAGGGCCGCGCCGTCGCGCGGGTGGAGGGGGCGGCGGACTGGTCGAGCCCGGCCTCCATCGCGCTGATCAAGCGGCTGGCCGGGGCGTCGTGACAAGCACAACAGGGGAAACGATCCGATGACCGAGCAGCCGCAACACCGGCCGGGCGCGCTGGGGCCCTACGACCTGAACGGGCGCATCGCGCTGGTGACGGGCGGAAGCAGCGGCATCGGGGCCGCGACCGTGGTGCGGCTGGCCGAGGCGGGCGCGGTCGTGTGGGTGGGCTACAACACCGGCGCCGCCCGCGCCGAGGCGCTGATCGAGGGCCTGCCCGGCTCCGGCCACCGCGCGGTGAGGACCCCCGCCCTGGACAGCGCGGCGCTGGCCGAGGCCGCCGCTTCGGTGCAGGCGGCGCACGGCAAGCTGGATGTGCTGGTGAACTCCGCCGGCAAGACGAAGATGGTGCCGCACGCCGACATGGACGCGCTGGACGACGCCACGTTCGACGACATCCTGATCACCAACGTGCGCGGCGTGTTCGCCACCATCCGCGCCTTCCGCACGCTGCTCGCGGCGAGCGGGGATGCGGTGGTGATCAACATCTCCTCGCTGGCCGCCGTGACCGGCTCGGGCAGCAGCGTCGCCTACGCGGCATCGAAGGCGGCGGTGGACACGATGGGCATGTCGCTCGCCCGCGTGCTGGGGCCGGCGATCCGCGTGATCGGGATTTCGCCGGCGGCGGTGAACACCGGCTTCGTGGCCGGCAGGCCGGTGGCGGCGATCGAGAAGGCGTCCGCTGCCGCGCCGCTGCGGGTGCTGGCCGAGGCCGACGACATCGCGCTGGCCTGCATGGGCGCGATTCAGACGCTGCGGCTGACCACCGGCACCGCGATCCTGGTGGACAGCGGCGGGCATCTGTGACGCCGGGCGGCGAACCGCGCCGCTTCTCCCCGAGTCCGGCGCTGCGCGCCTCCGCCGGGCTGCACCTTGCCGCCGCCGGTGCCGCCCTGGCGGTGCCGGGGGCGTGGCCCTGGGCGCTGGGGGCGGTCGCCGCGAACCACGCCGCGCTGACCGCCGCCGGGCTGTGGCCGCGCAGCGCCGTGCTCGGGCCGACCCTGACCCGGCTGCCGGAGGCGGAGGCGCCGGGCGCGGTCGCGCTGACCTTCGACGACGGCCCCGACCCCGAGGTCACGCCGCGCGTGCTCGACCTGCTGGACGCGGCGGGGGCGCGGGCGAGTTTCTTCTGCATCGGCAGCCGCGTGGCGGCCCATCCGGGGCTGGCGCGGGAGATCGTCCGGCGCGGGCACCGGGTGGAGAACCACACGCAGGACCATCCGCACGCCTTCGCCGCCTACGGTCCCGCCGCGCTGCGCCGGCAGGTGGCGGACGCGCAGGCGGCGCTGGCGGACGCGGCGGGCGAGGCCCCGCGCTGGTTCCGCGCCCCCGCCGGGCTGCGCAGCCCGCTGCTGGAGCCGGTGCTGGCCCGCGCCGGGCTGCACCTCGCTGCCTGGTCCCGCCGCGGATTCGACACCGTGGACGGCTCGCCCGTCCGCGTCGCGGGGCGGCTGACCCGCGGCCTGCGCGGCGGCGACGTTCTGCTGCTGCACGACGGCAATTCGGCGCAGACGGCCAAGGGGGAGCCCGTGGTGCTGGCGGCGTTGCCGCTTGTGCTCGCATCGCTGTCCCGCGCCGGGCTGCGCGGCGTCGCGCTGCCGGGGTGAAGCGCGCGCCCCTTGGGACTTGCATGGCACGCGCCGTGCCGCCATCGTTGTGTCGCATGATGAGCGTCCTTGCTCCGCAACGCCCGCTTGCCGCCGGCCCCGCAGCCGGCCCTTCCGTCATTCCCTCGGTATCCCCGCCGGACCGTGCCTGTATCCGGAGCGGCCGTTGAGCGAGGTCGCCGTCCTTCGCCCGCCGGGCGGCGACGAAACGCTTTGGGCCGTGGTCGCCTCCGTGGGGCGGGAAAGCAGGGTGGCCGAAATCTTCCACAGCCGCGACGCAGCCCTCGCCGACCGCGCCTGGCGCGCCCAGCAGGTGAGTGCCTACGCGAACTTCCTCCGCTCGGCGCGCCAGCCCGCGCCGCATTACAGCGTGGCCCCGATCCGGCGCGCCGACCTGCCGCGCAAATGGTCGCCGCTGCCCGCGCTGGGCTTCCTGCGCGGCCGCTTCATCTGACGCGGCGGCGGCGGGCTTGATTTCCGCCCGCCAGCGCGCGGCGATCATCGCCGCGGTGGGGATCGCGCAGATCCTGGCCTGGGGATCATCCTACTACCTGATCGCTGTGCTGGCCGATCCGGTGGCGCGCGACACCGGCTGGCCGCTGTCCTGGATCGTGGGCGGGCTGTCGCTCGGGTTCCTGGTCTCGGGCCTGGTGTCGCCCCGCGTCGGCAGGATGATCGAGGCGCGCGGCGGGCGCGGCGTGCTGGCGGGCAGCGCGGCGCTGATCGCCGCGGGACTCGCGCTGCTCGGGTTCGCGCCGAACTTGCCGGTCTATGTGCTTGCCTGGCTGGTGCTGGGCGTGGGGATGGGCGCGGGCCTCTACGATCCGGCCTTCGCGACCCTTGGCCGGCTGTTCGGCGAGGGCGCGCGCAGCGCCATCACGCAGCTGACGCTGTACGGCGGCTTCGCGAGCACGGTGTGCTGGCCGCTCTCGGCGTGGCTGGTCGCGCATGTCGGCTGGCGCGGCGCCTGCTTCGGCTATGCGGCGATCAACCTGCTGGTCGTGATGCCGCTCTACCTGCTGGCGGTGCCGTCCGCCGCCGCGGGCCATGCGCCGGAGGGCGCGGGCAAGGCGAAGGCCCACCCGCCGCCCGCCGCCGCGCACGCCGCCGCCGTGCCGCCTGGTGGCGCGCCGTACTGGCTGCTGGCCGGCGTGATGACCCTGTCGTCGGTGGTGATGACAGTGATTTCCGTGCAGCTCATCACACTGATGCTGGCGCGGGGCGCGTCGATGACGGCGGCGGTGGCGCTGGGCACGCTGCTGGGTCCCGCGCAGGTCGGCGCGCGCGTGGTGGACATGCTGATGGCCAAGCGCCACCACCCGGTCTGGACGCTGATTGCTTCCACGGTGCTGGTGACCCTCGGGCTCGGCCTGCTGATGGTGCGGCCCGACCTCGCCTCGGCCGGCATCCTGCTCTACGGCGCGGGCAGCGGCATCCGCTCGATCGCCCGCGGCACGGTGCCGCTCGCGCTGTTCGGGCCGCAGGGCTACGCCGCCGTCATGGGCCGGCTCGCGATGCCGTCGCTGATCGGGCAGGCGGCGGCGCCGGCCATCGGCGGCGTGCTGATCGGGCATTTCGGCCCGTCGACGACGATGATCGTGCTGTTCGCGGGCGCCGCCGTGGCGATCCCGCCGGCGGCGGCGCTGCTGGCCTGGACGCGCCCGCCTACCGCGTCGGCACCGGCGGGTTGACGCTGTAGTCGTAGAAGCCGCGGCCGGACTTGCGGCCGTACCAGCCGGCCTCGACGTATTTCACCAGCAGCGGGCAGGGCCGGTACTTGCTGTCGCCGAAGCCCTCGTACAGCACCTTCATCACCGACAGCAGCGTATCCAGGCCCACGAAGTCGCACAGCTCCAGCGGCCCCATCGGGTGGTTGGCGCCGAGCTTCAGGCCCGCGTCGATCGACTCGACCGTGCCCACGCCCTCGAACAGCGCGAAGATCGCCTCGTTCAGCATCGGGCAGAGCACGCGGTTGACGATGAAGGCGGGCGAATCGACGGCGCTCGCCGGGATCTTCCCAAGCCGCTTCGCAAGCGCGACCGTCGCCTCGAACGTGGCGTCGTCGGTCGCAATGCCGCGGATGACTTCGACCAGCTTCATCATCGGCACGGGGTTGAAGAAGTGCATCCCCACGAACTTCGCCGGCCGGTCGGTGGCGGCGGCGAGGCGGGTGATGGAGATCGAGGACGTGTTGGACGCGATCAGCGCATCGGCGCGCAGGTGCGGCACCAGCGTCTGGAAGATCTTGAGCTTGATCGCCTCGTTCTCGGTCGCCGCCTCGATCACCATGTCGCAGTCGGCGAAGGCGGCGTAGTCGGTGCCGGTGGCGATGCGGGCGAGCGCGGCGTCGCGCTCCTCGGCCTTGATGACGCTGCGGCTGACCTGCCGCTCCATGTTCTTCGCCACCGTCGCCACCGCGCGGTCGAGCGCCGCGGGCTGGGCATCGAGCAGCGCGACGGAGAGCCCGGCGAGCGCGCTGACATGCGCGATGCCGTTGCCCATCAGGCCGGCGCCGATGATGCCGACCTTCTGGATCGCCGGGGCGGCGCTCATTCGGCGGGCTTGTCGAGTTCGGCGTTCAGCTCCGGCAGCGCGGCGAAGAGGTCGGCGACCAGGCCGTAATCGGCCACCTGGAAGATCGGCGCTTCCTCGTCCTTGTTGATGGCGACGATGACCTTGCTGTCCTTCATGCCCGCAAGGTGCTGGATCGCGCCCGAGATGCCGACCGCGACATACAGCTCGGGCGCCACGATCTTGCCGGTCTGGCCCACCTGGTAGTCGTTCGGCACGAAGCCCGCATCCACCGCGGCGCGCGAGGCGCCGACGGCGGCGCCGAGCTTGTCGGCGATCGGCTCGATCAGCTTGAAGTTCTCGCCGTTCTGCATCCCGCGCCCGCCCGAGATCACCACGCGCGCGGCGGTCAGTTCCGGCCGCTCGCTCTTGGACAGCTCGGCCGAGACGAAGCGCGAGATCGACGGCGCATCGGCGACGCTGACCGTTTCGGTCGCCGCGCTGCCGCCGTCGGCGGGGATCGGGTCGAAGCTGGCGGCGCGCACCGTCAGAACCTTGATCTTGTCCGACGACTTCACGGTGGCGAGCGCGTTGCCCGCGTAGATCGGGCGGATGAAGGTGTCGGCGTCCACCACGCCCGCGATGTCGCTGATCGGCTGGGCGTCCAGCAGCGCGGCGGCGCGCGGCATCACGTTCTTGCCGGCGGCGGTGGAGGCGGCGAACAGGTGCGTGTAGGCGGGCGCGAGCGCCACCAGCAGCGCGGCCAGCGGTTCGGCCAGCGCGTGATCCACGGCGGGCGAGTCGGCGACCAGCACCTTCGTCACCCCCGGCAGCTTCGCGGCGGCGGCGGCCGCGCCGGCGCTGTTGGTGCCGGCGACGAGCACATGCACCTCGCCCAGTTTCAGGGCGGCGGCGACCGCGCTGCGCGCGGGCTGCTTGATGGCGTTGCCGTCGTGATCGAGCAGGACGAGCGATGTCATTGGCGTTCTCCGTTCGGCCTGTCTGGTCAGATGACCTTGGCTTCGGTGCGCAGCTTCTGGACCAGTTCGGCGACCGAACCGACTTTCTGGCCGGCCTGCCGCTTCGGCGGCTCGGCGACGCTGACCACGGTCAGCCGCGGCGCGGGATCGACGCCGAGATCGGCGGGTTTCACCGTCTCGATCGGCTTCTTGCGCGCCTTCATGATGTTGGGCAGCGAGGCGTAGCGCGGCTCGTTCAGGCGCAGGTCGGTGGTGATGATGGCGGGCAGCGTCATTGCCAGCGTCTCCAGGCCGCCATCGACCTCGCGTGTGACCGTGAGCGCGTCGCCCTCGATCACCACCTTGCTCGCGAAGGTGCCCTGCGGCCAGCCGAGCAGGGCGGCGAGCATCTGGCCGGTCGCGTTCATGTCGTCGTCGATCGCCTGCTTGCCGAGGATGACGAGCTTCGGATCTTCCTTCGCGACGATCGCCTTCAGCAGTTTGGCGACCGCCAGCGGCTGCAGGTCCACGTCGGTCTCGACCAGGATGCCGCGGTCGGCGCCCATGGCGAGCGCGGTGCGGATGGTTTCCTGGCAGGCGGCGACGCCGAGCGAGACGGCGACGATCTCGGTCGCGACGCCCTTCTCCTTCAGGCGCACCGCTTCCTCGACGGCGATCTCGTCGAACGGGTTCATGGACATCTTGACGCCGGCGGTCTCGACCCCGGTCCCGTCGGACTTCACCCGGACCTTCACGTTGTAGTCGACCACCCGCTTGACGGGGACGATGATCTTCATGGGAACTCGCGCCGTTTCCTGATGGCGAGTGCAGTATCCGGAGGCGTCCGGAAAGGCAA
>JAFEFJ010000156.1 GCA_018240635.1 Pseudomonadota bacterium | reverse complement strand
TGGCGATGCTCGCCCAGCGCCTGTCGCGCTACCGGCTGCGCGCCCGCGTCGCCATCGCGCCCACGGACATGGCCGTCGCCGTCGCCTGGGGCGGCGCGCCCGGAGCCGAGCCCGGAGCCGCGCCCGCGGGCTTGCCGCCCGGCGGCATCGCCGCTCCCGATCCCCGCCTGCCCGAGGCCGGCTGGCGCCTGCTCTGCCCCGCGCCCCCGCCCGCGACCGCCACGCCCGAGGACTGGCAGCGCCACCGCCTCTCGCTCGGCCTGCCGGACGGCTCGCGCGACCTGGAGGCCGAGAAGACCGTGCTGCTGGAAGCCGGGTTCGACGAGCTGAACGGCGTTTCCTGGACCAAGGGCTGCTACATGGGCCAGGAACTCACCGCCCGGACGCGCTACCGCGGCCTGCTCAAGCGCCGCCTCGTGCCGGTCGCCATCGACGGCCCGCCGCCCGCGCCCGGCACCCCCATCCTGCGCGGCAGCGCCGAGGTCGGCACGCTCCGCTTCGCCGATGGCGGGGCCGGCATGGCGGTGCTGCGGCTGGAAGCGCTGGACGAGGCCGCGCTATCGTGCGGCTCTGCCGTCCTGCATCCCCGCGTCCCCGCCTGGATGCGGAAACCGGAGGCCGCGCCATGACCAACCCGCACCCCGCGACGCAGGCCGTGGACTGGGAGCTGCGCTACCAGGAAGGCTCCACCGGCTGGGAGCGCCCGGGCCTCAACCCCGCCTTCGCCGCCTGGCTGGAGGACGGCGTGCTCGCGCCCCCCGCCCGCGTGCTGGTCCCCGGCGCGGGCCGCAGCGCCGAGCCGCTCGCGCTGGCCGAGGCCGGGTTCGAGGTCGTCGCCGTCGACGCCGCGCCGTCGGCGGTCGCCGCCCAGCGCGCCCGGCTGGAGGGCCTGCACGTCCGCGCCCGCGTGGAGCTGGCCGACCTGCTATCCTGGAAGCCGGACGCGCCGTTCGACGCGATCTACGAACAGACCTGCCTCTGCGCCCTGCCGCCCGCGACGCTGCCGGACTACGCCGCGCGCCTGCGCTTCTGGCTGAAACCGGGCGGCCGCCTGTTCGCGCTCTTCATGCAGACCGGCGAACCGGGCGGCCCACCCTTCCACTGCGACATGGACCGGATGCGCGCGCTGTTCGCCGAAGGCTGGACCTGGCCCGACCGCCTCGGCCCGAAAGTCGAACTCCCCTCCGGCCGCCACGAAATCCCCGCGGTGCTGACGGCACGCTGATTCCGGCGCTTCCGCTAATCTGGCCGCATCAGTTCCGCGCGGCAGGCACGCTCGAGCGCAGGAAGGTGTTCCGCGATCAGCGCCCAGAGCACATCCGGAGCGACGCGGTCATAGGCGTGGCGCAGCACATTGCCGATCCCGGCAACCCTGGGCCATGGAATTTCCGGATGACGGGCCTTCACGTCCGCGGGCAGGTGGCGGCTCGCCTCCGAGATGATCTCGACGCACCGCTCGACGATGAGCTGTCTGCGTCGGTCGCTCTCGAACGCATCGAGCGTGATGCCGGCGACTTCCTCGCGGGCGAGGCCGATCGCTTCGACCATGTCGCTGAGCCGCAGATCGACCGAACGGTCCGTCATCAGAAAATCTGCAGCGCCGAGGCCTCGACCCGCTCCCGGATCAGCGGATGCAGGCTGCGCCGCGTCATGATGTCGGCGTTGCGGCCCAGGATCCGCGAAGTCCGTTCCTTCACTTCCATCAGGTCGAACAGGCTCAGCTTGCCGCGCTCGTGATCGAAGAACAGATCGACATCGGAGTCGTGGCGCGCGTCACCCCGCGCGGTCGAACCGAACAGATAAAGGTGCTGCACGCCGAGCCGTTTCAGCTCGGCTTCGTGGGCCCTCAGCGTGGCGACGGCGGCGTCTCGTTCCATGCGGCTCATTCCGCTCCGGCGGACGCGCATTCTACCACGAAGCGGCAGGACTCCCGCGGGAAAGCCCTACCACCCGTTCACCCGCTGCCACACCGCCACCACCTCCCGCCCGCCGTCGGTCACGTAGTAGCGGTCGTGCGCGGCCACCGTCATGCAGGTGTGGTTCGGCGCCACGCGCACCCGCGCGCCGACCGGCAGGTCCGCCGGCGCCGCCGGATCGAGCGCGACCACGCCGTGCTCCTGATAGGCGCGGCGCACCACCGCGTGGCCCAGCGAGCGGGCGCCGTCGATGTCCAGCACCAGGCCGTAGCCGTAATCCACCGGTGCCGCCTCGGTGCTGCGGTCCTTCGACAGCGCGATGCCGCCCGCGTCGATCACCACCTGGCCCGCCCGCCTGCCGGTCACGCTCGCTAGCACCGTCACCGCGATGTCCTCCAGCGCGTGGGTGCCGATCTCGGCCTGGAACAGGTCGCCGAACATGTAGACGCCGGCCCGCATCTCGGTCAGTCCGGCAAGGCTCTCGGCATGCACCGCGGTGGGCGAGCTGCCCGCCGAGACGATGGGCACCGCGTAGCCCGCCGCGCGCAGCCGCTCGGCGGCCCGCACGACGGCGCTGCGCTCGTCCTCGGCGAAGCCCGCCATGGCGGCGTCGGACCGGCCGGAATAGCTGTGCCCGGCATGGGTCATCACCCCCGCCAGACTGGGGCCGAGCCTCGCGGCGATCTCCAGCAGCGCCGGATCGTCGGGCAGCACGCCGCCCCGCGCCTCGCCGCAATCGATCTCGATCAGCGTCTGCGGCGGCTCGGGCTCCTGCGCGATCGCCGAGGCCACCGCCGGATCGTCGGTGATCACCATCACCCGCGCGCCGGTCGCGTTGATCTTCGCCACCTCCGGCAGCTTCTGCGGCGTGATCCCGACGGCGTACAGGATGTCCGCGATGTCGTGGGCGGCGAAATATTCCGCCTCGGCAAGCGTGGAGACGGTGATGCCGCCGGGCTGCCCCTCCAGCGCCATGCGGGCCACCTCGATGCATTTCGCGGTCTTCATGTGCGGGCGCAGCGGCAGGCCGTGGCGCGCGGCGCAGGCGGCCATGCGCGCCAGGTTGCGGCGCAGGATGGTCCGGTCCAGCACCAGGCAGGGCGTCGGAAGCTGATCCAGCGTCACGCTACGAAATCCCCAGCAGCCCGGCGATGCGCGGCGTGGCCTTCATCCCCGATCCGGTCAGCACCAGCACCGTGCGCTGCGCGGGCGCAATGGCGCCGCTCGCGCGCAGCTTGTCGAAGGCGGCCAGCACCTGCGCGCAGGTCGGCTCCACGTACAGGCCGGTGCGCGCCAGGTCGAACAGCGCCGCCTCGATCTCCGCTTCCGCCAGCGTCACCGCCCCGCCTTCGGTCTCGCGCAGCGCGCCCAGCACCTCGCGCAGCCGGATCGGCTTGGCGATGGCGGTGCCCTCCGCGATGGTCGGCGCGATGGGGGCGGACGCCGCCGCCGCCTCGTCGCCCGCCTGGAAGGCGGCGGCGATCGGCGCGCAGGCGGCGGGCTGGGCGGCGAAGATGCGCGGCATCGCCGCGATCTCCCCGGCGCGCAGCAGCTCGGAAAACCCGATCTCCAGCCCCAGCACGTTCGACCCCGCCCCGCAGGGCACGATCACGTTGTCGGGCGCCTCGAAGCCCAGGTCCTCCCACAGCTCGTAGGCCAGCGTCTTGGTCCCGTGCAGGAAGAACGGATGCCAGTTGTGGCTGGCGTAGAAGATCTCCGACGCCCGCCGCTCGGCCGCGTCCGCCGTGTCCTGCCGGCTGCCCGGCACCAGCTCCACCACCGCGCCGTGCGCGCGCATCTGCACCGTCTTGGCGGGGCTCGTGGAGGCCGGCGCCATGATCGTCGCGCGCAGCCCGCCCGCCGCCGCATAGGCCGCGACCGAGGCGCCGCCGTTGCCGGAACTGTCCTCCAGCACCGCGCCCACGCCCTGGGCGCGCAACAGCGACAGCATCACGCTCGTGCCGCGGTCCTTGAAGCTGCCGGTCGGCATGATGAAGTCGCACTTCACCAGCACGTCCGCCCCGTGCAGCCGCCGCACAAGCAGCGGCGTGCGACCCTCGCCCATGCTGATCGCCGCCGCCGCCCCGGCCGGGAAGGCCGCGCGGTAGCGCCACAGGCTGTTCGTGGCGGTGTCGATATCGTCCCTGGTGATGCCGGGCAGCGGCGTCAGCAGCAACGGCCCGCCGTCCGGCGCGCGCCAGCGCGGCTCGTCGAGCGGATAGGTCTCCCCGGTGCGGGGGTTGAGATAGGCCGGATCCATGCCCGGACGCTGGCGCGGGCGGGGCCGGATGGCAAGCGTGTCGCGGTTGCACCCGCGCGCGCCTATGATGGGACCGCCAGCCGGGAGTCGCCCCCTCATGCCGCTTCACTTCGACCTGCTGATCCGCAACGGAACCTGCGTCCTGCCCTGGGGGGCCGAGGCGGCGGACGTCGGCGTGCGCGCGGGCCGCATCGCCGCCATCGGCGTGCCCGGCGGCGCCACCGCCGACCACACCATCGACGCCGCGGGCCTGCACGTCCTGCCGGGCCTGATCGACCCGCACGTCCATCTGCGCGATCCCGGCGACAAGGCGGTGGAGACGATCCCCACCGGCACCAAGGCCGCCGTGCTCGGCGGGCTCGCCGCCGTGTTCGACATGCCGAACACCTCGCCCTCGATCACGGATGCCGAGCGGCTGGCCTGGAAGCAGGCCTACGCCGAGGAAGTGGCCTGGTGCGACATGGGCCTCTATGTCGGCGGCACGAAGACCAACATCCCGGCGCTCGCGGACCTCGAAACCGGCCGCGGCGTCTGCGGGATCAAGATCTTCGCGGGCAGCTCCACCGGCGACCTGATGGTGGAGGACGACGAGCACCTGGAGCGCGTCATGCGCTCGGGCCGCCGCCGCATCGCCTATCACAGCGAGGACGAGTACCGGCTGCAGGACCGCAAGAAGCTGTTCAAGTCGGGCGATCCCTACGCCTGCCACATGGAATGGCGCGACGAGGAAACCGCCTTCCTCGGCACCCGCCGCCTGATGGCGCTCGCCCGCGCGACCGGCCGGCCCGCCCACATCCTGCACGTCTCGACCGCGCAGGAGCTCGATTACCTCAAGGATTTCCGCGACATCGCGACCGTGGAGGTGCTGGTCAACCACCTCACCCAGGTCGCGCCCGAGGTGTACGAGACCCTCAAGGGCTTCGGCGTGATGAACCCGCCGATCCGCGGCCGCGCGCATTACGACGCCGCCTGGGCGGCGGTGCGCGACGGCACGGTGGACACCGTCGGCTCCGACCACGCGCCGCACCCGGCGGCGAAGAAGCTGCTCCCCTGGCCGGACTGCCCGGCGGGCCTGACCGGCGTGCAGACGCTGGTGCCGGTCATGCTCGACCACGTGAACGCCGGGCGGCTGTCGCTCTCGCGCATGGTCGATCTGATGTGCGCCGGCCCCGCGCGGGTCTATGGCGTGGTCGGCAAGGGCCGGCTCGCGGCGGGCTACGATGCCGATTTCACGCTGGTGGACATGGGCCGCAAGCAGCGCATCGAGAACAGCTGGATCGTCTCCCCCTGCGCCTGGACCCCCTTCGACGGCATGCAGGTCACCGGCTGGCCCGTCGGCACCATCGTCCGCGGCCACCAGGTCATGCGCGACGGCGAGGTGCTGGGCCGGCCGGTGGGGAAACTGGTGAAGTTCCAGTGACGGCGATCCAACCCTCCCCCTCTCCTTGCGGCGCCTGACCGTGTCCCGCCGCAACATCGAGATCACCCCCGATCTGATGCTGCGGGCCTATCGCCACGGGCTCTTCCCCATGGCCGAGACGCGCGGCGGCGACCGCCTCTACTGGCTCGACCCCGAACGCCGCGGCGTCCTCCCGCTCGACGGCTTCCACCTGCCGCGGCGGCTGCTTCGCACCGTGCTGTCGGACGCCTTCGCCGTCACCGCCGACACCAGCTTCGCCGCCGTCATCGCCGCCTGCGCCGAGCCCGCGCCCGGCCGCGACGACACCTGGATCAACCCGCAGATCGAGCGCCTGTTCACCCAGCTCCACCGCCAGGGCTTCGCCCACTCGGTCGAGACCTGGCAGAACGGCCTGCTCGTGGGCGGTCTCTACGGCGTGGCGATCGGCGGCGCCTTCTTCGGCGAAAGCATGTTCAGCCGCACCCGCGACGCCTCGAAGGTGGCGCTGGTGCACCTCGTGGCCCGCCTGCGCCTGTCGGGCTTCACCCTGCTCGACACGCAGTTCGTCACCAACCACCTCGCCCAGTTCGGCACCGTCGAAATCCCCCGCGACGACTACAAGGCCGAGCTTGCCGAGGCCGTCGAAGTCCCCGCCCGCTGGATCGCCGACCCGCCGCGCGAGCGGCTCGAAGCCGAAATCCGCGCGCTGGCGGGCCAGTAAATCCCGTCATGGCCCGCGCAGGCGGCCATCCCCGTCTTTGTTTCAACTGCGACCGAAGACGGCGATGGCCCGGACACGCCGGGCCATGACGAAAAGAAACCTCCATTAACCCCCCGTTCATTCCCGCCCGTGTCCGATCGCGCGCCCCCATGCGAGCGGTCCGATGCGCCTCGTCGATCTGCACTGGCTGCCAGCCATGCCCTCCGCGGCCGCGGACCTGCGCGCGCTCTCCCGCGCCGGCGCGCCCGCGCTCGCCGATCTCCGCCCGCTCGCCGCGGCGCGGCTCGATTTCGTGCAGACCGCCACGCTCGACCGGCTGCTCGCCCGCGCCCTCGCGACGCCGGACCGGCATCTGCGCCCGCTCCGCATCGCCCTGCTCGGCTCGTCCACCCTCGCCCATCTGGAACCCGCGCTCCGCGTCGCCGGCTTCCGGCGCGGCCTCGCGCTTTCCGTTCATCGGGGCGGCTACGGCCAGTACCGCCAGGACCTCGAAACGCCCTCCCCCGCGCTCGCCGCCTTCGCGCCGGATACCGTGCTGCTCGCGCTCGATGCCGCGCATCTCGCCGCCGGCGCCGATCCGGGGCTCGATGCCGCCGCCGCCCGCGCACTCGCCGCCCGCAGCGTCGATAGCCTGATCCGCTGCTGGCGCCGCGCCCGCGCGCTGTGGGGCGCCCAGGTCATCCAGCAGACGGCGCTCGCCTCCGCCGCCGTCCCGCTGCTCGGCGCCAACGAACCCCGCCTGCCCGGCGCCCCCGCCGCCCTGCTCGCCGCGATCAACGCCCTGCTGCCGGACGCCGCCGCGTCCGAGGGCGTCGATCTCCTCGCGCTCGACGCCGCCGCCGCGCGCGACGGGCTGTTCGCCTGGCACGATCCCGCGCTCTGGCACCGCGCCAAGCAGGAGGTCTCGCCCGCCGCCGCGCCCGCCTACGGCGAGCTTGCCGCCCGTCTGCTCGCCGCCCGCGCCGGGCTTTCCGCGAAATGCCTCGTGCTCGACCTCGACAACACGCTCTGGGGCGGCGTGATCGGCGACGATGGGCTGGAGGGCATCCGTCTCGGCCAGGGCAGCGCGGAAGGCGAGGCCTTCGCCGCCTTCCAGTCCTACGCGCGCGACCTCTCCCGCCGCGGCGTCATCCTCGCGGTGGTGTCGAAGAACGACGAAGCGGCGGCCCTCGCCCCCTTCGACCATCACCCGGACATGGTGCTGCGACGCGCAGACATCGCCTGCTTCGTCGCCAACTGGAACGACAAGCCGGGCAATCTCCGCATGGTCGCGGACCGGCTGAACATCGGCCTCGACGCGCTCGCCTTCGCCGACGACAATCCGTTCGAGCGCGCGCTGGTGCGGCGCGAGCTGCCGATGGTCGCGGTGCCCGAACTGCCGGACGATCCCGCTCTCTACGCCCGCGCCATCGCCGATTCCGGCTGCTTCGAGGCCGTCGCGATCACCGAGGACGACCGCGCCCGCACCGCCGCCTACCGCGCGGATGCCGCCCGCGCCGCGCTGCGCGAGACCGAAACCGATCTCGACGGCTATCTGGAAAGCCTGGGGATGGTGCTGCGCTGGCGCCGTTTCGACCGCACCGGCCTGCCGCGCATCGTCCAGCTCATCAACAAAACGAACCAGTTCAACCTGCGCACCCGCCGCTACTCGGACGCCGAGGCGGAGGCGCTGATCGCCGACAACGCCTCGCTCGCGCTGCAGCTCCGCCTGTCCGACCGCTTCGGGGACAACGGCGTGATCGGCGTCGTCATCGGCAAGCGGGCAGACGACGCGCTGTTCCTCGACACCTGGCTCATGAGCTGCCGCGTGCTCGGCCGCGGCGTGGAGCGGGCGACGCTCAACCTGCTCGCCTCCGAAGCCGGCCGCATGGGCGCCGGCGCGCTGGTCGGCGAATACCGCCCCACGCCGCGCAACGCGATGGTGCGCGGCCACTACGCCGGCCTCGGCTTCGCCCAGGCGGGCGCGGAGGACGACGGCGCCGAGACCTGGCGCCGCGACCTCGCCGGGTTCGTTCCCTTCGCAACCAGCATCGCCATCGAGGAGGCCCGCCCGTGACGCACGACAGCATCGCCCTGGAGGTCGCCGACATCGTCCGCGACGTGCTCGACGCGCCCGACCTCGCGATCGGCCCCGACACCACCGCCGACGACGTGCCGGGCTGGGATTCCTTCGCCCACATCAACATCGTCGTCGCCACCGAAGCCCGCTTCGGCATCCGCTTCGGCACCGCCGAGGTCGAGACCCTGCACAATATCGGCGACCTGGTCGCCCTGGTGGCCCGCAAGACCAAGGTGGCCGCTTAGCGCACTTTCAGCCCCTCTCCGCCCGCAACGCGGGGGGAGAGGGAGGGACCCATCGCCGCACGGCGATGGGAGGGTGAGGTGGGAAGCGCGACGGCAACGCCGCCGCCCCATTCCCCCCGCCCGCCCCTCCGCTATGCTTTCCGCAACAGAGCGGCGAACGGCGGAGGGCAAGCGTGGCCGGCAAGACGGTACTCATCGCGGGGGCATCGGGCCTCGTCGGCTACGCCGCGCTGCGCCATTTCGCCGCCGATCCCGATTGCGCCGTCGTGGCCCTCTCCCGCCGCCGCCCGCCGGAAATCCAGCGCGCGCGCTTCCTCTCGGTCGATCTGTCCGACCGCGCGCAGGTCGCGGCGCTCGCCGGCGTGCTCTCCTCCGTCACCCACCTCGTCTATGCCGCGCTGTTCGAAATGCCCTCGCTGGTGGAGGGCTGGCGCGACGCGCAGCAGATCGCGACCAACGACCGGATGCTGCGCAACCTGCTCGGCCTGATGCACACCGCCTCGCCCCGCCTGCGCCATGTCACGCTGCTGCAAGGCACCAAGGCCTACGGCGTGCACGTCCGCCCGTTGCAGGTGCCGGCGCGCGAAGGCCGCTCGGAGATGCGCGAGCAGGCGAATTTCTACTGGCAGCAGGAGGACTACGTCCGCGAGAAGCAGCGCGGCCAAAGCTGGAGCTTCACCATACTCCGCCCCGTGCTGATCGTGGGCGAGGCGCTGGGCGGCGCCATGAACCTGATCCCCGCCCTCGGCGCCTGGGCGGCCTGCCTGAAGGACGAAGGCGCGGCGGAACTCCCCTATCCCGGCGGCGCCGAGCGCGTCGCGCAGGCGGTGGACGCCGACCTGCTGGCGCACGCCATCGGTTGGGCCGGCGAGGCGCCGGCGGCGCGCAACGAGGTGTTCAACGTCACCAACGGCGATGTGTTCTCCTGGCCCAATGTCTGGCCCGCCATCGCGGAGGCGAACGGGATGCGCCCCGGCCCGCCCGTGCCCACCGCGCTCGCCGCGGCGATGCCCGCCCGCGCCGCGCAATGGGACGCGATCCGCGCGAAGCACGGCCTGCTCGCGCCCGATCTCGCGAACTT
>JAFEFJ010000155.1 GCA_018240635.1 Pseudomonadota bacterium | reverse complement strand
GCCACCCCGCCATGCGCGGCGGACCAGGCCACCGGGTTCTCCAGGAACCTGCGCACCTGGGCGAGCGCCGACTCGGCGAAATAGGGCCGCTCGCGGCAGGCATCCAGCACGTCCCACCAGGTGCACAGGTGGTGCAGCGCGATGTTCATCTCGGCCAGCGTCTCGAAGGCGCCCGGAAAGACGCCGTAGAAGAACACGACGAAGGTGTGGTTGCAGACCGCGCCGGCCTCGCGCAGCGCCTGGGCGAAGCGGATCTTGGACTGCCCGTCGGTGGTCAGGTCCTCGACCAGCAGCGTCTGCTTGCCCTCGGGCACGTCGCCCTCGATCAGCGCGTTGCGGCCGAAGCCCTTCGGCTTCTTGCGCACATAGGACATCGGCACGGCCAGCCGGTCGGCGATCCAGGCGGCGAAGGGGATGCCGGCCGTTTCGCCGCCTGCGATCGTCTCGATGGTTTCATAGCCGACATGGCGGTTGATCTTCTCCACCGCCAGTTCGCAGATCTTCGCCCGCGCGCGCGGGAAGTAGATGATGCGGCGGCAGTCGATATAGACCGGGGACTTCCAGCCGGAGGTGAGCAGGTAGGGCTCCTCGGGGCGGAAATTGACCGCCTTGATCTCCAGCAGGATGCGCGCCGTGGTCAGCGCCGCGTCGCGGTCCCATTCGGTACGGTGCATCGTTACGGCGGACTTGGCCATGCGGCGGGCTCCCGGTTCTCGGCCCCGTCCTAGCCGCCGTCGCGGCTTGCGTCCATGGCGGCGTGGCGGCAGGCTCCGCCGCCTTGATGGAGGGCACGGGCATGGCGAAAACCCACAGGATCGCGGTGATCCCCGGCGACGGCATCGGCAAGGAGACCGTGCCCGAGGCGCTGCGCGTGATGGACGCCGCCGCGCGCCGCTTCGGCTTCGCGCTCGACCTCGCGCATTACGACTGGTCCTGCGAGACCTACAAGAAGACCGGGGCGATGATGCCGACGGACGGAATGGAGCGGCTGGCGCATGCGGACTCGATCCTGCTGGGCGCGGTGGGCTGGCCGGACGTGCCGGACCATATCTCACTGTGGGGTCTGCTGATTCCGATCCGCCGCGGCTTCGACCAATACGTGAATCTGCGGCCCTGCAAGCTGATGCCGGGCGTGCGCACGCCGCTCGCGGACCGCACGGAGAAGGACATCGACTTCTTCGTGGTGCGCGAGAACACCGAAGGCGAGTACTCCAGCGTCGGCGGCCGGATGTTCCAGGACACCGACCGCGAGTTCGTCAGCCAGCAGAGCGTGTTCACCCGCAAGGGCACCGACCGCATCCTGCGCTTCGCCTTCGAGCTGGCGGCGAGCCGGCCGAAGAAGCACCTGACCTCCGCCACCAAGTCGAACGGCATCACCTTCACGATGCCCTACTGGGACGAGCGCTTCGCGGCCATCGGCAAGGAATATCCCGCCATCCGCACGGACCAGTTCCACATCGACATCCTGTGCGCGCATTTCGTGCAGCACCCGGACTGGTTCGACGTGGTGGTGGGATCGAACCTGTTCGGCGACATCCTGAGCGACCTGGGCCCGGCCGTCGCGGGCTCGATCGGCATCGCGCCGTCGGCCAACATCAACCCCGAGCGCGCCCATCCCTCGATGTTCGAGCCGGTGCATGGCTCGGCGCCCGACATCGCGGGGCGGCATATCTGCAACCCGATCGGCCAGATCTGGTCGGCGGCGATGATGCTGGAGCATCTGGGCGAGGCGGAGGCGGCGGCGGCGATCGTCGCGGCCATCGAGACGCTGCTGCGCGAGGACGGGCCGCGCACCCGCGACATGGGGGGGCAGGCCGGCACCGAGGACGTGGGCCGCGCGCTGGCGGAGATCGTCGCCGCCGGATAGTCTCGCTCCGGCACCGGAGAGGGTCACGACAAAGGTGAACGCGGCGAGGGCACCCGCATCGCGCACGCTGGCCGCATTCGCGGTCGCGCTCGCATTGCTGGCGCAGGCGTTGTTCGCCGTGCCGATGGCGCTGCGCATGGCGGCCGACGCCGCGCAGGCGCTGCCCTTCGGCGCCGCGCTGTGCAGCCATGCCGACGACGGCGGCGCGGCGGTCGGGTACGCATCGGACGACGGGCTGCCCGCCCCGGTGCCGCATCACCACGCGCAATGCCCGCTCTGCGCCGCCCATGCCGCGCCGCTCGTGCTGCTGGGCTTCCTGTTCTGCGCCCTGCTGCCCTTCGTACGGCTGGGCGCCGTGCGGCTCGATGCCGCGCCCGAGCGCGCCCGCCCGGGCGGACGCTACCGCGCCTACCTCTCGCGCGCTCCGCCGCTCCTCGCCTGACGCCTTAGGGCGCTCCTCGCTCCCGTTCGCGCTGCGCCTCGCGGCCGTGCCGCGCCCGCAGCGCGCCTGTCCGCGCCGCCCGTCTCATGGCGCGGCGCGGCGGAAGCGGCGTCCGGCGCCTTCGCACTTCCCACTTCCGCACAAGGATAACGCCATGCGTAGCTCGATTCTGGCCGCCGCCCTGCTGGCTTCGGCCGCCTTGCTTCCGCTCTCCGCCCGCGCGCACGACGCGGCGGTTTCGGTCACCGACGTGTGGGCGCGCGCCTCCGCCGGCGCGGCCGACACGGGCGCGGTCTATGCGACCGTCACCGACACCGGCCATGCCGACACGCTGACCGGCGCGAGTACGCCGGTCGCCGCGATGGCCGAACTGCACGAGACGATCAACGCCAATGGCGTGATGCAGATGCGCGCCGTTCCCGAACTGAAGCTGGAGCCGGGCAAGCCGGTGACGTTCGCGCCTGGCGGCTACCACATCATGCTGATGGGGCTGAAGCACCCGCTGAAGGCGGGCGACAGCTTCCCGATCACCCTGACCTTCGAGCATGCGCCCCCGGTGACGGTGCAGGCGACCGTGAAGCCCATCGGCGCCGCGGCACCCGGCGGCATGCAGGGGATGCCCGGCATGAACCACATGCAGGGGACGAAGCCATGAGGGGCGCATCAGGGATCGGCCGCCGCAGCGTCCTTCTGGCCGGCGCCACCGCGCTTCTCGCCCGCGGCGCCCGCGCCGACGATGGCACCGTGACGGACGCGATCGGACGGAAGGTTCCGCTGAAGGGCCCGGCCCAGCGCATCATGCTGGGCTTCAACTACGAGGAGTTCACTGCCGTCGCCGGCCCCGCCGGGTGGGACAAGGTGGTGGGCTTCTCCAAGACGTTGTGGTCCGGCTGGCGGCCTTCGATCTACGCGCGCTACCTGAAGCCGATCCCGCGGCTTGCGGAGCTGCCGGACGTGGGCAACACGGACGACAATACGTTCAGCCTGGAGCGTGTCCTGTCGCTGCGCCCGGACCTCGTGATCCTGGCCGAGTGGTCCTTCAAGACGCTGGCCGAGCCGGTGCGCCAGATGGAAGCGCTGGGCATCCCGGTGATGGTGATCGACTACAACGCCGAGATCCCCGAGCGCCATGTGGCCAGCACGCTCGCGTTGGGCCGCGCCACCGGGCACGAGGATCGCGCCCGCGTGCTGGCAACGCTCTACACCGACAAGATGGCCGACATCGCGCGGCGCGTCGGTCAGCCGGCGACGAAGCCCAAGGCCTATGTCGAGCTTGGCCAGGGCGGCGCGGCCACCATCGGCAACACCTACACGACGGGCATGTGGGGCCGGTTGCTGGAGTTCGCCGGCGCCGAAAACATCGCCGCCGGACGCATCCCGGGCGCCTGGGGGCCGCTCAATCCCGAATACGTTCTCGCCGCCAATCCCGCCGCGATCTTCATCGCCGGCTCGTCCTGGGTGGGGCGGCCGAACGCGGTGCTGACCGGCTACGACGCCGACATCGCCACGACGCGCGCGCGGCTTGCACCCTACGCACAACGGCAGGGCTGGCCCGAGCTGACGGCGATCCGGAACGGGCAGTTGTTCGCCATCGAGCACGGGCTGTGCCGCGCGCTGTTCGACTACACCGCGACCTACTACCTGGCGCAGCAGCTCTATCCGGACCGCTTCGCCGACATCGACCCGGTGGGCGAGTTGCGGCAGTACCACGAGCGTTTCCTGCCAGTGACGTTCGAGGGCACCTGGATGGCCCGCCTGACACCGCGTGCGACCTGAGCCAGGCAAGGACAAGGCAGATGACAACAAAGCTTTCCCGCCGCGGGCTTCTGGCCCTGCCGGCATTGCTGCCCCTGGCCGCGGCGCTGCCCGGCCGGGCGCAGGCGGCCATGCCGCCGATCACGGACGCTCTGGGCCGCACCGTTCAGCTCAAGGCGCCGGCCGAGCGCATCGTCATCGACTTCAACTATGAGGAGTTCACCGCCGTCGCGGGCGCCGCCGGATGGGACCGCGTCTATGGTTTCAACCGCACCCAATGGGCGGTGAACCGGTCGGCCATCTTCAAGCGCTATCTCGTGCCGATCCCGCGCCTTGCGGAGCTGGCGGATATCGGCAGCGTCGAGGACAACACGTTCAGCCTGGAGCGCGTGCTGTCGCTGCGGCCCGACCTGGTGATCCTGGGCTATTGGTCGTTCGTGGGACTGCCCGAACAGGTCAAGCAGATGGAGGCGCTGGGCATCCCCGTCCTGGTGGTGGACTACAACGCCGAAATCCCCGAGCGGCACGTGGCGAGCACGCTGGCGATGGGCGTCGCGACGGGCAATGAGGAGCGGGCGCGCACCTTGGCGACGCTCTACACCGACAAGCTCGCCGACATCCGCCGCCGCGTCGCAGACGTGCAGACCCGTCCGAAAGCCTATGTCGAGCTAGGCCAGGGCGGCGCGGGCGTGGTGGGCAACACGTATTGGAAGGGCATGTGGGGCCGCCTGCTGGAGTTCGCGGGCGCCGATAACATCGCCGCCGGCCACCTCGCGGGCTCGGGCGCCTGGGGACCGCTCAGTCCCGAATACGTGCTGTCGGCCAATCCCGACGCGATCTTCATCGCCGGGTCGTCCTGGGCCGGCCGCCCGAATGCCGTGCTGACCGGCTTCGACGCCAACATCGACACGACGCGCGCCCGGCTCGCGCCCTATGCGCAGAGGCAGGGCTGGCCGGAACTGACCGCAATCAAGGGCAACCAGCTTTTCGCCATCGAGCACGGGCTATGTCGCGCCCTGTTCGACTACACCGCCACGTACTACCTAGCGAAGCAGGTCTACCCGGATCGTTTCACCGACATCGATCCGGTGGGCGAGTTGCGCACCTACCATGAGCGCTTCCTGCCGGTGAAGTTCGAGGGCACCTGGATGGCCCGCATCGTGCCGGCGCCGGCATGAGCGGCGCCGCTTTGCATCCGGGGGCCGCGCATCCCGCCGCCGCCTGGCGCGCCGCCAATGCGCGGCGCGTGGGGATCAGCATCGCGGCGGCGGCGCTGGTGGCGGCGAGTTTCGCCGCCGACCTCGCGACCGGCCCCGCGATGCTGCCCATCGGATCGGTGCTGCGCTCGCTCGCGGGGCAGGCGAGCGATCCGATGCTGGATGCCATCGTGCACACGCTGCGCCTGCCGATCGGACTGATGGCAGTGGTGGTGGGGGCTACGCTGGGCGTCACCGGCGCGGTGATGCAGACGATCCTGAACAACCCGCTGGCGAGCAGCTACACGCTCGGCATCTCGGCAGCGGCGGGGTTCGGGGCGGCGCTGGCGATCCTGCTGGGCGCGGCGGTGCCGGTGCCGGAAGCCTGGGCGATCCCGCTCGCCGCCTTCGGCTTCGCCGGCCTCGCCTGCGCGATGGTGGGCGCGGTCGGGCGGCTGCGCGGCGCGACGCCCGAGCTGCTGATCCTGGCCGGCATCGGCTGCCTGTTCCTGTTCCAGGCGCTGCTGTCGCTGCTGCAATTCGTCGCCTCGCCCGAGGCATTGCAGCAGATCGTCTTCTGGCTGTTCGGCAGCCTGCTGCGCGCGACGATGACGAAGGTGGCGGTGGTGGCGGGGGTGCTGGCGGTGGCCCTGCCGCTGCTGATGTCCGATGCGTGGCGGCTGACTGCGCTGAGCCTGGGCGACGAGAGGGCGCGTGCGCTCGGCGTGCGGGTGGACCGGTTGCGGCTGCGCGCCTTCGTCATCGTCTCGCTGCTGACCGGCGCGGCGGTGGCGTTCGTGGGCACCATCGGCTTCATCGGGCTGGTGGCGCCGCATATCGCGCGGATGCTGGTGGGCGAGGACCAGCGGCACATGCTGCCCGCCTCGGCGATCTTCGGCGCGCTGCTGCTGTCGGCCGCGTCGGTCGCGAGCAAGCTGATCATGCCGGGGACGGTGTTTCCGATCGGCATCGTCACCGCGCTGATCGGCGTGCCGTTCTTCGGCTGGCTGGTGCTGCGCTCGGGGCGGTCGCGATGATCCTGGAGGCGCGGCAGGTGAGCGTGCGCTACGGCGCGCATGTCGCGGTGGGGGCGGTGAGCCTGGACGCGCGGCCAGGCGAGGTGCTGGCGCTGCTCGGCGCCAACGGGTCGGGCAAGTCGTCGCTGCTGCGGGCGCTGGCTTCGTTGCAGCCGCATGGCGGCGCGATCGCCTGGGACGGCGGCACGGCGCCGGCCGGAAGCATCGGCTACATGCCGCAGGACGGCGCGGCGCGGCCGGCGCTGACGGTGTTCGAGGTGGTGCTGCTGGGGCGGATGCGCACGCTCGGACTGCGCGTCGGCGCCGAGGACATCGAGGCCGCGGCGGCGGCGATGGAGGAGATCGGCATCGCCGCGCTGGCCTCGCGGCGGATCGGCGAACTCAGCGGCGGGCAGCGGCAGATGGCGATGCTGGCGCAGGTGCTGGCCGGCAATCCGCGCGCGCTGCTGCTGGACGAGCCGACCAGCGCGCTGGACATCGCGCACCAGTTGCACGTGCTGGACCTGCTGCGCCGCGCGACCGCGCAGCGCGGGCTGACCACCATCGCGGTGCTGCACGACCTGAACGCCGCCGCGCGCTTCGCCGACCGCGTGGCGCTGCTGGAGGGCGGGCGGCTCGCGGGCATCGGCCGCCCGGCCGAGATCCTGCGCCCGGCGACGCTGGGCCCGGCCTTCGACGTGCACGTCGCGGTCGATGCCGGATCGGACGGCCACCCGGTGGTGCTGCCGCTGCGCGCCCGGCTGGGCGGGTAGGCGGCCGGGTCAGACCGTCAGCACGCCGCGCATCACGGGGACGCATTCGCCCGCGATCGTGGCGGTGACCGGCCCCTCGGCGGTCTTGCGGGCGCTGGCGAGCAGGCGGCTCGGACGGCCCATCTCCTCGCCCTGGGCGATGTCGTAGTGCAGATCGACATCCTCGCCGGGGGCGACGGAGGTGAGCAGCGCGGCGAGCGCGGCGTTGGCGCTGCCGGTGGCCGGGTCCTCCATGATGCCGCCGAGCGGGGCGAACATGCGCGTGGCGAGCTGCGTCACGTCGCCGCCGATGCGGGCGAACAGCAGCACGTTGCAGTGCGCGGCAAGGTCGGGGATGCGCTCGGCGAGGCGGCGGAAGGCGGCGATGTCCGGCGCCGCGGCCGACAGCGTGGCGCGGTCGCGCACCTCGGCGATGGCGAAGGGCGCGCCGACCGAGGCCACGACCGGATGGTGCAGTTCGGTCAGGATGTCGGCCTCGGGCAGGCCCACGGCGTCGGCCACCATTTCCGTCGGCACGCTGGCCCCGAGTTGCAGGGAGTGGGGTGCCGCGATGCGCGCGCCGACGATCTTGCCGTCCTCTCCGCGCAGCAGATGGACGCGCACCAGGCCGGCGATCTCCTCGAAGACGAAGTGCTCGGGCGGATTGGCGTCGCGCCAGGCGAGCACGGTGCCGGTGCCGACGTTCGGATGCCCGGCGAAGGGCATCTCGTGCTGCGGGGTGAAGATGCGCACCCGCGCGCTGTGCTGCGGGTTGTCGGGCGGCAGGACGAAGGTGGTTTCGGAGAGGTTGAACTCCTTCGCGATGGCCTGCATCTGCTCGCCCGAAAGGCCGCGCGCGTCGGGAAAGACCGCGAGCGGATTGCCGCCGAACAGCCTGTCGGTGAACACGTCCACGGTGACGAACTCGAACTCGGGCATGGCGGCGGCTCCCTGTGACGGCGGCGCACAGTAGTCCGCGGCGGGCGGGCGGGCCATGCCCGAGAGCGGCAGGCTGTGCCCGGATCGCGCTCTCAGCGTGCGCCCCGGTATAGAGGGGGGAGATCAGTTGAAGGATCGTGTGACTGCGATGAAGAAGGTCAGGGCGCCCCTACCGCAGGACACGCCCGCTCACCCGGGCGCGTCGCTGGGCGATATTTCCGACATGTTCGGGATGCTAAAGAACGAAAAAGGGCCACGCCTCTCAATCGAGGAGATCAAACAGGTCACCGAGGAGGCTTGGGCCTGGCCGGAAAGGGGTTGAGCCGGATCGTCCTGAGCGGCCGCCCCCGCGCGAGCAGCCTGCGGCAGCGGCGGGTGGCGCTTCGCTGACCCGCCCTACCGGCACGGCGGGAACGGGGGTAGAGAGCCGGGCATGCGATATGTCTCCACCCGCGGGCGGGCGCCCGTGCAGGATTTCGCGGGCGTGCTGCTTGCGGGACTCGCCGAGGATGGCGGGCTCTATGTCCCCGAAGCATGGCCGCGCCTTTCGGCCGCCGAGTGGCGGGGGCTGCGCGGGCTGCCCTATCACGCGCTCGCCGCGCGGCTGATCCAGCCCTTCGCGGGCGACGCCGTCGCGCCCGCGACGCTCGGCGCGCTGTGCCGCGAGGCGTATGCCGGGTTTGGCCATCCCGCCGTCGCGCCGCTGGTGCAGCTCGAGACCGGGCTGTTCGTCCAGGAGCTGTTCCACGGGCCCACGCTGGCGTTCAAGGACATGGCGATGCAGCTGCTCGGGCGGCTGTTCGACCACGTGCTGACGGCGCGCGACGAGCGGGTGACGATCGTCGGCGCCACCTCGGGCGACACCGGCTCGGCGGCGATCGAGGCCTGCGCGGGGCGCGAGCGCATCCGCATCGCGATCCTGCACCCGCACGGGCGCACGAGCGCGGTGCAGCGCCGGCAGATGACGACGGTGACGGCGGCGAACGTGCTGAACCTAGCGGTGGAAGGCACCTTCGACGACTGCCAGGACCTGGTGAAGGCGATGTTCGCCGACGCGCCGTTCCGCCGCGACATGCGCCTCTCCGCGGTGAACTCGATCAACTGGGCGCGGATCGCGGCGCAGATCCCCTACTACGCGGCCGCCGCTCTCGCCCTGGGCGCGCCGGACCGGGAAGTGGCGTTCGCCGTGCCGACCGGCAATTTCGGCAACGTGCTGGCCGCCTGGGCGGCGCGGCGGATGGGGCTGCCCATCGCGCGGCTGATCGTGGGGTCGAACCGCAACGACATCCTGGCCCGCTTCCTGGCGGCCAACGACATGAGCATCCGCGGCGTGGAGCCGAGCCTGTCGCCGAGCATGGACATCCAGGTCAGCTCCAACTTCGAGCGGCTGCTGTTCGAGCTGCTGGACCGCGACGCGGCGGCGACCGAGGCGGCGATGCTGGGCTTCCGGCGGGACGGGCGGATGGCGGTGCCGGAGGCCGCGTGGCGGCGCGCGGCGGACCTGTTCGCAGGCTTCCGGCTGGACGATCCGGGCACCGAGGCGGAAATCCGCCGCCTGCACGCGGCCTGCGGCTACCTGGCCGATCCGCACACCGCGGTGGGCATCGCCGCGGCGCGGGCGCATGTCCTGCCCGGCATCCCCACGGTCGCGATGGCGACGGCCCACCCCGCCAAGTTCCCCGACGCGATGGAACGCGCGACCGGCGCCCGCTCTGCCCTGCCCCCCCGCATGGCCGACCTGTTCGAGCGCGAGGAACGCTTCGACGTGGTGCCCGCGGACCTGGCCCGGTTGGAGGCAGCGGTGCGCGGGCTGGCT
>JAFEFJ010000154.1 GCA_018240635.1 Pseudomonadota bacterium | reverse complement strand
GGCCCCGAGGGCCCCGAGCCCACGCGCTACGGCGACTGGCAGTTCAAGGGCCGCGTGACGGATTTCTGAGCCGGGCGGCGGGTCGCCTACCCCCGCCGCGCCAGCGCCGCCGTAACCGTGTTCTCCAGCAGGCAGGCGATCGTCATCGGGCCGACGCCGCCGGGCACCGGGGTGATCGCGCCCGCGACCGTGCGGCATTCCTCGAACGCGGCGTCGCCCACCAGACGCCCGTCGGGCAGGCGGTTGATGCCGACGTCGATCACCGTGGCACCCGGCTTCACCCAGTCCCCGCGGACCATCTCCGGCCGGCCCACCGCGGCCACCAGGATGTCGGCGCGGCGGCACTCGGCGGCCAGGTCGGCGGTGCGCGAATGCGCCACCGTCACGGTGGCGTCGGCGTTCAGCAGCAGCGCCGCCACCGGCCGCCCCACCAGCACCGACCGGCCCAGCACCAGCGCGCGGCGTCCGCGCGTGGGGATGCTGGCCGCGGCGAGCAGCTTCATCACACCGAGCGGCGTGCAGGGCACCAGCAGCGGGTCGCCGTTCGCCAGCCGCCCGGCATTGACCGGATGCAGCCCGTCCACGTCCTTCGCCGGGTCGATCGCCGCGATCACCGGCTTCTGATCCAGATGCGCGGGCAGCGGCAACTGCACCAGGATGCCGTCCACCGTGGGATCGGCGTTCAGCGCCGCGATCTGGGCCAGCAGCGCCGCCTGCTGGGTTTCGGCGGACAGGCGGATGGTGCGCACCGCAAGCCCCGCGCCCACCGCCGCGCGATCCTTGTTGCGCACATAGACGGCACTCGCCGGATCGTCGCCCACCAGCACCACCGCGAGCCCGGGCTTGAACCCCAGCCCCGCCACCTTGGCGGCCAGCACGCCGCGCAGCGCCTCGGCCACCGTCTTGCCGTCGATCAGCGCCGCGCTCATGCCCCGGGCCGCTCCGTCCGGATCAGTACATGGTGCGCATCACGCCCATCTCGATCTCGCCGAGCAGCATGCGCAGCGCCTGCAGCAGCAGGATCAGGATCAGCGGCGAGATGTCGATATTGCCGAGATTGGGCAGGATGTTGCGGATCGGGCGCAGCGCCGGCTCGGTGACGCGGTAGAGGAAGTCGCCGATCGACCAGACGACGCGGTTGCGCGTGTCGAGCACGCCGAACGCCGCCAGCATGCTGAACACCGCGGCCAGGATGACGGCCCAGGTGTACAGGCTGATGAGCCGGTCGATCAGCCAGAACAAGGCCATCATCGCCGAGGGTCTCCGAAAGGGCAGCGGAAGCTAGCGAGGGGCAAAACGGTCCGCAACCCGGTGCAACCGGCGGATGCGGCGCGCCCGTGCCAGGATGGGCGCCGCCGCGCATAGCAGCGCCCACGCCGGCGCCGCGGGGGCGTCTTGACTTTGCCGGACCCCCAAACGATTGTCCGCCCCCGCCGGCGGGACGGGGCTGTAGCTCAGTTGGGAGAGCGCCTCGTTCGCAATGAGGAGGTCAGGGGTTCGATTCCCCTCAGCTCCACCACCGTCCCCTGCGCGCGCCCCCGCAACCGCGCCGCCGCCCGCGCCCCACCTCAGTGGTCGCGCAGGAACACCTCCATCGGCAGCGGCGCGACATGGACCGGGCCGGCGAAGGGGAAGTTGATCTCCACGATCGCCCACAGGCTGACGAACACCAGGAACGACAGCAGCCCGTTCATCGTCACCTGCGCCAGCAGGTTCGCCGAGCCGAAGAAGAAGGTGAACAGCACGGTGATCACCGCGCCACCTGCCAGGATCCACCAGATCACGCCGGGAACGATCCCGTCGGCCAGCGCGATGCGCGCGCGCCGCGCCTTCGTCATCGAATCGAGTTCGCCGTAGGCCGCCGACAGCACCGAGGCTTCCTGCGGATGCGCATCGTGGCCCACGATCGTGTCGTACAGCGCATCCAGCCGCTGCGTGACCGCCGGGCTGTAGCTTCCCCGTCCCATCGCCGGCCAGTCCTGCGCGATCACCGCCTGCGCGTAGTCGCGCAGCTGCTTCCGCACCGCCTCCGCGCCCGCCGGCTCCAGCCCGCCCGCCAGGCGTTCCAGCCCCGTCACGGCGCCGGCTTCCTGCAGCACCGCGGCCTCGGCGTCGCGGAACTTCTCCCAGGTCACCACCGTCGCGAACGCCAGGTTGACCGCGTACACCACGCCGACGACGGCGAACTTGAAACCCGCGACCTCGTTGTTGGAGCGCAACCGGTCGAGCCCCAGCCAGCGCCGCAGCAGCGCGGGACCCAGCATGCCGAGCACGGTGCCGATCACCACGACCAGCACGAAGGACTGCCAGAGCGGCATGCTCGCCAGGGCCAGGGTCACGCGCGAATCCTTTCAGCGGACGGACCGCGGCAGGCGTAGCACCCCCGCGCCCGGCGCGGCAGGGCGCAGGGAGGCCGGCGCGGTCCCCTGGCCGCGCGCGGCGGCAGGTGCGAATAGACGCGCATGACGTTTCCCTCCTGGCTGCCGTGGATGCTGGGCTTCCTGACCGCCATCGGCCCGGCTTCCATCGACATGTACCTGCCCGCCTTCGCCGCGATCGAAACCTCGTTCGGCGAGCCGCAGGGCGCGGCGCAGATCACGCTCGCCGCCTATTTCGCCGGCCTCGCGGTCGGGCAGATGGCGCAGGGCACGCTGTCGGACTGGTTCGGCCGCCGCAACCCGATCATGGCCGGCACGCTGATCTACGCCCTCGCCTCGGTCGGCGCGGCGCTGTCGCCCAGCATCGGCTGGCTCGCCGCCTTCCGCGCGATCTCGGCCTTCGGGGGCGCCGCGGGCATGGTGATCCCGCGCGCCGTGGTGCGCGACCTCGCGACAGGTCAGGCGGCGGCCGTGATGATGTCGCAACTGACCCTGGTGCTCGGCATCGCGCCGATCCTGGCGCCCAGCCTGGGCGGCGCGGTGCTGATCTTCGGAAGCTGGCGCTGGATCTTCTGGATCCTGGCGGCCTACGCGACGCTGTGCTGCGTGCTGGTCTGGCGCCTGCTGCCCGACACGCTGCCGCCCGAGCGGCGCAGCAACGCCGACCTCGGCGACCAGCTCGCCCGCTACCGCTTCGTGCTGCGCGAGCGCGTGTTCCTGACGCACGCCGCGATGGGCTGCTGCGCGTCGTTCTCCTTCTTCGCCTATCTCGCCGGCTCCTCGCCGGTCTTCATCCAGGGGTTCGGCCTGTCGCCGTCCGCATTCGCGCTGCTGTTCGGCGCCTGCTCCGCCGGGCTGATCGCCAATTCGCAGATCAACGCGCGCATCCTGCCGCGCTTCGGCCCGTCCGCGGTGCTGCGCACGGTGGCGCGCGTGCATCTCTGCGCCACGCTGGCGCTGGCCGCCGTCGCGTTCAGCGGCATCCACGTCCTGTGGGCCGTGCTGCTGCCGGTCTTCGTCGCGGTCGGGTGCATGGGATTCCTCAATCCCAACACGATCGTCGGCGCGCTGACCCACCATGCGCGCCACGCCGGCAGCGCGTCCGCGCTGATGGGCACCGGGCAGTTCCTGCTCGGCGCCGTGGGCGGGCTGGCGGTCGGCGCGCTGACCGACGGCACGCCGCGCGGCATGGCGGCGCTGATGCTGCTGGGCTCGGCGGGGATGGTGATGGCCGACCTGTTCCGCCGCACGGGCGACGCGCCCGCCGGGTGAGCGGCCTCAGCGGATCGCCTGAAGCGGCGCCGCCGAGGCTTCCAGCCGCGCCGGGCACAGCACGCCCACGCCCTGATGCGCATCCGCGAGGCTCACCCGCCCCGTCGCCATGCACCCGTCCGCGAGCCGCGTGCCGCGTTCGATGAAGATCTGCGCGCCAAGCTCCGCGTCCGCGCAGGGCGCGGCGGCAAGGTCGTTCCATTCGGTATCATGCGCGAGCGTGCAGCCGTTCCACGCCACTCCGCCGCCGAGCGTCAGCCCGAGACCCTGATCGAGCGGCTTGTCCCCGCCCCGCTTGCCGCCGGGGCTGAGCTGCCCGAACGGATGCGGATGCCACTGGGCATGGGCCGCACCCGGCGGCGGCGGCGGCCCGGCGCAGGCGGCGAGCGTGGAAAGCAGCAGGGCGAACACGGCAAGGCGGGACGATCCGGGCATCGCGGTCCTTCGGGGGCGGCAGGTCCGCGGGCAGGATGCGCAACGAAGCGATAAGAAAGCGTTTCACGGGGCGGGATTATCTCACATAATGATACCGCCATCGTGCAGGGACAGATTTTCCGGGACGCGGGGCGCTCCATCCGGCCCCGGCTTGACTTCCCGCCCGGCTCCGCTTGGCTAGACCGGCACGCGGGGGGAACGGCGGAATGGGCAAGCTCGACGGCAAGGTGGCGATCGTCACGGGCGGCGGACGCGGGCTGGGACGCGCCTATGCGCGCCGCCTCGCGGCGCTGGGGGCGAAGGTCGCGGTCTCCGACCTCAACCTGAAATCCTACGAGGAGTTCGAGGCCGAGCGCCGCGACATGACCGGCGACAGCACGGTGGCCGAGATCGAGGCCGCGGGCGGCCAGGCGATGGGCTTCGAGCTGGATGTCGCCGACCGCGCGGCGGTCGATGCGATGGTGGACAAGGTCGCCGCCGCCTGGGGCCGCGTCGATATCCTGGTGGCCAACGCCGGCGGCGGGCGCGGACGGCCGCTGGACACCAAGGCGAGCACGCTCGATTCCGGCCTGCTCGATCTCGTGATGAAGATGAACCTGTACGGCACGGTCTGGTGCTGCAACGCCGTCGCGCCGCACATGAAGCGGCAGGGCTACGGCAAGATCGTCACCGTCAGCTCCATCGCCGGCACCGCGCCGTCCACCGATGGCGGCTACGCGCATTACGGCGCGGCAAAGGCCGCGATCGCGCACTACACGCGCTATCTGGCGCAGGATCTCGGGCCGTCGGGCATCACCGTCAACTGCATCGCGCCGGGAACGATCGCGACCGGGCGGATCATGCAGACCGTCATCCCCGGCAGCGCGCGCGCCAACACCGATCCCGCCGCGCGCGTCGCGCTGCGCCGCGTCGGCACGGTGGAGGATTGCGCGCGCGTCGTGGAGTTCCTCACCACCGACCTGTCGGACTACGTCACCGGGACCGTCATCCCGATCGACGGCGGCCTGCTGCGCTAGGCCACGCCGGCATGTATCTCAACACCTTCGCCGCCAGCACCGACGCGCACGACATGACGGGTACGGACGAGTTCCGCAGCCTGCTCGCCAGCGCCGCCGATCTCGGCATCCCGCACGATCCGGCCGTGCCGTACGCCTCGCGCAACGCGGTGCTGCGGGGCCTGCGCTTTCATTTCCTGGAATGGGGCAGGCCCGGCGCGCCGCCCATCGTGCTGCTGCATGGCGGGCACCAGTCGGCGCATTCCTGGGACCTCGTCAGCCTGAGCCTCGCGCGGCGACACCACGTCTTCGCGCTCGATCAGCGCGGGCACGGCGACAGCGAATGGGCGCGCGACGTGGAATACGGCAACCACACCATGTCGCTGGACGCGGAGGCGTTCATCGAGCGTTTCGTGCCGGAACGCCCGGTGCTGGTCGGCCACTCGATGGGCGGGCGCAACGCGATGCTGCTCGCCAAGCGCGGCACGGCGCGGCTGCGCGCGATGGTGATCGTGGACGTGGGGCCGGAGATTTCCGACGAAGGCCGGCAGGCCATCGCGGGCTTCATCCGCACCAACCAGGAATTCGACGACCTGGATCATTTCGTCGCCAACGTGCGCAAATACGATCCCTACCGCCCGCGCGAGCACATCGAGCGCACTGCGCGCTACAATATGCTGCGCCGCGCCGACGGCAAGTTCGTCAGCAAATGCGACTCCACGCCGCGCCGCATCGGCCTGCAGCGCGGCAACGATCCGCTGGATCACATCGAATTGTCGGATGCGCGTGGCTTCGACCTGCCGGTGCTGCTGGTGCGCGGCGAGAAGTCCAACATCCTCACGCCCGACGCCGCCGAACGCTTCCGCGACGCCCTGCCCCACGGCACGCTGGTCACGGTCCCCGACTGCGGCCACAACGTGCACGGCCAGAACACGCTCGGCTTCCTTGCCGCGCTGAACGGCTTCCTGGAAGCTCTCGGCTAGATTGCCGCCGAGGCGGCCGGCTCAGGTCAGGTACCGGCCGCCGTTGATCGTCAGCGTTGAGCCCGTGATGTAGCCGGCCATCTCGCCCGCCAGGAAGACGATCGCATGGGCAATCTCCGCGGGCCTGCCCAGCCGGCCCACCGGGATGCCCTCGACGATCTTCGCCAGGATCGGCGCGGGCACATGCGCCACCATGGCGGTATCGACATAGCCCGGCGCGACGACGTTGACCGTGATCCCGCGCGAGGCGCTCTCCAGTGCCAGCGACTTCGAAAAGCCGATGATCCCGGCCTTGCTCGCCGCGTAGTTGGTCTGGCCGAACTGGCCGCTCTGTCCGTTGATCGAGCTGACATTGACGATGCGGCCGAAATTGCGCGCGCGCATCCCCTCGATCACCGAGCGGCACATGTTGAAGCAGCCGGTCAGATTGGTGGACAGCACGCGGTGCCACTGCTCGGCGGTCATCTTGTGCAGGGTGGCGTCGGCGGTGACGCCGGCGTTGTTGACCAGCACATCGATCGGCCCGAAATCCGCCTCCACCGCCGCGACGCCGGCCTGGCACGCCTCCAGGCTGCCGACATCCCATTTGCGGACCGGGATCCCCGTGCGCGCGCCGAACGCCTCGGCCGCCGCGTCGTTGTGGGCATAGGTCGCGACCGGCCGGAAGCCCGCCGCGGCCAGCGCCTCGCTCGTCGCCGCGCCGATCCCCTCGATGCCGCCGGTCACCAGCGCGATGCGCGACATGGCCGTCTCCCCCGCTCCCGTTTCGTCCCGCGGCACCGGCCGGCTCGCGGGGGGCTGCCTCAGTGCTTCGCCGCGGCCACGCCGCGCCTGTCGTGCCGCGAGGACACGGGCTCCGCACCGGGCTTCGCGCCTTGCTCCGCGCCGTCCGGCATCGCATCGATCAGGCTTTCCGCGGCACGGAACATTGTGTCGGCCAGTTCGTCGTTGGCGGCGCGGCAGGCCTTCACCGCGGCCTGGAAGTGCTCCCGCGCGGCCTCCAGCCGATGATGCGCCGCTTCCGCCGGCGCATCCTGGGCGCCAAGCTGCATGAGGTCCGCGGGATTGACGATGAACAGGGCGCGCGCCGCATCCATCTGCGCGAGGCTCGCGACCATCATGCCGTGAGCCACCTGCGTCCAGGCGCGCGACCAGCCGGCCAGCCGATTCTGGGCGGACGCCATCATCGCCTCGGGCGCCATCACGCGGAGCGGCGTCACGAACGTCTCATGCGCTTCGGTCATCGGGTGTTCCTTGCTGCATCTTGCACGGCGTTTCTGCGCGGGCCAGCGGCGAAGCGAGCTGACGCAGGTCAATTACTATCCTAACGTTGGAAAACATACGCGCCTGGAGCATCACAAATGGGTGTGTAGCCCGCCGCCGGCCGGCCGAGCGGGGGCGGCGGCATCGTGCCGTCCGACCGCTCGCGCAGCCACCGCGCCCAGGCCGGCCACCACGAGCCCTCCGTGCGCCGGGCGCGCTTCAGGAACAGGTCGGGCGGCACGTAGCGCCCGTCCTGGGGGCGCGACAGCTCCAGGAAGTGCCTGCGCGGATGGCCGGGCTCGGACACGATGCCGGCATTGTGTCCGCCCGCGGTCAGCACGAACGTCACCTCGGCGTCGGTCAGCAGCGTTATCTTGTAGACGGACCGCCACGGCGCGACATGGTCGGTCTCCGTGCCGACGGCGAAGATCGGGGCATGGACGTCGGAGATCGCGACCGGCTTGCCGCCCGCCTGCCAGCGCCCCTCCGCAAGGTCGTTGTCCAGGAACAGGCCGCGCAGGTATTCGCCGTGCATCCGCGCCGGCATCCGCGTCGTGTCGGCGTTCCACGCCATCAGGTCGCTTTTCGTCTCCTTCTCTCCCAGCAGATAACTCTGCACGACATGCGACCACACCAGATCGTTCGACCTGAGGATCTGAAAGGCCCCCGCCATCTGGCGGGCATCGAGGTAGCCCTGCTCATGCATCATGTCGTCGAGCAACGCGATCTCGGCCGGGTTCACGAACAGGGTCAGTTCGCCCGCCTCGGTGAAGTCCTGCTGCGCGGCGAACAGCGAGACCGAGCGCAGGCGAAGGTCGCCATCGCGCGCCATCGCCGCGGCGGCGATCGAAAGCAGCGTGCCGCCCAGGCAGTAGCCCACGGCGTGGACCGCCGCCTCGCCGGTGATCGCGCAGGCGGCATCGATGGCCGCCATCACGCCGAGCGAGAGGTAGTCGTCCATCGACAGGTCGCGGTCCTCGGCGCCGGGATTGCGCCAGGAGATCATGAACACCGTGAATCCCTGCGCCACCATGTAGCGCACCAGGGAGTCGTGCTCCGACAGATCGAGGATGTAATATTTCATGATCCACGCGGGCACGATCACCAGCGGCTCGACCGCGACCTCGCCCGTCGCCGGCGCGTACTGGATCAATTCGATCAGCCGGTTGCGGAACACGACCTTGCCGGGCGTCACGGCCACGGTCCTGCCGACCGCCGGGTTGGGCCGCCCGCCATGCGCGCCCCGGGCGGCTTCGGCGATGTCGGCGGCCAGGTGCGCAAGGCCGCGCACGAAATTGGCGCCCGCCTCCTGGCGCGCCCGTTCCAGCACCACCGGGTTGGTCAGCGGAAAGTTCGACGGCGCCACCGTGTCCAGAAGCTGCCTGGCGACGAAGGACACCACCCGCTCGTGCGCCGCCGAGACGCCGCGCAGATCGGTCGTGGCGTTGTGGACCCATTGCTGCCAGAGCAGGAAGCCCTGGTAATAGGCGTTGAACGGCCAAGCCTGCCAGGCCGGCGCCGCGAAGCGGCGGTCGCCGGGAAGCGGGTCGATGCAGGGCGCGGCACGCCCGCCGCCCGCCGCGCAAAGCGCCAGGAAATCGACGTAGCGCAGCGCCTTGCGCCAGCCCTTCCAGGCTAGCCATTGCTGCCGTCCCGGCGAGCCGGCGAGGTGCGTCAGCCAGTCGAGATAGGCCCCTGCCAGGACGGCCGGGGAAAGGCCCAGCGTGGCGCGCGCCACCGCCGCGCCCACCGTGCGGTCCATCAGATCGGTGGCCTCGCGCACGATGTCGGGCTCCGGCGCCTCGCTCTCCGCCCGCGGGACGGACGCGGGACGCGATCCCGGCCGGGGCCGGCCGGAGCGGTCCGCCGCTTTGATGATGTTCATGGGCTCTCTTTCAGCGGATGACTGCCGGCCGGACCCCGCAGGGCATGCCCCGCGGCTACATGATCTCCCAGAAGCCGGTTTCGTCGTCGTGGCGGGCGCGTTCCAGGCCGAGGAAATCGCCCTTGGAAACGATACCGACGATGCGCCCCTCATCCAGGATCGGCAGATGGCGATAGCCGGCGTCCGACATCAGGCGGAGCACCTCGATCGCGCGCGTGCGCGGATGCGTGGTGTCCGGGTTGCGGGTCATCACCTGTTCCAGCGTGGTCGCCGCCGGGTCGCGCGCCTCGGCACCCACGCGCGTGACCGCGTCGCGGCCGGTGAACAGGCCGACCAGCCGGCCCTGATCGTCCGTCACCAGGATCGCGCCGATGCGCCGGTCGCGCATGAGGCGGCAGGCTTCCTGCACGCTCGCGCGGGCGGGCAGGCAGGCCGGGTTCTGCCGGCGGACGATCTCGCCCATGCTGCGGTTCGTCATTGCGTTTCCTTCCTCTCCAAGGGCCCTTGCCCGAAGCCGTCCGGCGAGCGCGCCAGCGCGGCCACCAGGTCGGAGCGGCTGACGATGCCGACCACCTTCATGCCGCGCAGGATCGGAACCCGCTTCACCGCGTG
>JAFEFJ010000153.1 GCA_018240635.1 Pseudomonadota bacterium | reverse complement strand
TAATCGAGCCGGTCGAAATACGGCACCGCCTGCATGTAGGTCTTGTATTCGATCAGCTTCTCGGTGCCGCGATGCAGCAGGCCGATATGCGGATCGGCGCGCTCGACCACCTCGCCGTCCATCTCCAGGATCAGGCGCAGCACGCCGTGCGCGGCGGGATGCTGCGGGCCGAAATTGATCGCGTGGCTTTCGATCTCGACCGTGCGGGTCGATTTCTCGGAAACGGCGGGTTCGCTCATCGAGCTCAGACCTTCGGTGTCGGCGCGGCGGCGCGCTCCGTATAGACCTTCTCGTCGCCGGGCAGCGTGGTGAGCGCCTCCCAGGGCGAGAGGAAGTCGAACCGGCGGAAATCCTGCGTCAGCCGCACGGGTTCGTAGACGACCTGTTTCCGCTCCTCGTCGTAGCGGACCTCGACATGGCCGGTCAGCGGGAAGTCCTTGCGCAGCGGATGCCCCTCGAACCCGTAATCCGTCAGGATGCGGCGCAGGTCCGGCTGGCCGGAGAACACGACGCCGAACAGGTCCCAGCATTCCCGCTCCCACCAGGTGGCGACCGGCCAGACGGTGTGGACCGAGGGGACGGGATTGGTTTCGTCGGTGGTGACGACGATGCGCACGCGCTGGTTCAGCGTGACGGAGAGCAGGTTGTAGACGACCTCGAACCGTTCGGCGCGGTCGGGCCAATCGACGCCGCAGAGATCCATCAACTGCTCGAAGGCGAAGCGCGGATCGTCGCGCAGCGTGGTCATCAGCGCGAGCACGGCGTCGCGCTCGGCCGAGGCGACGACCTCGTTCTTCTCGATGCTGACCGCAGTGACGCCCGGCAGCGTGGCGACGGCGGCGGCGAGAACCTGCTCCCGCGTGGGCGGCGGAGGCGGCGGAGGCGCGTCGGCGGTCTGCTCCTCAGCCACGCAGGATCGTCCCCGTGCGGCGGATCTTCTTCTGCAACTGCATGATCCCGTACACCAGGGCCTCGGCGGTCGGCGGACAGCCGGGCACGTAGACGTCGATCGGCACCACGCGGTCGCAGCCGCGCACCACCGAGTAGGAGTAGTGGTAGTAGCCGCCGCCGTTGGCGCAGCTGCCCATGCTGATGACCCAGCGCGGCTCCGGCATCTGGTCGTAGACCTTGCGCAGCGCGGGAGCCATCTTGTTGGTCAGCGTGCCGGCGACGATCATCACGTCGCTCTGCCGCGGGCTGGCGCGCGGGATGATGCCCAGGCGGTCCAGGTCGTAGCGCGGCATGTAGGCGTGGATCATCTCCACCGCGCAGCAGGCGAGGCCGAAGGTCATCGGCCACAGGCTGCCGGTGCGCGCCCAGTTCACCACCTTGTCGATGTTGGCGACGATGAAGCCCTTGTCGGCGATCTCGCCGGTGATGCCCTTGACGACGGCGTCCTGTTCGGGCCCCGGCGGCAGGTGGTCGCGGTTCCAGGCGATGGCGGTGCTGGTGTCGCTCACGGCCTCACTCCCATTCAAGCGCGCCTTTGCGCCACTCGTATATGAAGCCGACCGTCAGGACCGCCAGGAACCCCATCATCGAGAGGAAGCCGAACACCCCGATTTTCGCGAGGCCCACGGCCCAGGGGAACAGGAAGGCGACTTCGAGATCGAAGATGATGAACAGGATGGCGACGAGGTAGAAGCGCACGTCGAATCGGCGGCGCGCGTCGTCGAACGGCTCGAACCCGCATTCGTAGGCGGAGAGTTTTTCGGCATAGGGCTTCTGGCGAGCGACCAGCAGCGAGCCGCCGACGAAGGCGATCGAAATGACCGCGGCGATCGCCCCGAAGACCAGGATGGGGAGATACTCGATCAGCGAGGGCGGCATCGGCGGACCTCCGTACGACGGCAGCGCGGCGCGGCCTTCCGGCTACACCGCAATGCAACACGCGCGGGACATTACCGCCAACCGCCCCGCCCCGCCATAGCCTGCCCGGCGCGGAACGGCCTGTCGCGATGGGTCGGCCAGGAAATTTTCAAGACACGGGGTTGAAATAAATCCGGATCTGTCCGGTGCGCCCCGCCGCGGCGGCGATGGCGCGGGGCGGTGGCGCGAGTGACGGGGCTCGAACCCGCGACCTCCGGCGTGACAGGCCGGCGCTCTAACCAACTGAGCTACACCCGCATAGGCAAGGCGGCAGCGTTTAGGACGCTGCATCCAAGGCGTCAAGGCTGCCGCCGGACCGCGCCCCCCGATGTGGCGGGAGGCAGGCGGCGGCGGCGGGAATGGGCGGTGACGGGTTCGAACCGCCGGCCCTCTCGGTGTAAACGAGACGCTCTACCGCTGAGCTAACCGCCCGGCGCTGCGGACCTTAGTTCACCGCGTCCTTGAGGCCCTTGCCGGGCTTGAAGCGGACGGAGGTGGAGGCCGGGATCTGCATTTCCTCGCCGGTGCGCGGGTTGCGGCCGGTGCCGGCCTTGCGCTTGGCGGTGGCGAAGGTGCCGAAGCCCACCAGACGGACTTCCTCTTCCTTCTTCAGCGCGCCCTCGATCGCCTTGAAGACGGCGTCGACGGCCTCGGTCGCCTGGGCCCGCGTCAGGTTCGCGTCGTCGGCGACCGCGGCGATCAGGTCCATTTTGTTCACGGGCATTGCCCCTTATTCCAGTTGCAAGAGTATTCGGCGAGGCCGGAAGCCCGGCGCCGCGGAAGCGGCGGACCTTGGGACGCGATCCGCGCCGCGTCAACGCGAAGGTGGCGGAGGCGCCCCGCTGCAACCCAGGTATTCCGCCAGCCACGCGCCCCGAATCGCGGCACCGAACGCCCATCCGGCGCGCACGACCCCGGAACGAACCGGGAGAAACGAATCGCCGGAAACGAATCGGCCCGGCCGTTGCCGGCCGGGCCATCCGTTCGCAGGCGGTGCGACTCGCCCTGTCAGTGCGGCAGCGAGGCTCCCGCCGTCGTGCCGCTCGGCGCCGCGACGGGCTCGGGCGGCTCTTCCCAGGTGATAGCCTCGGGCTTGCGGACCAGCGCCTTGGCGATGACCTCGTCCACGTCGGCGACGACGATCAGCTTCAGGTGCTTCTTCACGTTGTCCGGGATTTCCGCGAGGTCCTTCTCGTTGTCCTTCGGGATGAACACCGTGGTGATCCCCGCGCGCAGTGCGGCGAGCAGCTTCTCCTTCAATCCGCCGATCGGCAGCACGCGGCCGCGCAGCGTGATCTCGCCGGTCATCGCAACATCCCGCCGGACGGGAATGCCGGTGAGCGCCGAGACGATCGAGGTCGCCATCGCGATGCCGGCGGACGGGCCGTCCTTCGGCGTTGCACCTTCCGGCACGTGGACGTGGATGTCGCGCTTCTCGAACAGGTTCGGCTTGATGCCGAAATTGATCGCGCGGCTGCGCACGTAGCTGAGTGCGGCCGAGACGCTTTCCTGCATCACGTCGCCGAGCTTGCCGGTCTGCTTGACGTTGCCCTTGCCCGGCAGCAGCACGCTTTCGATCGTCAGGATCTCGCCGCCGACTTCCGTCCAGGCCAAGCCGGTGACGACGCCCACCATGTCCTCGGCCTCGGCCTCGCCGAAGCGGAAGCGCCGGACGCCCGCGTATTTGTCGAGGTTCTTCCGGCCGATCGCCACCTTCTTGGTTTTCTTGGTGACGATCTCCTTCACCGCCTTGCGGGCGAGGTTGGCGATCTCGCGCTCCAGGTTCCGCACGCCCGCTTCGCGCGTGTAGTAGCGGATCAGGTCGCGGATCGCGTCCTCGGACAGCGACCATTCGTCGGACTTCAGGCCGTGCGCCTCGGACTGCTTGCCGATCAGGTGGCGCTTGGCGATCTCCACCTTCTCATCCTCGGTGTAGCCGGGGATGCGGATGATCTCCATGCGGTCCATCAGCGGCTGCGGCATGCGCAGGCTGTTGGCGGTCGTGACGAACATCACGTCCGACAGGTCGTAGTCCACTTCCAGGTAGTGGTCGTTGAAGGTGCCGTTCTGCTCGGGGTCCAGAACTTCCAGCAACGCGGACGACGGGTCGCCGCGCCAGTCGGCGCCGAGCTTGTCGATCTCGTCGAGCAGGAAGAGCGGATTCGAGGTCTTGGCCTTCTTCATGCCCTGGATGACCTTGCCGGGCATCGAGCCGATGTAGGTCCGCCGGTGGCCGCGGATCTCCGCCTCGTCGCGCACGCCGCCGAGCGACATGCGGACGAAGTTGCGGCCCGTCGCCTTGGCGATCGACTTGCCGAGCGAGGTCTTGCCGACGCCGGGCGGGCCGACGAGGCACAGGATCGGGCCGCGCAGCTTCGGGCTGCGCGCCTGCACCGCCAGGTACTCGATGATGCGTTCCTTGACCTTGTCGAGCCCGTAGTGATCGGCTTCCAGCACCTTCTCCGCCTCGACCACGTCGTTGCGGACCTTGCTGCGCTTCTTCCAAGGAATCGACAGCATCCAGTCGAGGTAGTTGCGCACCACCGTCGCCTCGGCGCTCATCGGGCTCATGGTCTTGAGCTTCTTGAGCTCGGTCAGCGCCTTGTCGCGCGCCTCCTTCGAAAGGCGCGTCTTCTTGATGCGTGCTTCGAGTTCGGCGGTTTCGTCCTTGCCGTCCTCGCCCTCGCCCAGCTCCTTCTGGATCGCCTTGAGCTGTTCGTTCAGGTAGTACTCGCGCTGCGTCTTCTCCATCTGCCGCTTCACGCGGTTGCGGATGCGCTTCTCCACCTGCAGGACGCCGATCTCGGATTCCATGTGGCCGAAGACGCGCTCCAGCCGCTCGTTCACGCGCGGCACTTCGAGAAGCTCCTGCTTCTCGGCGATCTTCAGGTTCAGATGGCTCGCGATGGTGTCGGCGAGCTTGCTCGGCTCCTCGATCTGGTTGAGGGAGACCAGCACCTCGGGCGCGATCTTCTTGTTGAGCTTGATGTACTGCTCGAACTGCGAAACGACCGTGCGGCCGAGCGCCTCAAGCTCCTTCGCATCGACGTCCCGGTCGGGCATTTCCTCGACCACGGCTTCGAAATACGTGTCGGTTTCCTTGAAGGCTTCGATGCGCGCGCGGCGGCCGCCTTCGACCAGCACCTTCACGGTGCCGTCGGGCAGCTTGAGCAGTTGCAGGATCGTGGAGATGGTGCCGACGCGGTAGATGTCGTCGGTCGAGGGATCGTCCTGCGCGGCGTTCTTCTGGGCGACGAGCAGGATCTGCTTGTCGTCCTTCATCACGGCTTCCAGCGCGCGGACCGACTTCTCCCGCCCGACGAAGAGCGGGACGATCATGTGCGGGAAAACGACGATGTCGCGCAGCGGCAGGACCGCGAGCACCTCGCCCGAGGCGCGTCCGGCTTCCGCCGGCTTGTCGGCGGCGGCGCGCGCAGGGGGCTTTTCGGGCTTCGGCTGGTCGGACTGCGACATAGGTGACCTCCTTCAGGACAGTCGAGGTGCGGGCCGCCCGGCAGCGGCACGGCTCACACCGGATTGGGGGCGGATGTTCGGCCCGTCGCCGCGACGGCGGGTAATGGGAGCGGCGACGGGTTCGATATCGTGACCCGGCACGCGGGTGACAAGGCTGAGCCGGACGCAGGGCCGCCCCGACCCAGGGGCGGCTGACGGCACGCTCACGCGCTGGTTTCGGCCCTTTCCTTTCCGTACAGGAACAGCGGGTTGGCGCGCGATTCCGCGACTTCGCGGTTGATGACGACCTCCTCGACCCCGTCCAAGCCGGGCAGGTCGAACATGGTTCCGAGCAGGATCGCCTCCATGATCGAGCGCAGGCCGCGCGCGCCGGTCTTCCGCGCGATGGCGCGGGTGGCGACGGAGTGCAGCGCGTCCTCGGTGAAGGAAAGCTTGACGCCTTCCATCTCGAACAGGCGGCCGTACTGCTTCACCAGCGCGTTCTTCGGCTTGGTGAGGATTTCGACCAGCGCCTGCTCGTCGAGATCTTCCAGCGTCGCGACCACCGGCAGGCGGCCGATGAACTCCGGGATCAGGCCGAACTTCAGCAGGTCCTCGGGCTCGACCTCGCGCAGGATCGCGCCGGTGCGCCGCTCGTCCGGGTCGCGCACGTCCGAGCCGTAGCCGATGCCCGAGCCCTTGCCGCGGGCGCCGATGATCTTCTCCAGGCCCGAGAACGCGCCGCCGCAGATGAACAGGATGTTGGTCGTATCGACCTGCAGGAACTCCTGCTGGGGATGCTTGCGCCCCCCCTGCGGCGGCACCGAGGCGACGGTGCCTTCCATGATCTTCAGCAGCGCCTGCTGCACGCCCTCGCCGCTCACGTCGCGGGTGATCGAGGGGTTGTCGGACTTGCGGCTGATCTTATCGACCTCGTCGATGTAGACGATGCCGCGCTGCGCGCGCTCGACGTTGTAGTCGGCCGATTGCAGCAGCTTGAGGATGATGTTCTCCACGTCCTCGCCGACGTAGCCGGCTTCGGTCAGCGTGGTGGCGTCGGCCATGGTGAACGGCACGTCGAGGATGCGCGCCAGCGTCTGCGCGAGCAGCGTCTTGCCCGAGCCGGTGGGGCCGACGAGCAGGATGTTCGACTTCGCGATCTCGACGTCGTTGTTCTTCTGGCCGTGCGCGAGCCGCTTGTAGTGGTTGTGGACCGCGACCGAGAGCACCTTCTTGGCGTGCGCCTGGCCGATCACGTAGTCGTCCAGGACCTTGCAGATCTCGCGGGGGGTGGGCACCCCGTCGCGGGACTTCACGAGGTGCGTCTTGTGCTCCTCGCGGATGATGTCCATGCACAGCTCGACGCATTCATCGCAGATGAACACGGTCGGGCCGGCGATCAGCTTGCGCACCTCGTGCTGCGACTTGCCGCAGAACGAGCAGTAAAGGGTGTTCTTGGAATCGCCAGACTTGCTCATGTGCACTCCAGCCCTGGAGTCACCAGGGAGTAACGTATCAGTCTAGCCGCAGCCGCCACCCCGGGACAAGGCGGCAGGGGCGGCCGGCCGGGCGCGCGGAGGCGCCGGACCGCGGCCTGCAAGCCGCTGATCCCAAAGGGAATACGGCGCACGATGTGCCGCCGGAAAGGCTCGCCCCCAGCGCAGCCGCCGGCGGGCGGGCGCGCCGGCGGGAGCCGGAGAGGGCGGACGGGGGGCGTCAGCCGGCCTTGCCTGCGTCGTCGGAGGACGGCAGCGGCCGGTTCTCCACGACCTGATCGACGAGGCCGAAATCCCGCGCTTCCTCGGCCGACATGTAGGTGTCGCGCTCCAGCCGCCGCTCGATCGCCTCGATCGGCTGGTCGGTGTGGCGGACATAGATCTCGTTCAGGCGCTTGCGCAGCGTCAGGATCTCGCGCGCCTGGATCTCGATGTCGGTGGCCTGGCCCTGGGCGCCGCCGGAGGGCTGGTGGACCATGACGCGGGCGTTCGGCAGGGCGTAGCGCTTGCCCTTGGCGCCGGCGCAGAGCAGCAGGCTGCCCATCGAGGCGGCCTGGCCGATGCAGACCGTGCTGACCGGGCTGCGGATGTACTGCATCGTGTCGTAGATCGCGAGGCCGGCCGAGACCACGCCGCCCGGGCTGTTGATGTAGAAGGCGATGTCCTTCGACGGGTTCTCCGACTCGAGGAACAGAAGCTGGGCGCAGATCAGCGAGCTGACCTGGTCGTACACCGCGCCGGTGAGGAAGATGATCCGTTCCTTCAGCAGGCGCGAATAGATGTCGAACGCCCGCTCGCCCCGCGCCGTCTGCTCGACGACCATGGGGACAAGATTGTTGCCGTAAATCTCGACCGGATCACGATCCGCGATCATCTGCCTCTCCTGCGCGCCCGCGGCCGGCGGAGCGCGGGGCCCCGTCCGATGCGAGCGACTTGCCGTCCGCCATGCACAGAGCGCGCCAATCGCGCCGGCATCGCGGCCCTCGTGATATTAGGTAGCCGCCCCCCGGCGTCCAGTCTCGCCAGCCGAATGGGCGGGGACGCGCGGGGGACAAGCCGACCGGGGGCCCCTGTCCCGCCCTTCCGGCGCGGCGGATCAGCCTGCCGCCGGGGCTTCCTCGTCGTCCTTGGCGAGTTCTTCCGGGGTGACGGCGCGCTCGGTGACGCTGGCGAGTTCGAGGATGTAGTCCACCACCTTGTCCTCGAAGATCGGGCCGTGCATCGCCTCGGCGAAGCGCTGGTTCTTGCGGAACATCTCCAGCATCTGCGCCTCCATGCCCGGATAGCGCGACGCCTGCTCGCGCATCGCGCGGGCCATCTCCTCGGAGGTGACGGCGATGCCGTTGGCGCGGCCGATCTCGGACAGCAGCAGGCCGAGGCGGACGCGCCGGTCGGCGATCGCCTGGTATTCGCTGCGCAGCGTGTCCTCGTCCTTCGCCGCGTCCTCGGCATCCAGGCGGCCGGCCTTGCGGTCGGCTTCCAGGCGCTCCCAGATCTGGTCGAACTCGGCCTTCGCCATCGTCTCGGGGATGGCGAAATCGACCTGATTGGCGAGCGTGTCGAGAAGCTGGCGCTTCAGGCGCAGGCGGGCCTGCTGGTCGTATTCGCCCTGAAGCTGGCCCGTGACCGCCTCGCGCAGCGCATCGAGCCCGGCGAAGCCCAGCTTCTGGGCAAGCGCGTCGTCCACCGGCGGCACTACGGCGACCTGCAGGGCCTTGGCAACGATCTCGAACTTCGCGGCCTTCCCGGCGAGCGCGGCGGTGCCGTAGTTCTCGGGGAAGGTGACGTCGATCACCCGCGTCTCGCCGGGCTTCATGCCCTCGATCTGCTCGGTGAAGCCGGGGATGAACCCCTCGCCCGCCACTTCCAGGTCGGCGTCGGTGGCGGTGCCGCCGGGAAAGGCCTCGCCGTCCACGGTGCCCTTGTAGTCGACCTTCAGGACGTCGCCCTTCGCGGCGGGACGGTCCTCGGTCACCGGTTCCAGGGTGCGGCTGCGCGTGGCGATGTCGGCCAGCACCTTGTCCACCGTCTCGGGCGCGACCTCGGCCTTCAGGCGGGTCAGCGCGATGGCGCCGAAGTCGGGCATCGTGATCTCGGGCAGCAGTTCGATTTCGACGTTGAACTGCAGGTCGGCGTCGGCGGAGGGCGTGGCGGAGACCACGTCCACCTTCGGCTGCATCGCCGGGCGCAGGCCGCGCTCGCTGAGCATCTGGCGTGTGGCCTCGTTGACCGACTCCTCCATCACCTCGGCGGTGACCGCGCTGCCGTAGCGCTGGCGCACCACCGGCAACGGCACCTTGCCGGGGCGGAAGCCGGGCAGCCGGAGCGTCTTGCCGAGTTCCGTCAGGCGCGCCGTCTCGCGCGAGCGGATGTCGGCGGCGGGAACCACGACGGTGAAGCCGCGCTTGAGCCCCTCGGCGAGCGTCTCAGTAACCTGCATCGATCAGAAATCCTCGAACGCGCGCCAGTCGGCTCGGCCCGGCGCGTGCCGGGGACGTGGTGCGGGCGGAGGGACTTGAACCCCCACGGCTTGCGCCACCAGAACCTAAATCTGGCGTGTCTGCCAATTCCACCACGCCCGCGCGCGGGAAGCCGGCCTGGCGACCGTCCCGACCCCGCGACCGTGAGGGCGGGGACTTAGCGCAGCCCGCCCGGCCCGTAAAGCGGCGCGCCCGGCAGGCGGTCCGCCACGCAGGCGGGCGGGCAGGCCGCGCGGGGAGCGGGCCCCGGCGGCGATTGCCGAGATCGCCGGGCGGGTCAAGGCCGGCGGCCACCGCAATCCCGCAACGCAGTATATGCGGCAACGCACGAGGATGTGCCGTGGGATACGCTTGTAAGCGTTCGATACTTGTCGGTATGACTCGTTGGGAAGCGAAAATGTCAAAGCAGCAGCCGTTCGGGCGCCGAAAGTTGCGACTTGGCCGCTTCGCGGAACGCCGATGCGTCGAAGGGAAGGAAATGCACGTGGACCACATCCCACAGTCCAACAGCGTGAAATCCCCCGGTCCCGCGGAGCGCGGCGCATGACCCGGAAGGCGCCTGCCCCCGCCCCGGCCGCCTCCAGGCGGCCGGCCGCCGCGCCGTCCGCCAAGGCCAAGACACCGGCGCGGGA
>JAFEFJ010000152.1 GCA_018240635.1 Pseudomonadota bacterium | reverse complement strand
GTGCCGTCCCCGCCCCCTCCCCGCCGCCGCGCGGGCGCACTACCGTGACCGCGCATGACCCTGGACGTCGCCTTCACGCACCGCTTCGCCGACCGCGGCTTCGACATCCGCTTCTCCGCGCCGACGCCGGGGACGACGGTGCTGTTCGGCCGCTCGGGTTCCGGCAAATCGACCGTGGTGGCCGCCGTCGCCGGCCTGCTGCGTCCCTCCGGCGCCTGCCGCATCGCGCTCGACGGCGCAACGATGGCGGACAGCGCGGCCGGCGTCTTCCTGCCGCCCGAGCGGCGGCGCGTCGGCATGGTGTTCCAGGACGCGCGCCTGTTCCCGCACATGAGCGTCGCGACCAATCTGCGCTACGGGCTGCGCCGTGCGCGGGCGGCGCCGCAGACCTCCCCGATCCGTTTCGACGATGTGGTGGAGCTGCTGGGCATCCGCAACCTCCTGGACCGCAAGCCGCGCACGCTTTCGGGCGGCGAGCGCCAGCGCGTGGCGATCGGGCGCGCCCTGCTGGCCCAGCCCCGCCTGCTCGCGATGGACGAGCCGCTGGCGAGCCTGGATGCGCAGCGCAAGGCCGAGATCCTGCCCTATCTCGCGCGGCTCGGCCCGGCGCTGCGGCTGCCGATCCTCTACGTCACCCATGCGCTGGACGAGGTGGCGCGGCTCGCCGACACGCTGGTGCTGATCCGCGCGGGCAAGGTGCTTGCATCCGGAACCTTGTCGGACGTTGCCGCGCGCGGCGACCTGCCGCTGGCCGAGCGCGACGATGCGGGCGCGGTGCTTCCCGCGCGCGTCGCCGCGCACGACCGGACACGCCGGCTCACCACGCTGCGCGCGGCGGGACGCGACTTCCTGGCGCCGCTGCTCGACGTGCCGGAAGGCGGCGCGGTGCGGCTGCGCATCCCGGCGCGCGAGGTGGTGCTGGCGACCGCCGCGCCGCCCTCCATCAGCATCCACAACGTCATCGCGGGCACCGTGCGCGCCGTGACCGACGATCCGCACCGCCACGCGGCGAACGTGGAGATCGCGCTCGACGGCGCCGCGATGCTCGCGCGCGTGACGCCCGACGCCGTGGCGCGGCTCGGCCTCGCCCCCGGCGCGCCGGTGCTTGCGCTGGTGAAGTCGGTCGCGCTGGAGGTGCTGGCCTGACGCTACATCTGGACGACCGAGGCCAGATCGAATGTCGCGCCCGGCGGATTCTCGCCGATGCGCAGCTTCTGGTCGCCCGAGAACCGGTACGGGGGAACCGGCAGGTTGTACGGCGCGGGGACGCTCTTGTACACCCGGCCCGCCAGATCGTATTTCGACCCGTGGCAGGGACAGAAATAGCCGCCCGGCCAGTTGGCCTCGGGCGTCGTCGGATCGGGGGTGGGCAGGTATTTCGGCAGGCAGCCGAGATGGGTGCAGATGCCCACCAGCACCGCGAACTCGGGCTTGATGGAGCGGTGCCAGTTCTGCGCGTAAGGCGGCTGCTGATGGACCGTCGAGGCGGGATCGGCCAACCGGCCGACAAGACCTGGCTCTTGCAGGGTCTCCAGCGCCGCCTTGGTCCGGTTCACGACCAGGATAGGCCGGCCCCGCCACAGGATCGTGATCTGCTGCCCCGGCTCCACCTTGGACAGATCGACGTCGATGGCCGCGCCGGCCGCGATGACGTCCTCGGACGGGTTCATGTAGTCGATGAACGGCCACGCAATCGCGCCCGCCCCGATGGCCGCGCCCGCGCCCGTCACCATCCGGAGGAAATCGCGGCGATCCGTCCGCGCCTGCTCCGATCCGACCGCCGGGGCCACGGCGGCGCCGCTCGCAGCGTCCACGTCCTGCCTCCTTCGTTCATCCTCGACAGGCGCGCCACGGTGCGCCGCGCCGTCTGGCCTCGATCGGTCCCCGGCATGACAACCGCTCCATATCCCCGCACACTGCGCGCACTCTGACGCCGACCATCACCGGAGCCCGACGATGAACAGCGACGACCTTGCCTTCACCCCCGCGACGGAACTCGCCGCGATGATCCGGCAGAAGAAGATCTCGCCCGTCGAGGTGATGCGGGCGACGCTGGAGCGGATCGAGGCGCTGGAGCCGAAGGTGAACGCCTTCGCCTATCTCGCCGCCGACGCGGCGATGGAGGCGGCGAAGCGCGCGGAGGCGGCGCTGATGGGCGGCGGTCGGATCGGCCGCCTGCACGGCCTGCCCGCCACGATCAAGGATCTCGCGATCACCGCCGACATGCCGACGCAGTCGGGCAGCCAGATCTTCAAGGGCCACCAGCCGAAGGAGGACACGCCCATCGTGCCGCGCCTGCGCGAGGAGGGCGCGATCATCATCGGCAAGACCACGACATCGGAATTCGGCTGGACCGGCGTCAGCCGCAGCCCGCTCACCGGCATCACGCACAACCCCTGGAAGCACGGCTACAACGCCGGCGCCTCCTCCGCCGGCGCGGGCGCGGCGGCGGCGGCGGGGTTCGGGGCGCTGCACCAGGGCAGCGACGGCGCCGGATCGATCCGGATGCCGAGCCATTTCTGCGGCATCTTCGGCATCAAGCCCACCTTCGGCCGCGTGCCCTACTACCCGGTCGGCACCGGCGACTTCACCTCGCATGTCGGCCCGATGACCCGCACCGTCGCCGACAGCGCGCTGATGCTGGAGGTGATGGCCGGGCCGCATCCGCTCGACTACACGACCTGCGAGGCCGGGCCCGCGCCGTACCTGCAACGGCTGCACGAGGGCATCAAGGGCAAGCGCATCGCCTACAGTCCCGACATGGGCGTGGCCCGCGTCGATCCCGACGTGGCGGCGCTGGTGAAGGCGGCGGTGGACCGCTTCGCCGAACTCGGCGCCACGGTCGAGGAAGTCGCGCTGCCCTGGGCGAAGGACGGCCCGGAGCTGGCACGTTTCTTCTGGCCCGCGCACACCGCGCGCCATCTGCCCCGCCTCGCGGAGTGGGAGTCGAAGATGGACCCCGGCCTCGTCGCCTGCATCAGGGAAGGCGCGCGCCATTCCGTCATGGACTACCAACTGATGCGCGAGCGGAAGATGGCCTACATCGCCGAGGCGCATCGCTGGTTCGAGGACTGGGACTTCCTGCTGACGCCCTCCGTCTCGGTCGCCGCCTTCCCCGCCGAGAAGCTGCAGCCCGCGCACTGGCCGCAGCACGACTGGGACTGGCTGATGTGGGCGGAGTTCTCCTACCCGTTCAACTTCACCTGGAACCCCGCATCGAACGTGCCCTGCGGCTTCACCGCCGAGGGCCTGCCGGTCGGCCTGCAGATCGTCGGCAAGCGCTTCGACGACCTCGGCGTGCTGCAAGCCTCCGCCGCCTACGAAGCCATCGCCCCCTGGGCCGACAAGCGCCCGCCCCTGTAGGGCCGGTTAGGCGCGCGCCGGACGAGGACGGCGCCCGCCCCTCCTCGTCATGGCCCGCCTGCGCGGGTCATGACGGAGGCAAGTCAGGACCCTTATGTTGCCCATTCGGAACGTTAAAGGCACAAAGCTGCCCGCGCGCCCCTAAGCGCAAAAAGCCGCACCGCCCGGCGCAGGGGGAATCCCGGCCGCGCACCGCGCATCCTGCTCGCCCGCGCGCTCCATCGCCGGCGTCGCCGCCGCCCGCATCTTCGGCATCGCCGCCAGCAGGCGGCGGACGCGGGCCAGCAGTTCCTCGATGCGGCCCATCGCGTCGGGCCGGTCCGCGCGCCTGACGGCCTCGGACAATGTCCGGTGCAGCCGCGCGAGGAATTCCTCGATCGGACGGCGCGCGAACTCGGCGCGCAGCCGCGCATACCATGCGTCGCCATCGCGCCGCCTGCCCTCGCCGGGCGCGCCATCCGCACCGCCCCCGCGCGCACCCGTGTCCGAGCCCCGAACGGCGCTCCCGTCGCTCCCGTCGCTCCCCTGGGCGCGCTCCCGTCCCGCCGCCGCGGCGGCGGGACGCGACGACGGCGCGGGCGGGGGCGATCCCAGCCGCGGCGGCAGGTTGCCTTCCTCAAGCCAGTTGCACAGCAGCGCCGTCCGCTTCATCAGCACGGCGATCCGGCCCCAGAACCCCGCCATCCGCGGCGCCTCGTCCCGCGCCGAGGGCATCGGGGAAGCGCGGTCCGTCGCATCGAATTTCGCTATCGCCCGCTCGGCGATGATGCAGGCCAGCGCGACGCCGATCCCCAGCAACGCATCCAGCGCGCCGGTCAGTTGCAGCACCCACCCCTGCCACCCGCGCCATTTCGGCCCGGCCTCGGAATTCCGGCGCGCGTCATCCGCCCCGGATTGGGGCGGCGCAGCCGAGGATGGGAGGGAGGCACCGGAGGACATGAACGAAACAAGAACACACCGGACCGCTGCGGCGCGATAGGGGATTTCCCCTAGCCACGCGCCGCTCCCAAGCCGTCATTGCGAGCCGCCGTCAGGCGGCGGCTCGCGACGACGGCGCGGCGGCCGGGAGAGCAGGCCGGACCCCGCTCCTCTCAGAGCCCCTGCACCAGCACCGCGCGGTACTTGGCGCCCTTGAAGCGGTGGTCGCGGACTTCCTTGTAGGCCGGGCTGTCGTACCAGGCCTTCGCCGCCTCCATCGTGGGGAACTCGATCACCACCACGCCTTCCGGCGCGGGCCCCTCCACCGCTTCCTGCTTGCCGTAGGCGGCCAGGATCTTCGCCTCGTGGCCTTTGAAGGTGGGGCGCACCTTCTCACCGTACGTCTTCAGCTCCGCGGGGTTCGTGGTTTCGTCGCGCATGAAAACGAAATAGGCAGGCATCGTTCCCTCCTGTCCGTGAAACGCGCGATCAGTCGATCATCGCGAACTTGAAGCCGTCGTCCCACCGCTTCACATGCCCGCAGGACGGCGAGGGGAAGTGGCCGGTGCAGATCAGCGTGTCGGTGTCGCAATAGGTCTCCAGGAAGCTCCGCCGCGTCGCGCAGCCCTGCTTCGGATCGACGTCGGCGCGCATCCACAGCTCGGGGTAGCGCGCCTGCAACGGCGAGTGGATCAGGTCGCCCGTCACCACTGCCAGGTCGCGCCCCTTGCCCAGCCGCACGGCGAAATGGTCGGGCGTGTGGCCCGGCGTCGGCAGCAGGCGCACGTATTCGTTCAGCTCGTGGTTGCTGCGCACGATGTCGGCGCGGTCGGCGGCGATGATCGGCAGCACGCTGTCCACGATGGGGCCGACCGGCTCCTTCTCGTTCTCGGCCTGCCAGTAGGCAAGCTCGCGCTCGGCGAACAGGTAGCGCGCGTTCGGGAAGGTGGGCACCCAGCGCCCGTTCTCCAGCCGCGTGTTCCAGCCGACATGATCCACATGCAGGTGGGTGCACATCACGTAGTCGATGTCCTCCACCGCCACCCCGGCCTGCGCCAGGTTGCGCATGTAGGTGTCGTCCTTCATCTGGTGCCAGAACGGCCGCGTCGGCCGGTCCTTGTGGTTGCCGACGCAACTGTCGATCAGGATCGTATGATCGGGTGTGGAGACGACATAGGACTGGATGCAGAGCACGATCTGCCCGGTCGCGGGATCGAGCGCGAGCGGCTCCAGCCACGACCGGTTTTCGTCGAGCTGTGCGGCGGTCAGCTCGGGGAAGAAGGTCAGCGGATCGAAGAACGGCTTTTCCTGCTCGATCACGCGCCGCAGCGTCATGTCGCCCAATTCAACACGCATGGCCGTCTCTCCCCTTGTTGCGGCGATGGTAGCCGCGCGCGGCGGCGCGGCAAAGGCGGTCAGGGCAGCGCCACGCTCTCCCAACCGCTCAGCCTCTCCACCGCGCGCGCCACGCGCAGCAGGCCCGGCTCGTCGAACGGGCGCCCCACCAACTGCACCGACAGCGGCAGCCCATCGGGCGCCAGGCCCACCGGCACGCTCACCGCCGGATGGCCGGTCGCGTTGAAGGGCGAGGTCTGGATCGCGGAGATCGAGGAGATCGAATCGCCCGGCGTGTCGAAGCGCGGCGCGGTGGTCAGCGTGGTGGCGGTCAGCAGCGCGTCGCAGCCCTGCAAGGCGGCGTCCACCGCATCGGTCAGCATCCGCCGCACGCGCAGCGCCTGGATGTAGTCGGCGGCGGTGATGGCGGCACCCAGCACGAAGCGGCCGGTGGTGATCGCGCCGTAATCGCCGATGCGCTCGCGCATGTCCTTCTCGTGGATCGCGAAGGCCTCGGCCAGCATGATCGTGCGCGTGCAGATCGCGAACAGCGCATAGTCCGGAAGCTGGATGTCGCGCACCGTCGCACCGGCGGCGCGCAACTGGTCGGCGGTGCGGTCGATCGCCTCGGCGGCCGGCGGCGTCAGCAGCTTCGCGCCCGCGAAGAAGGCGCGCGGAATGCCGATGGTCAGCCCGCTCACGCCCGCTTCCAGTTGCGCGGAGAAATCGGGCACCGGCACGTCCGCGCTCGCCGCATCCATCGGATCGTGCCCCGCCATCACCTGCATCGCGATGGCCGTGTCCTGCACGCTGCGCGTCAGCGGGCCGCAATGATCCAGCGTCCAGGACAGCGGGAACACCCCGCGCCGGCTGATGCGCCCATAGGTCGGCTTCAGCCCCACCGTGCCGCACCAGGACGCGGGGCCGCGGATCGAGCCCGCCGTGTCGCTGCCCAGCGCCAGCCGCGTCATGCCCGCCGCGATCGCGGTGCCGGAGCCCGAGGACGATCCGCCGGTGATGTGCTCGGGATTCCACGGATTGCGCGCGGGCGGGAACGGCAGGTCGAAACTCGGCCCGCCGATGGCGAACTCGTGCGTCGCGAGCTTGCCCAGCAGCACGCCACCGCCCGCCGCGAGCTTCGCCGCCACCACGCTGTCCTCCTGCGGCACGTTGTTCACGCGCAGCTTGGAATGGCAGGTCGTGCGGATGCCGGCGGTGTCGTAGATGTCCTTCAGCGCATAGGGAATGCCGTGCATCGGCCCCTTGTCGGTGCCCGCCGCGCGTTCGGAATCGGCGCGCGCGGCATCGGCCAGCGCGCGCTCGGCGGTGACCAGCACGAAGGCGTGCAGCGCGGGATCGCGCGCGGCGATGCGGTCGAGCGCGGCCTGCGTCAGCGCGACCGAGGTCAGCGTGCCGGCGCGCAGCCGCGCGCCCGCCTCGGCGATCGAGAGATCCGCGAGATCGCTCATGCCGCGCGTCCCGGCTTGCGCGCGGCGAAGACATGCGCGGGCTCGGCGGTGTGCGGCAGTGCGGCGTGCAGCAGCGCAAGCTGCGTGCGCATGTCGGCGAAGGCCGCCAGCACGGTGGGGCGCAGCGCGTCAGGCACCGTGATGCCGGCGCGCGCCATCAGCGTGTCGAATTCGGTTTCGAGCGAGGGTTCGGGCATCGGCGGGCCTCCTGTGGCGCGGGAACTATAGCGGCGCGCGACCGCCACGCCAGATCGCGCGGATACGCTTGCCGATCACGGGCACAGCAATGCGCGGAGCGATCAATTACGATACGGTACGGCCGCAATGGAGGAAGCGCGCATGGTCAAGACGATCGTCTTCTGCGCCGACGGCACCTGGAACGGCCCCGGGGAGCCGGACAGCGAGAACACCGCCGCGCCGCCGACGAACGTCTTCAAGCTGTTCCTGAACCTCGACGGCCGGGACGAGCCGGGCACGATGATGCTCGGCAAGGAGCAGGAGCGCGTGCTGACCGGCGCGGACGGCACGGTGCTGCAGCACGCGAAATACCTGCATGGCGTCGGCGACTCCGACAACAGGCTCGTGCAGCTTCTTGGCGGCGCGTTCGGCGTGGGACTGATCACGCGGATCGTGCGCGGCTACACCTTCATCTCCCGCACCTATGTTCCGGGAGACCGCATCGTCATCCTGGGCTTCAGCCGCGGCGCCTACACCGCGCGGGCGCTCGCCGGCATGATCGCCGCCAAGGGCCTGCTGGACGCGGCCAAGGTGCGGCTGGACGACAAGGAAACCGCCTACAAGCTGGGCACCGCGGTCTGGTTCGCCTACCGGCAACTGGGCGCGAAGGCGCAGCCCAACTGGCTGGTGCGCCTGACCAGCTTCGTGCTCGATAGGCCCGGCTTCGTCTCCCAGCCGGTGCCCGACGCGCTGCTGCTCCATGCGCCGATCGAGGCGGTGGCGGTGTGGGACACCGTCGGCGCGCTCGGCATCCCCACCTACACGCTCGATGCCCACCGGCTCGACTTCTTCCAGTTCGCCGACCGGGTGCTCAGCCCCGTCGTCGCGCACGGGCTGCACGCGGTCGCCGTCGATGAGCAGCGCACCGATTTCACGCCGACGCTGTGGGAGCCGGACGGACGGATCATGCAGGCGCTGTTTCCCGGCAGCCATTCCGACGTGGGCGGCGGCTATCCCGGCCCCGGACCGGAAAGCGGCCTGTCGGACGGCGCGCTGGCGTGGATGACCGAGCGGCTGGCGGCGCTCGGCGTCCGCTTCCGGGAACCGCCCGCCTACGTGCCGAAACCCGATGCCCGCGCCATCGCGCACCAGCCCTGGCGACACGGCGTCTGGAAGGGCCTCGCGCACGAGCCCCGCAGCTTTCCGGCGGGGCTCTACGTCGCGGAGGAGGTGGCGGACCGCGCGGGCGCGCAGGCATGCCGGCCCGATCCCGGCGTGCCGCCGTGCCGCTACGATCCCGCGAACCTGCCGGGCTACCTCGTCGCCGGCGTCATCGCGCAGGGCGTGACGGTGGTGTAGCGGCTCCGGCCCCTACTTCGCCCCGGCGGCGATGCCCTTCTGCACCGCGCCGATCGCCTGATCGACGAAGCCGATGGCCTGCTCGCGGTAGCCGGCCTTGTCGTGCTCGGCTTGTTCAAGCTGTCCCTTGGCGTGCTCCAACGCGCGCAGCGCCGTCTGCATGCGCGGCTGCGCGGCCATCAGCCCGCCCGCGAAGCCCGCGGCAAGCGCCGCCGCCGCGACGGCACCGAGGACGAGGCGGGGGCGGGCGGCGATCCGATTCGGCATGGCGATTCTCCTGTGTCCGACGGCGCGGACAGTAGCCGCGCCGGAAGCGGCCGCGCGTTTTTCTTCGATGACCGGGCGGTCCGTTCTCCCGGTCAGCCCGCTTTCGGCTTGCGCGGCTCGAAGCGGTAGGGGCTCGCGCTGGTCGTCAGCGGGTCGAGCGCGAGCCGGTGTTCCAGCGGCGGGAAGGCGCGGCTGTGGCAGTCCTGCCGGTCGCACAGCCGGCAGGACAGGCCGATGCCGACCCGCGCGCGATCGAGGTCGATGCCGTCGGCATAGACAACCTCGCTCGCATGCGCGATCGCGCAGCCCATCGCCACCACGTAGGCCGGCGGCGGATCGCCCCAGCGCGCGGCGGGATGCGTGATGCTGCGCGCGAAGCACAGGAAGGCCGCGCCGTCGGGCAGCTCCGCCACCTGCACGCGCAGCGTCCCGGGTGTTGCGAAGGCGGTGTGGATCACCCAGCGCGGGCACGACCCGCCGTAGCGCGCGAAGGGAAAGCCCGCGCCGGAAAAACGCTTGGAAACGTTACCGGCGGGATCGACGCGCACGAAGAAGAACGGCACGCCGCGCGCGCCCGGCCGTTGCAGGCTGGAAAGCCGGTGGCACGCCTGCTCGAACGAAACGCCGAAGCGCGCCGCCACCGCGTCCATGTCGTGCCGCAGCGCCGCCGCCGCGCGCAGGAAGGCGTCGTAGGGCATCAGCACCGCGCCCGCGACGTAGTTCATCAGGCCCACGCGCATCAGCATCCCGGCCTCGGGCGTGGTCGGGGACGCGGCGGCGATCTCCGCCTCCACCGCCTCGCGCGCCTCCAGCAGCGCCAACTGGAACGCCATCTGGAATCCGCGGCTTTCGCGCGGCAGCGTCTCCGACAGCGACAGCAGCCGGCTCGCCGGATCGTAGCTGCGATAGGCGCCTTCCATCGGCTGCACGACCACCGAAAGTCCGTGGCGGCGGCGCAGCCTTTCGGCGATGGCGTGGTTCATCTCCGCGGGCTCCGCGGCAAGCTCCGCCAGCAGCGCGGCGGCGGCATCCTCCAGCGCCGGGAAGTAGTTGCCGCGGTCGTTGAACAGGTCG
>JAFEFJ010000151.1 GCA_018240635.1 Pseudomonadota bacterium | reverse complement strand
AGCGCGATGTCGGTCACGGCGTCGGAAATCTGCGCCTCGGTCTTGCCGCCGGCCGAGCGGAACTCCAGGCCCATCAGCAGGCCCCGGCCCCGCACGTCGCCCACGCACTCGTACCGCTGCTGCAACCCGCGCAGCCCCGCCGCCAGCCGCGCGCCCATGACGCGGGCGCGCTCGGCCAGCTCGTCGCGCACCACGATCTCCAGCACCTTCAGCCCGACGGCGGCGGGCAGCGGGTCGTTGACGTGGGTGGTGTAGAACAGGAACTCCCGCTTCTCCGCCTCGTCCGCCAGCGCGTCGCTGGTCATGATCGCCGACAGCGGCAGGCCGGCGCCCAGCGTCTTGGACAGCGTCAGGATGTCGGGCACCACGCCGTCGCGCTCGAAGGCGAACATCAGGCCGGTGCGGCCGACGCCCGTCTGCGCCTCGTCCAGGATCAGCAGCATCCCGCGCGCCTTGCAGTGCGCGTGCAGCGCCTGGAGGTAGCCCACCGGCAGCTCCAGGATGCCGCCGCTGCTCAGGATCGGCTCGGCGATGAAGGCGGCGAGGTTGCCGGTGCACTGCCGGTCGATCAGGTCGAAGGCGTCGTCCAGCTCCTGCTGCCAGGTCACGCCCTGGAAGCGCGGGCGGTAGGAATTGGGCGCCGGGATCGCGAAGGACCCGGCCGCCAGGGGGCCGATGCCGCGCCGGCCCGCCTTGTAGGTCGCCGCCGCCGCGCCGCCGGTCATGCCGTGCCAGGACTGCGCGAAGCCCACGACCTCCCACTTGCCGGTCACCAGCTTGGCCAGCCGGATCGCCGCCTCGTTCGCCTCGCCCCCCGTGGACAGCAGCATCACGCGCGGCAGGTCGGGCACCAGCCCCGCCAGCCGCTCCGCCAGATCCACCACCGGCGGCGAGGCCATCGAGGAGAACAGGTGATCGAGCTTGCCCACCGCCTCGCGCACGGTCGCGACGATCTCGGGATGCGAGTGGCCGAGGATCGCGCTCATCTGGCCGGAGGTGAAATCCAGCACCTTGCGGCCGCGCGCGTCGTACAGGAACGATCCCTCGGCGCGGGTCGGCACGAACGGCACGAAGTCGCCGCCGTAGCGCAGCAGGTGGCGGCGCGCGCGCAGCCAGAAGGCGCGGTCGGGATCGGCGGCAACCTGGTCGTTCATGGGGGCGGCTCCGGGGGTTCGGGCGGACGGCGCGCGCAGGATAGACGCGCGGGGGAGCGGGGCGGAAGGCGGGATCGGGGGTGCGGGACGCCAACGCCTTTTGGCCCTCTCCGCCCTCGGGGGCGGAGAGGGTTGGGAGAGGTGGGGGATTCCAGTGGCGCGCGGTTTTCGGATGGCAGAGCCCTCCACCTCACCCTCCCGTCGCTCCGCAACGGGCCTCTCCCTTTCCGCCCCTCGGGGCGGAGAGGGGATGCCGCGTGTAACGGACCCGCGCGCCGCGCGTCCAACGGCTAGATCGGGCCCAAACCCAAAGGGAAGCGGATGAGCGCCACCTACGCGACGACTCAGCCAGCGGCGCCGGGCCGCGCGCGGCGGCGGATGCATCCGCTGCCGGTGCGGATCATGCATTGGACCAACGTGGTCGCGATGGCGATCATGATCCCCTCGGGCTGGGGCATCTACAACGACTCCGTCATCGTCCACGGCCTGCACTTCCCCGAGGAAGTCCGCCTGGGCGCCTGGGCCGCGCCGAGCCTGCTGTGGCATTTCGCCGGCATGTGGCTGCTGATGGCGAACGGGCTCGCCTACCTCGCCTACGGCATCGCCACCGGTCGGTTCCGCGAACGGCTGCTGCCGATCCGCGTCGCCGACATCGTGCAGACGGTGCGCGAGACGCTGCGCCTGCACCTCGCGCACGAGGACCTGACCACCTACAACGCGGTCCAGAAGCTGCTCTACATCGTGGTGATCCTCGCCGGCATCTCGCAGGTCGTGACCGGGCTCGCGATCTGGAAGCCGGTGCAGTTCTCCGGCCTCGTGTCGCTGCTCGGCGGGTTCCAGACCGCGCGGCTGCTGCATTTCATCGGCATGGCGGTGATCGTCGGGTTCGTCGTGGTGCATGTGGCGCTCGCGCTGCTGGTGCCGCGCACGCTGGCCGCGATGGTGACCGGCGGGCCGGAACTCGCCGCGCGGAGGGACGCGCGATGATCCGCTCCCCGTTCCGCCCGCAGGCGGTGCCCGACGCGGGCATCCTGGACAATCACCGCGCGCTGGTGCGTCAGGTGACGCGCCGGGGCATGTTCCGGCGCGGCATCTCCCTCGGCGCGCTGACGATGCTCACCGGATGCAACCTTTCCGACGACGCATCGGTGGACGCGGCGCTGCGCGCCGTCTCGGCGTTCAACGACAAGGTGCAGGCGCTGCTCTTCGATCCGAACAAGCTGGCGCCCACCTATCCCGAGTCGATGGTGCTGAAGCCGCCGCGCTTCAACGCCTATTACCCGATCGACAAGGTGCGCCCGGTGGACGGCGCGACCTGGAAGCTGGAGGTGAGCGGGCGCGTCTCCGACCGCGCGCCCTGGACCACCGCGCGGCTCGCCGCCCTGCCGCAGACCGACATGGTGATCCGCCATGTCTGCGTGGAAGGTTGGGACTACATCGGCGAATGGTCGGGGCCGACTCTGAAGAGCTTCCTGCATTCGGTGGGCGCCGACCTGAACGCCAGATACGTCGCGTTCCACACCGCCGACGACTACCCGAGCAGCATCGACATGGCGACCGCGCTGCATCCGCAGACGCTGCTCGCGCTGACCTACGCGCGCGAGACGCTGCCCGATCCCTACGGCTATCCGGTGCGGCTCCGGACCTCGACCAAGCTCGGCTACAAGAACCCGAAATGGATCACCGCGATCGAGGTGACCAACGACTATCCCGGCGGCTTCTGGGAGAAGTCCGGGTTCGGCTGGTTCGCGGGCATCTGAGGATGGGCGCGATGCAACGACGCGCGCTGGTGGCGCTGGCGGGCGCCGGGCTGATCGGCGCGGTGGCGGCGGGCGGGGCGCTGGCGACCTCGACCACGCCGGGCCAGGCGCTGCCGTCGATGACCGGGGACCTGAAGCGCCGGGCGGCGGCCTTCCCGCAGCCGGTGCGCGTGGGCGACCTGGCTGGACGGGCGGTGCTCGGCCCGATGGAGGCGCAGCCGCTCTATGGCCGGGTGGATGCGCCGCCGGTGGTGCGCGGAGCGGACGGCACCCTGTTCCTGGTGGTGACGCGCGCGGGCTGGCTGGGCCTCGGCGCGTGGATGGGGCTGGGCGGCACGCCGGCGGCGGTGCCGCTGGACGACGCGGCGCTGCTCGGCGAGCACATCGCGCTGGTCGGCCTGACGCGCGCGGAGCTGGATGCGCTGCCGTCCTTCCGGGACGCGGGTGCCGCGCCGGTGCCGGCGGACACGGTGATCCGCATGGGGATCGTCGGCCCCTTCCACTGACGGGGCACCGCCGCCGCTTCGGTCCCTTGACGCTGTGCGGCGCTGGGGCCGAGGCTCCTTCATCGAAGCGTCACGAACCCGTCACCGGGCCGCAACGCGCGGCCGTTACGTCCCGCCAGCCCGTTCCGGGCCCCATCAAACGGAGGAATCACCGGATGAAGCGCCGCACCCTGCTCGCCGCCGCCGCGACCACGACCTTGAGCGGCGCGCTGACGGGCGCCCTGCCCGCCCGCGCGCGCGCCGAGGAACGCACCAAGATCGTGTTCTGGCACGCCATGACGGCGGCGCTGGGCGCCGAGGTGGACCGGCTGGTCGCCGCCTTCAACGCGAGCCAGACCGAGGTGGAGGTCACGGCGCTCTACAAGGGCGGCTACGCCGACGTGATGACGGCGACCATCGCCGCCTTCCGCGCCGGCCAGGCGCCGCACCTGGCGCAGATTTTCGAGGTTGGCACCGGCACGATGCTGGCCGCCGGCAAGGCGGTGAAGCAGGTCTGGGAGCTGGCGCAGGAGACCGGCGTGCCGATCAAGCCCGAGAGCTACATCCCTTCCGTGCGCGGCTATTACAGCCTGCCCGACGGGCGCATGGCCTCCGCGCCGTTCAACTCCTCCACGGCGATCACGTGGATCAACAAGGACGCCTTCGAGAAGGCCGGGCTCGATCCGTCGAAGCCGCCCGCCACCTGGCAGGACGTGGTGGCGGCGGCGCGCGCGGTGAAGGAGAAGAACGCGGCCGAAATGCCGATGATCACGTCCTGGCCGTGCTGGATCCAGTTGGAGCAGTACAGCGCGCTGCACAACATCCCATTCGCGACCAAGGCGGACGGATTCGACGGGCTGGACGCGGAGCTTGCGATCAACAGCAAGCCGCACGTGAAGCACATCCAGCGCCTGCTCGACATGTCGAAGGAAGGCACGTTCAAATACGCGGGCCGCGACAACGTGCCCGATCCGCTGCTGCTGGCCGGCAAGGCGGCGATCGCGTTCAACTCGTCCGGCATGCGCGGCGACCTGATCAAGAGCGCGAAATTCGCCTGGGCGCCGGCCTATCTTCCCTACGACCCCGAGATCATCGCGAGCCCGCTCAATTCCATCATCGGCGGCGCGAGCCTGTGGCCGATGACGGCGCCGAACCGCACCGCCGCCGAATACAAGGGCGCGGCGCTGTTCCTGCAATTCCTCGCCACGCCCGAGAACGCGGCGGCGTGGCACCAGCACACCGGCTACGTGCCGGTGACGCTGGCGGGCTTCGAGCTGTCGGAGAAGCAGGGTTTCTACAAGGCGAACGCGGGCGCCGACCTGCCGGTGCGGCAGTTGACGCGCGGCACGGTGACGGAGAACTCCAAGGGCCTGCGCCTCGGGCGGCTGCCGGAAATCCGCAACATCATCCAGGAAGAAATCGAGAAGGCGCTGCAGGGCCAGCAGACCGCGCAGCAGGCGATGGACACGGCGGTCGAGCGCGGCAACAAGGTGCTGCGGGACTTCCAGCGTTCCGTCAAATCGTGAGGGGTTCGACCCTCACCCTCCCATCGCTGCGCGATGGGTCCCTCGTCGGTCCGCTTCGCGGCCCAACCCCGCGGTGCGGGAGAGGGGCTGATAAGGACCGAATCGTCTTGAGCCCCTCTCCCGCATTGCGGGAGAGGGAGGGGCCCGCCGCATCGCGGCGAGAGGATGAGGGCGGGCACGCCTGAAGCATGGAACGCCGCACGTTGTTCGAGGGCTGGCTTTTGCCCGTGCTGCTGGTGCTGCCGCAGCTCGCGCTGACGGGGGTGTTCTTCCTGTGGCCCGCCGCCGCGGCGATCCGGTCGAGCGCGATGCTGGAGGACCCGTTCGGCCTCGGCACGCAGTTCGTCGCGTTGCAGAACTTCGAGGCGCTGTTCGCCGATCCGCTCTACGTGCAGACCATCCTGCGCACCGTGGTGTTCTGCGCCGCGGTGAGCGCGCTTTCGATGAGCGTCGCACTCGGGCTCGCGGTGTTCGCCGACCGCGACATACGCGGGCGCGTGATCTACCGCACGCTGGTGATCTGGCCCTATGCGGTCGCGCCGGCGCTCGCGGCGGTGCTGTGGCTGTTCCTGCTCGATCCGCATATCGGGCTGATCGGCCGCGCGCTGCCGCGCATCGGCATCGCCTGGGACCCGCGCATCAACGGCGGGCAGGCCTTCCTGATGGTGGTGCTGGCGAGCGCGTGGAAGCAGGTCAGCTACAACTTCATCTTCTTCCTGGCCGGGCTGCAATCGGTGCCGCGCAGCGTGACGGAGGCGGCGCGGCTCGACGGCGCGCGCGGCTGGCGGCGGTTCCGCACCATCACCTTCCCGCTGCTCGCGCCCACCACGTTCTTCCTGCTGATCGTGAACCTGGTCTACGCAGCGTTCGATACGTTCGGAACCATCCAGGCGTTGACGCAGGGCGGCCCCGCGAAGGCGACCGAGACGCTGGTGGTGAAGGTGTACCGCGACGGCGTGGTGAACGTCGATCTCGGCTCCTCGGCCGCGCAGTCGGTGGTGCTGATGGCGGGCGTGATCCTGCTGACGGCGTTGCAGTTCCGCTTCCTCGGCCGGCGCAACACCGCATGAGCATGTGGGCATGAACGGCCGCACCGACTGGACCGCGCACGCGGTGCTGGCGCTCGGCGCGCTCTTGTTCGCGCTGCCGGTGTGGCTGGCCTTCGCGGGATCGACGCAGGACTCCGCCGCGATCGCGCGCGGCGACCTCTCGCTGCTGCCGAACCTCGCGAATCTCGGCGCCTATCCGCGCGCGCTGATCCAGGGCGTGATGGGCACGCGGCCCGTGTGGCACATGCTGCTGGTTTCGCTCGGCATGGCGGCGACGATCGCCGTGGGCAAGATCGCGATCTCGATCCTGTCCGCCTACGCCGTGGTGTTCTTCCGCTTCCCGTTCCGCCGCACCGCGTTCTGGATCATCTTCGTGACGCTGATGCTGCCCGTGGAGGTGCGCATCATCCCGACCTACGCGGTGATGAGCGACCTTGGCCTGATCAACAGCTTCACCGGCCTGACGATGCCGCTGATCGCATCCGCCACCGCGACGCTCTTGTTCCGGCAGATCTTCCTCGCGGTACCGGACGAGCTGGTGGAGGCGGCGCGGATGGACGGCGCGGGGCCGCTGCGCTTCCTGCGCGACGTGCTGATCCCGGTCTCGGCGGCGAACATCGCGGCGTTGTTCGTGATCCTGTTCGTCTATGGCTGGAACCAGTACCTCTGGCCGCTGCTGGTCGCGACCGACCCGCGGCTGGACACCATCGTGATCGGCATCGTGCGGATGATCGGCGTGGAGAGCCAGACCGATTGGAGCGCCGTGATGGCGACCGCGATGCTGGCGCTGCTGCCGCCCGTCGCGGTGGTGGTGCTGATGCAGCGCTGGTTCGTCGCGGGCCTCGCGGAAGGGGAGAAGTAATGGCGACGCTGCGGCTTTCCGGCGTGCGCAAATCCTTCGGGCCGACGCAGGTGTTGCAGCCGATCGACCTGTCGCTGGAGGACGGCGAGCTGCTGGTGATCGTCGGCGCCTCGGGCTGCGGGAAATCGACGCTGCTGCGCATGGTGGCGGGGCTGGAGCGGCCGAGCGCGGGGCGCATCCTGCTGGACGGCACGGACATCACCGACCGCGACCCGGCCGCGCGGGACATTGCGATGGTGTTCCAGAACTATGCGCTCTATCCGCACATGAGCGTGTTCGACAACATGGCCTACGGGCTGCGCATCCGGGGCCTGAGCCGGACGGAGATCGCGCGCCGCGTGGACGAGACGGCGGGGCTGCTGGGCCTGCAGGCGCTGCTGCAGCGCAAGCCGCGCCAGCTCTCGGGCGGGCAGCGGCAGCGCGTCGCGATGGGCCGCGCCATCGTGCGCGAGCCGAAGCTGTTCCTGTTCGACGAGCCGCTGTCCAACCTGGATGCGGCGCTGCGCGTGCAGATGCGGGGCGAGATCAAGCGGCTGCAACGCCGGCTGGGCGTGACCAGCCTGTATGTCACGCACGACCAGACCGAGGCGATGACGCTGGGCGATCGGCTGCTGGTGCTGCACGAGGGGCGGATGGCGCAACTCGATGCGCCGATGACGGTGTTCGCCGAGCCCGCCGACACCTATGTCGCACGCTTCATCGGCGCGCCCGCGATGAACCTGCTGCCGGCGGTGCTGGCGGGCGGCGCGGCGCGCACCCAGGCGGGGCCCGTGCTGGCGCTGGACGGCGCGGCGGCGGGTCTGCCGGAGGGGGCGAAGCTGCTGATCGGCGTGCGGCCGGAGCATTTCGCCCCCGCGCCCAACGGGTTCGCTGGCACGGTGGAGCTGGTGGAGCGGCTCGGCTCGGAGAGTGTCGCGCATCTGCGGCTGGCCGACGGCACGCCGCTGGCGGTGCGGCTGGCGGGGGCGGCGGAGATGCCGGAGACGCTGACCGTGGCGCCGATGCCGGGCCACCTGCACGTGTTCGACGCGGAGACGGGCAAGCGGGCGGCGGCATCCCGTCGCGCCGCCCCCGCGGCGCTTCCGCTTGAAGCGACCGGAACGGGTGTCTAACGTCGCCGCCGTCCCAAGAAGCAAGACGGTCCGATGCCCTGGACGACGCTTGTACCCGCGCAACACAAGCTGCCCGGCCCGCCGCTGACGCCGGCCGAGATGGACCTGCTGGTGGCCCGCGCCGGGCTGGCGCTGAACGCCGGGCAGATGGCCGACCTGGTGCTGGCCTGGCGGCAGCTTTCCGGGCTGATCGCCGCGATCCCGCGCAGCGCGGCGCTGGCCGACGACCAAGCCTATGCGTTCCGCCTGCCGCCCCCGGCGCCCGCCGCCGCGCGGCCGCGGGCGGGCGGCGCCAAGGCCGAGGCGAAGACCAAGGCGGCTCCGAAGGCGACCGCGAAAGCGGCGGCGGCGAAACCCAGACCCAAGGCCGCCGCCAAGCCGAAGCCCGCCGCGAATGCGCCCCGCCGCGCGCGGGCGGCCCCGAAATCCGCCCCGGCCGGCAAGAAGCCGGCACGCCGCAGGTGATGCGGGGGCGGCGTGCCGAGTTCCCCACCATCGCGGAAGCCGCGCGGCTGATCGCCGCCAAGCAGCTTTCGCCGGTCGAATTCGCGCGCGCCCTGCTGCAACGGATCGCCACCCACAACCCGCACCTCAACGCCTTCCTGACGGTCACGGAAAAGCACGCGCTGGCCGCCGCCCGCGCCGCCGAGCGCGCGGTGATCGCCGGGCGCAAGGGCCCGCTGCTGGGCATCCCGGTCGGCTACAAGGACATTTTCGAGACCGCCGGCGTGCGCACCACGGCGCATTCCCGGCTGCTCGCCGACAACGTGCCGGCGCGCGACGCCGAGACGGTGCGGCGGCTGACCGAGGCCGGGGCGGTGATGCTGGGCAAGCTCGCCACCCACGAATTCGCCATCGGCGGCCCGGCGCTCGACCTGCCCTGGCCGCCCGCGCGCAATCCCTGGGACACGCGCCGCTTCACCGGCGGATCGAGCTCCGGCTCGGGCGCCGCCGTCGCCGCCGGGCTGGTGCTGGGCGCGCTCGGCTCCGACACCGGCGGCTCGATCCGCCTGCCCGCCGCCTATTGCGGTATCGCCGGGCTGAAGCCGACGCCGGGCCTGGTCTCGCGCCGGGGCGTGATCCCGCTGGCGCCGAGCCTGGACACGGTGGGGCCGATGGCCTGGACCGCCGAGGATTGCGCCATCCTGCTCGACGCTCTGGCCGGGCACGATCCCGCCGATCCGGCATCGGTGCCCGGTCCGGGTGGGTCGTATGCGGCGGCGCTATCCCACGGGATCAAGGGATTGCGGGTCGGCGTTGTGCGGCATTTCTACGAGCGCGACGTCCCCGCCGAGCCCGAGGTGCGGGCCGTCATGGCCTCGGCCGAGCGGGTGTTCCGCGACCTCGGCTGCTCGGTCGCCGACGCCGTGCTGCCGCCGGCGCAGGAATACAATGGGGTCGGGCGGGTCATCATCAGCGCGGAGGCCTACGCGCTGCACGAGGCGACGCTGCGCACGCGGCTCGCGGACTACTCGCGCGCGTTCCGGGTGCGCGTGCTGGGCGGGGCGCTGATCCGGGCGGCCGACTACATCGCCGCGCAGCGCCGCCGGACCGAGCTGATCGCGGCCACGGCGGCGGCGTTCGAGAAGTTCGACGTGCTGATCTGCGCGCCCACGGCGGCGACCGCGCCGATGCTGTCCGAGCAGCGGCCCGACGACGGCTTCGCCCGCCCGATGCTGACCACGGTCGCCAACGTCGCGGCGGTGCCGTCCCTGGTGGTGTGCGGCGGCTTCACCAAGGCCGGGCTGCCGGTGGGGCTGGAGATCATGGGCCCCGCCTGGGGCGACGCCACGGTGCTGCGCGCCGGGCACCATTTCGAGCGCGAGGCCGGGCTGCGGGACACGCGGCCGACGCTGTAGGGCCCTCGTCCAACGCGCCCCTCTCCGCCCCTGGGGGCGGAGAGGCTGGGTGAGGTGGGGGCTTCCAGAGGCGCGGACTATTGCGGAACTTCCAAAAAGTTCCGGGCCGCATGCCCCACCTCACCCTCCCATCGCTCCGCGATGGGCCCCTCCCTCTCCCCCCGCAAGCG
>JAFEFJ010000150.1 GCA_018240635.1 Pseudomonadota bacterium | reverse complement strand
CGCAAGCGCGGGCGGAGAGGGGGCGTTGCCGTTCATATGCGATAGCCCTGCCCACCAGGGGGAGGGGAGGAGGATTTTCGTTCCCTACCCCCTTGTGGGGGAGGGTCAGGGTGGAGGGATCAGGCCCGCTGGCGGGCGGCGATCTTCGCCTCGATGCAGTCCCAGATCGCGCCGGCGAGGTTGGTGCCGTCGAAGCGGGCGACTTCCTGTAGGCCGGTGGGGGAGGTGACGTTGATCTCGGTCAGCCAGTCGCCGATCACGTCGATGCCGACGAAGATCAGGCCCTGTTCGCGCAGCGTCGGGCCGATGGCGGCGCAGATCTCGCGGTCGCGCGCGCTCATCTCGATCTTCTCGGGCCGGCCGCCGACATGCATGTTCGAGCGCGCCTCGCCCTCGGCGGGGACGCGGTTGATCGCGCCCATCGGCTCGCCGTCCACCAGGATGATCCGCTTGTCGCCCTGGCGCACGGCGGGCTCGTAGCGCTGGAACATCAACGGCTCGCGGGAGCGGGCGAAGTGCATCTCCAGCAGGGAGCTGAGGTTCTCGTCGTCCGGCTTGATGCGGAAGACGCCGGCGCCGCCGTTGCCGAACAGCGGCTTGACGATGATGTCCTGGTGCTCGGCGCGGAAGGCGCGGATCGCCTCGATGTCCCACGAGACGAGCGTGGGCGGCATCAGCTCGGGGAAGTGCGTGACCAGCAGCTTCTCGGGGGCGTTGCGGACGGCGGCGGGGTCGTTCACCACCAGCGTGCGGGGGTGGATGTGCTCCAGCATGTGGGTGGCGGTGATGTAGGCCATGTCGAAGGGCGGGTCCTGGCGCATCAGCACCGCGTCCATCGTGCCGAGGTCCAGCACGGTTTCCGGCCCGAAGGTGAAGTGCGCGCCCTTCACCCGCTGCACCGTGACGGGACGGGCGCGGGCGAACAGCCGCTCCGACCGCCAGCTATGCGGCGCGGGCTGGCCTTCGCGCAGCGACATGTGCCGCACCTCGTAGTGCCACAGCGCGTGGCCGCGCGCCTGGGCTTCCAGCATCAGCGCGAAGGTTGAGTCGCCCTCGATCCCGATCGACTCCATCGGGTCCATCTGCACCGCGACCTTCAGCGTGCCTGCCATGATCTCCGGCTCCCCTTGCTCGCCGCGTCTGTAACGGCTCGCGCGGCGGGGGGCCAGAGGGGCCGGGAAGGGCGCGATGTTGCGCCGCGGCAGGGCGGGATGGTACGGAGCCGGCATGGCCACCGGAAAGCGCAGCCGCCTGACCGCCTTCGCCGCCGTGTTCACCGTGTCGGACGTGACGGCGGCGCTGAACTTCATGGTGGGGCGGCTCGGCTTCGACGAGCACTACCGCACCGGCAAGCCGCCCTCCTACGCGATCGTCGAGCGCGGCGCGGTCTCGCTGCACCTGATGGCGGCGGTGCAGAGCCCGCAGACGCTGGGCCGGTCCTCGATCTACGTCTTCGTCGAGAGCGTGGACCGGCTGCACCTGGAATTGCAGGAGCGCGGCTGTCCGGTGGAATGCCCGCCCGCCGAGACGGATTACGGGATGCGCGAGATGGCGGTGCGCGATCCCGACGGCAACCGGATCACCTTCGGCGAGGAGTTGCGGACGCAGCTCCGCGCGCTGTCGGAGTAGCGGGCGCGGCGGCGGATCGCGCTGCCGCGGACTCGCCCTACTCGGCCATCGTTTCCCCCGAGCCGCCGAATTCGGCGGGGAAGTCCTTGAGCTTCGGAAGCCCGTCCTTCATCGGCAGAACCGTCTCCTGGTAGTTGACGTGGACGGCAGGGGCGAATTTCAGGTCCGGGATGGTGGCCGCATAGACGTCGATCATCTTGAGCGGGGGATGGTTGGTCATCAGGTGGCCGCCGCATTCGGTGCAGAACTGGCGGAAGCTCATCGGCGTCTTGTTGTAGGTGCCGAGCTTGTCCGCGCCCTTGACCACCTTCACGGCCTCGGGCGGCCAGAGCGAGAAGGCGTTGACCGGGCCGCCCGACCATGACCGGCACGAGCGGCAATGGCAGTAGCCCATCGCGTTCGGCTCGCCCGAGACCTCGATCTCGACCGCGCCGCAGAAGCACGCGCCCTTGTAGATGGCTGCCACGATACCCTCCCTCGTCGGCTTGATGCCGAAACTGTTTCCGTTAGGACACTTTCAGGGTGGCGGCGCAATGCCGGCTTTGTGACTGCCCGTGGCGGCGCCGTTCGGCGCGGGCGGCGCTGATGATCGGCGTGGGGATCGTGCAGGCGCTGTGGGGCGTCGAGGCGGCGCGGCAGGACCCTCACCCCGGCCCTCTCCCCGCGGTGCGGGAGAGGGGGCGAACACGCTGGTTCCTGCCACAGTGGCCACGCCGCCCCTCTCCCGCACCGCGGGAGGGTGAGGGCTGGACCGCCGCTGTTAGTGGCGGGAGGGTGAGGGCTGAAGCGCGAAGCCTGCCTTCGCCGCGTAGCCGCCGGCGATGGCGGCGAGTTCCTCGCGGGAGATCACGTCCTCCAGCCGCGCGAAGCCGTTGGGGGCGCGGGCGGAAACCTCGTCCACGATGCGTTCGGGGCCGCCGATGCGGTTGAGGCGGACAAGCTCGGCGGTCTTGGGCAGGCGGTCGGCCTCGTAGGCGGCGAGCGCCTCGGGCGCGGGATGCTCGGCGAGCAGGCGGGCGAGCAGCCGGGCATCGAGGATCGCCTGCGCCGCGCCGTTCGAGCCGACCGGGTACATCGGATGCGCGGCGTCGCCCAGCAGCGTGACGCGGCCCTGCGTCCACCACGGCAGCGGATCGCGGTCGCACATCGGATACTCGTAGAACTCGGGCGTGGCGCGGATCAGCGCCTCCAGGTCGAGGAAGGGCAGGCTGAAGCGGCGAACGGCGGGGAGGATGTCCTCCAGCCTGCCGACCCGGCTCCAGTCCTGCCGCGCGGGCGGGCGTGCGGGATCGCCGCCGCGCACGTTCACCACCCAGTTGGTCAGCCGCTTGCCGTCCGTCTCCGGCGCGATGGGATACAGGACGAGCTTCTCGTTCATGTCGCCGGCGATCGCCATCGTCTCGCCGTCGAGATAGGGCGGCCATTCGACCGCGCCGCGCCACATGTTGATGCCCTGCCAGCGGATGCCGGGGTCCTGCGGGTGCAGCAGGGCGCGGGCCGCCGAGTGGATGCCGTCGGCGGCGACCAGCGCGTCGCCCCGTTCGGTCGCGACGGTGGCGCCGGCGCGGTCGGCAAAGGTGGCGGTGACGCAAGCGGCGTCCTGGGTGAAGCCGGCAAGCCGGTGGCCGGTGCGCACCGATCCGGCGGGCAGGCGGGCCAGCACCGCCTCGTGCAGCACGCCCTGCAGCCGGCCGCGATGGATCGAGAACTGCGGATGCGGATGCCCGGCATGCATGCCGCGCTTCTCCCTCCAGACCTCCTGGCCGAAGCGGTTCAGGTAGATCAGCTCGTGGGTGCGGACGCCGACGGCGTCGAGCGCGGGCAGCAGGCCGAGGGCGGCAAGCTCGCCAATGGCGTGTGGCAGCGTGTTGATGCCGACGCCGAGCGGGCGCACCTGCTCGGCCTGCTCGAACACGGTGCAGGGGATGCCGCGCTCGTGCAGCGACAGCGCAAGTGTCAGGCCGCCGATCCCGGCGCCGGCGATAAGGACCCGCATCCCGGCATCGTGAAGCCCGTCGCGGTGCGGTGCAACAGGCGGTTGGACCCCGGCCCGGCGCTATGCTACGCGAGGCGCATGTCTGAAACGGATCTGCCGCTGATCGCGGTGCTGAACGGCCCGAACATGAACATGCTCGGGCTGCGCCAGCCGGAATTGTACGGCTCGGCGACGCTCGACGATGTCGAGCAATTATGCGCGGAAACCGCGGAAACCCTGGGGCTCGCCATCGATTTCCGCCAGACCAACGGCGAGGGCGAGCTGATTTCGTGGGTGCAGGAATGCCGCGGCCGGGCGGCCGGCATCGTCATCAATCCGGCCGGATACACCAACACGTCGATCGCGCTGATGGACGCGCTGCTCGCCACCGAATTGCCGGTGATCGAGGTGCATGTGACGAACATCCACAAGCGTGAAGAATTTCGCCATACCTCCTATGTATCGAAGGTCGCGGTCGGCGTGATCGCGGGTCTCGGCATCGGCGGATACGCGCTCGCGCTGACCGCCATGGCCGATATTTTACAGGACGACGCATGAGCCGCATCCCGGTGGACCCCGAGGCCATCCGGCAACTCGCCAGCATTTTGGCGGAGACCGGGCTGTCGGAGATCGAGATCGCGGACAAGGAGAACCGAATCCGCATCGCCCGCGCTCCGGTCGCGCCCGCGCCGGGGATTGTGCATGTCCCGCAATCCGCCGCCTCGGCGCCGGCGATGCCGGGCGCCTCGAGCGAGGCGGGGGTGCCGAAAGGCGCCGTCACCAGCCCGATGGTGGGCGTGGCGTATCTGGCGCCGGAACCCGGCGCGGCGAACTACGTCGCGGTCGGGCAGGCGGTCAGCGCCGGGCAGACCCTGCTGCTGATCGAGGCGATGAAGACCTTCAACCAGATCAAGGCCCCCTCGGCCGGCACGGTGACGCGCATCCTCGTTGCCTCCGGCTCGCCCGTCGAATACGGCGAGCCGCTGATGGTGATCGAGCCGTAGCCCGCCCGGCCGTCGCGGGCAGCCGAATAGGAACGCCGTGTTCCACAAGATCCTGATCGCCAACCGAGGCGAGATCGCGCTGCGTGTGCAGCGCGCCTGCCGCGACATGGGCATCCGCACCGTCGCCGTTCACTCCACCGCCGACGCCGAGGCGATGCATGTCCGCCTGGCGGACGAAAGCGTGTGCATCGGCCCGCCGCCGGCGAAGGAGAGCTACCTCAACATCCCGTCGATCATCTCGGCGGCGACGATCACCGGGGCGGACGCGATCCATCCCGGCTACGGCTTCCTGAGCGAGAACGCCGATTTCGCGGACGTGGTGCAGGCGCACGGGCTGACCTTCATCGGCCCGACCGCCGAGCACATCCGCATGATGGGCGACAAGATCACCGCCAAGACCACGATGGCCAATCTGGGTGTGCCGCTGGTTGCGGGCTCGGACGGCGTGGTGAACGACCTGGCGGAAGCCCGCGCGGTGGCGGACCGTGTCGGCTATCCGGTGCTGATCAAGGCGGCGGCGGGCGGCGGCGGGCGCGGCATGAAGGCGGCGGCGCGGGCCGAGGACCTGGAGGACGCGTTCCGCACCGCGCGGGCCGAGGCGCGCGCCGGCTTCGGCAACGACGCCGTCTATATCGAGAAATACCTCGACCGCCCGCGCCATATCGAAATGCAGATCCTGGCGGATTCGCACGGCAACGTCGTGCATCTGGGCGAACGTGACTGCTCCTTGCAGCGGCGCCACCAGAAGGTGCTGGAGGAAGCCGGCTCCCCGGTGCTGGACGCCCGCGCGCGCGATGCGCTGGGCGAGACCGTCACCTCGGCGCTCGCCCGGATCGGCTACCGCAACGCGGGCACGCTGGAGTTCCTCTACCAGGACGGGCACTTCTCCTTCATCGAGATGAACACCCGCCTGCAGGTGGAGCATCCGGTCACCGAGATGGTCACCGGCATCGACCTGGTACGCGAGCAGATCCGCATCGCCGCCGGGCAGGAACTCGGCTACCGCCAATCGGACATCCGCTTCGAGGGCCACGCCATCGAATGCCGGATCAACGCCGAGAACCCGGACACCTTCATGCCGACGCCGGGCCGCGTCTCGGCCTTCCATGCGCCGGGCGGGCCGGGGGTTCGGGTCGATTCGGCGCTGTACCAGGGCTACGTCGTGCCGTCCAACTACGACAGCTTGGTGGCCAAGCTGATCGTCCACGCCCACACCCGCCCCGCCGCCATCGCGCGTCTGCGGCGGGCGCTGGACGAGTTCGCGGTGCTGGGGATCGACACCACGATCCCGCTGCACCGGCGCATCGTGGACGACCCGGATTTCCAGGCCGGCAACTACACGATCCATTGGCTGGAGCGGTTCGTGAACGCGGAGCCTCGGGGGTAGGCAGGGCTTCGTACTTTCCCATTGCGGGAGGGGCTCTGGGCCGGCTTCGAGCGGTTGCCCCTCCTCCCCCCGGCCCCCTCCCGCGGGGGGAGGGGGAGGACCATCTCTCGCCTAACCGCCATCCGCCCGGGCGATACCGCCGTTCCGGCAAACCGGATAGATTGCCGCCATGTCACGCACCGTCTCGCTTACCCGCCGGACCAGCGAAACCGACATTGCCCTGACGCTGGCCCTCGACGGGACGGGGCAGGCGCAGGTCGCGACCGGCATCGGCTTCCTCGATCACATGCTGACCGCCTTCGCGCGGCACGGGTTGTTCGACCTGTCCGTGCAGGCCAAGGGCGACCTGCATATCGACTTCCACCACACCACCGAGGACGTGGGCATCGTGCTGGGGCAGGCGCTGGCGCAGGCGCTCGGGGACAAGCGCGGCATCCGGCGCTTCGGCCATGCCGTCGTGCCGATGGACGAGGCGCTGGCCGAGGTGGCGGTCGATCTCTCGGGCCGCCCGTTCCTGGCCTGGGACGTGGCGTTCGAGCGGCCGAAGATCGGCGAGATGGACACCGAGTTGTTCGAGGAATTCTTCCGCGCGCTGGCGATGAACGGGCTGGTGACGATGCATGTGACGCGCCGCGCCGGGCACAACGCGCACCATGTCGCCGAAGCCTGCTTCAAGGCGGCGGCGCGGGCGCTGCGCGCGGCGGTGGAGGCCGATCCGCGCGCCGCGGGCGCGATCCCGTCCACCAAGGGCTCGCTGTGAAGGTCTGGACCGCGCATCTGCGCGCAGGCTCCCCGCCCGTGCTGGTGCGCGACGCCTTCAGCCTGGGCGCGTTCCTGTTCGGCCCGGTATGGCTCGCCGCACACCGCGCCTGGATTCCCGCCGCCATCGCGCTGGCGTTGACGGTGGCGATCCTGCGGCTTGCGCCCGGCGGCACGGCCGGCGTGCTGCTGCTCGGGCTGATGGCGTTGCTCGGCCTGCTGGGCCGCGACATGGTGCGCTGGTCGCTGGAGCGGCGGGGCTACGTGCTGCTGCACGCGGTGGTGGAGCGCAACGCCGATGCGGCGCTTGCGCGTCTGCTGGATTCCCGCGCCGAGCTTGCCGCGCGCTTCGCCCCGGCGCGGATCGGGCGATGAAGATCGCGCCATGAAGATCGCAGTCGTGGACTACGGCAGCGGCAACCTCGCCTCCGCGTCGCGCGCGATGGCGGTGGCGGCGGAGCGCGCGGGCATCGCCGCGACCGTCTCGGTCACCGCCGATCCGGCCGAGGTGGCGCGCGCCGACCGGATCGTGCTGCCCGGCCAGGGCGCCTTCGCCGATTGCGCGCATGGATTGGAAGCCGTCGGCGGAATGCACGCGGCGATCGAGGACGCGACGAGGGCGGGCACGCCGTTCCTGGGCATCTGCGTCGGCATGCAGCTGATGGCCGAGCGCGGGCTGGAGCACGAGGTGACCGAGGGGTTCCACTGGATCGGCGGCGAGATCGCCGAGATGGAGGCGCCCGGCCTGCGGCTGCCGCAGATGGGCTGGAACGCGCTGGATTTCACCGAAGGGGCGCATCCGCTTCTGGACGGGCTGACTCCGGGCGACCATGTCTATTTCGTCCACAGCTACGCGCTGCGCGGCGGGAAGGCGTCCGAGTGCCTTGCGACGACCGATTATGGCGGCAAGGTCGTTGCGATGGTGGCGGCCGGCAATCGCGCGGGCACGCAGTTCCATGTGGAGAAGAGCCAGGACGTGGGCATCCGCATCCTGATGAACTTCCTGCGCTGGAGGCCTTGAGCCGATGTCCGAAGAGATCACGCGGCCGCTGGCGCTGTCCGTCGAACGCCTGACCGAGCTGGACGACGACGATCTGCAGGCGCTGTGCGAGGCGACCGACCAGGCGATCATCGAGGGCGGCGGCTTCGGCTGGGTGAAGTCGCCCGGGCGGCAGGCGCTGGAGCGCTATTTCCGCGGCGTGCTGCTGGTGCCGGAGCGCGAGCTGTTCGCCGCCCGCTTCCAGGGCAGCATCGTGGGCTCGGCGCAGTTGGTCCGCCCGCCGCGCAACAACGAGGCGCAGGCCTTCGCGGCGACGCTGATGCACTCCTACATCGCGCCCTATGCGCGCGGGCATGGGCTGGCGCGGATGCTGACCCGGCGCGTCGAGGAAGCAGCGCGGGCGCTGGGCTATCATGTGCTGAACCTGGACGTGCGCGAGACGCAGCGCGCGGCGATCCGGCTGTACGAGTCGCTCGGCTACGAACGCTGGGGCGAGCACCCCTGCTATGCCCGCGTCGGCGGCCAGACGGTGCGCGGGTTCTATTATTACAAGATCCTGCGGAAGGCGGCGGAGTGAGGGGGATGGTCCTGACGGTTCACCCCCGTCCCCTCCCCACGAGGGGGAGGGGAGACGCGCTTCTCCATCCCCCCTCGTGGGGGAGGGCCGGGGTGGGGGGCTGACCGCACGATGACCGAATTCACCCTCTTTCCCGCCATCGACCTGAAGGATGGCGCCTGCGTGCGGTTGCAGCGGGGCGAGATGGACCGGGCGACGGTCTATTCCGCCGATCCGGCGGCGCAGGCGCGGGCGTGGCAGGATGCCGGGTTCGCCTGGCTGCACGTGGTGGACCTGAACGGCGCCTTCGCGGGGCGGCCGGTGAACGGCGCGGCGGTGGCGGCGATCCTGGCGGCGGTGTCGATGCCGGTGCAGCTCGGCGGCGGCATCCGCGACATGGCGCAGATCGAGCACTGGCTGGGCGCCGGCATAAGCCGCGTGATCCTGGGCAGCGCCGCGGTGAAGAATCCGGCGCTGGTGTCCGAAGCCTGCCGCGCCTTTCCGGGCCGCATCGTGGTGGGGATCGACGCGCGCGACGGCATGGTGGCGACCGAAGGCTGGGCGGACACCTCCGGAGTGACGGCGCTCGATGTGGCGCTGCGCTTCGAGGACGCGGGCGCGGCGGCGATCGTCTACACCGATATCGGCCGCGACGGGATGCTGACCGGGGTGAACCTGGAGCAGACCGCGGCGCTGGCGGCGCGGCTGAGGACGCCGGTGATCGCCTCGGGCGGCGTCGCCTCGCTCGACGACGTGACCGCGCTGCGGGCCGCCGCCGCACGGGGCCCCGGCACCATCGCGGGTGTTATCATCGGCCGCGCGCTGTACGACGGGCGGATCGACCCGGCGGCCGCGCTGGCGGCTTGACCATCATAGGACATCTATCTTATATAGATAGGCAAGCGGGTTGTGCGCTTCCGGGCGCGTTTGCGCGTCAGGACTGCCGCAACAACGCTTGCAAGGGCGCGGCCTGTCACCGTTTAAGCGGGACATGTTGAAGCTGCGTGTCATTCCCTGCCTGGACGTGAAGGACGGCCGCGTCGTCAAGGGCGTGAACTTCGTCTCGCTGCGCGACGCCGGCGACCCGGTGGAGCAGGCGGCGGTGTACGACGCCGCGGGCGCGGACGAGCTGTGCTTCCTCGACATCACCGCGAGCCACGAGAACCGCGACACCATCCTGGACGTGGTGGCCCGCACCGCCACGCGGCTGTTCCTGCCGCTGACGGTGGGGGGCGGCATCCGCTCGGTGGAGGACATGCGCCGGCTGCTGCTGGCGGGCACCGACAAGTGCAGCATCAACTCTGCCGCGGTCGCGCGCCCCGAGCTGGTGAACGAGGCGGCGCGCAAGTTCGGCAGCCAGTGCGTGGTGGTGGCGGTCGACGCGAAGCAGGTCGGGCCGGGCCGCTGGGACGTGTTCACGCATGGCGGGCGGCGCGACACCGGGATCGACTGCGTGGACTGGTGCCGGCAGGTGGCCGAGCGCGGCGCGGGCGAGCTCCTGCTGACCAGCATGGACCGCGACGGGACCGGCAAGGGCTTCGACCTCGACCTGCTGCGGGCGGTGACGGCGGCGGTGCGGGTTCCGGTGATCGCCTCGGGCGGCGTCGGCACGCTGGAGCATTTCGTGGAAGGCGCCCGGTCGGGTGCGACGGGACTGCTGGCGGCGAGCGTGTTCCATTTCGGCACGTTCACGATTGCCCAGGTGAAGGACGCCCTGCACCAGGCC
>JAFEFJ010000014.1 GCA_018240635.1 Pseudomonadota bacterium | reverse complement strand
GGCTTGCCAATGTCCCAGACTTCCAGGTTGACGATGCTCCAGACCGCGACGCGCGCCCCGCCCGGCAGGCGCAGCGGCGGGCGATCGACGATCGCCGAGTAGGGCGCGCGGTCGCGCGGCTGCAAAGGGGACTGCAAGGGGGATCAGGCCCCGTGCGCGGCGGCGTCCGAGAAGCGCGTGTCCATCAGGGCGTTCATGTCGGGCACCGCCTTGATCTGCTTCAGCTCCTGCATGTGCTCGGCATAGGACTTCGCGTTCGCCAGCATCTCCGGCGTCATCTGCCAGTTGAGCTGCACGTTCGAGACGGAGACCGCGACGGCTTCCTTCTTCTGGCCGAGCTTGGCGACGGTCATCGCCACCATCTCGTCCGGATGCGACATGGCGTATTCCGACGCCTGCTTCTGCAACTTGACCACGAGCTGCACGATGTCGGGCTTTTCCGCGATCATGTCCTTGTGGGTGGCGAGGATCATGTTCAGGCTGCCCATCGGCGTGGAGTACGGATACTCCACGATCTTGCCGACGCCGGAGACGACGGAGATCGACGGGCCCGGCTCGGCGCCGACATAGGCATCGACATCGCCGCGCGCGAGGGCGGCGTGCATTTCGCTGAACGAGACGCGCACGGGGGTGATGTCCTTGACCGACATGCCCTCCATGTGCAGGCGCTCCAGCACGAAGACTTCCTGCGTGGAGCCGGGCCAGATCGCGACGCGCTTGCCCTTCAGATCCTTCAGGCTGTTGATGCCGCTGTCCTTGCCGGCGACGATGGCCATGCCCTTGTTGCACTCCGCGCCCACCACGACGACCGGCTCATGCGCCGCGGCGCCGAAGATCGCCGCCGCGATGCCGAAGGTGCCGACATCGACCGAGCGGGTGACGACGGCGTTCTTGCCGTCGGTGGGGCTTTCGAAGGGGACCAGGACGATCTTCGTGCCGGCGGGGGCGAAGCGTTCGTAGAAATAGGGCGTCATGGAGTGGATCAGCTTCAGCACGCCGATCCGGATGACGACCTCATCGGCCCGCGCGGCGCGCGCGCCCAGGATGGCCGGCGCGGCCAGCATGCCGCCCAGAACGGTCCGCCTGCGAATCGCCATGAACTTTGCCCCCATTGTTTGTTCCGGTCAGGATTAGCAATCGGCATGCCAACGGGCCGGGGCAAACACCCCCGTTTACGCGACGCGTTGCAGGAACTGGCGGGCGCGGTCGGTGGCGGGGGCGGTGAAGAACGTCTCGGGCGGTGCGGTCTCGACGATGCGGCCCTGGTCCATGAACACGATGCGGCTGGCGGCGGCGCGGGCGAAGGCCATCTCGTGCGTCACCACCACCATCGTCATGCCGTCGCGCGCGAGGTCCTGCATCACGCCCAGCACCTCGCCGACCAGCTCGGGGTCGAGCGCGCTGGTGGGCTCGTCGAACAGCAGAAGCTGCGGGCGCATCGCCAGCGCCCGGGCGATGCCGACGCGCTGCTTCTGCCCGCCCGACAGGCGCGCGGGCATCGAGTCCTGCTTGTCCGACAGCCCGACCTTGGCGAGCAGCGCCTCGGCTTCGCGCCGCACCTCCTCGCGCGGGCGGCGCTGGACGTGCAGGGGCGCGGCCATGACGTTGCCGATGACGGACAGATGCGGCCACAGCGCGAAGTGCTGGAACACGAAGCCGATGCGGGTGCGCACCCGCGCAAGCTCGGCGTCCGACATCGGCACCGCGCCGCCCGGCCGCACGCCGACATGCTGGCCCGCGAGATAGACCGCGCCGGCATCCGGCACTTCCAGCCAGTTCACGCAGCGCAGCAGCGTCGATTTGCCGGCGCCGGAGGGGCCGACGATGCAGACCGTCTCGCCCTCGTTCACCGAAAGATCGATGTCGCGCAGCACCGTATGCGCGCCGTACGTCTTGCTCAGGCCCTGGACGCGCAGGACCGGATGGGGGGCGCCAGGCGGTTCGGTCATCGGTCAAGCATCGGCGGCCTGTTTCGCCTCGCCGTCGCGATACTGGCCCCAGGCGGCGCGCAGCGCATCCATCGCGACGGGATCGCGGTCGAAGCGCGGCAGCGGGTCGGCGTCCCAGTGTCCGTGCCGGTCGGTGCCGCGGACCAGCGTCGCCGAGCGGCGTCCGGTGAGCGAGCGGACATGGGCGGGGATGTAGAAGAAGGCGAAGCCGATGCGCCGTTCCGCGGTGCGGTTGCGCTGCGAGCCGTGCGCGGTGCGTTCGTGGTGCAGCGAGAACTCGCCGGGCGCCAGCTCCATCGTGACGGCGTGCGAATCGTCCTCGATCTGCAGTTCCTGGCCGCGCGCCAGCATGTTGTCGGGGGCGTAGGTTTCGACGTGCCGCAGGTCCGGCTGCTTGTGCGAGCGCGGCAGCACCTGCAGCGCGCCGTTCGCCGCGTTGCTGGGCGTGAAGGCGACCCAGGCGGTGATCTCCTCGTGCGGATCGAGGCCGAAATAGGCGGAATCCTGATGCCAGGAGACGTATTCGCGGTTGTTCCCCGCCTTGGCGAAGATCGAGGCGCCGAACAGCAGGATGTCCGGGCCGATCAGGTCCTCCACCGCATCGAGGATGCGCGTGTTGCGGCCAAGCTCCACGATCCAGGGCGCGGCGAGGTGGCCCTTGATCTTCAGGCTGCGGTTGGCGTTCTCGCCCATCGCGGCCTCGTATTCCTCGATGCGGCGGGCACAGAGCGCGGCTTCCCCGGCGTCGATCGCGCGCAGCGGCGCGAGCCATCCTTCGTCGCGGAAATGCGCGATCTGCGCGTCGGTGAGGTGCTTTCCCATGAGACGGTCTCCCGTTGTTGCTAGCGCCGCGCCTCGGCGGCGCGCAGCACGGCGCGCACGCCGCCCTCCACGCCGAGGCAGAGGCCCCAGTAGAGCAGCATGGCGCAGATGAAGCTGGCGAAGGGCACGTAGTAGTTCGCCTGGATCTCGTTCGCGGCGTAGGTGAGCTCCTGCACGGCGATGATCACCAGGAACGCGCTGTCCTTGATGATCTGCACCATCTGGTTGCCCAGCATCGGCACCGCGGACAGCACCACCGGCGGCAGGATCACGCGCACCAGCAGGCGCCAGCCGTGGAAGCCGAAGGCGAGCCCCGCTTCGGTGGTTTCCGCGGGCAGCGCCTTGTAGGCGCCGCGCAGCAGCTCGGCGATGTAGGCGGCGTTGTAGAGCGTGAGCGCGAGGATGCCGGCCTGCACGTTGCCGAGCACCAGGCCGAAGCGCGGCAGGCCGTAGTAGATCAGGTAGCAGAACAGCATGAACGGCACGCAGCGCATCAGATCGACGAAGCCGGCGACGATGGCGGGCAGGCGGCGCGCGCGGCCGATCATCAGGCCGAACAGCACGAGGCCGAGCAGGCTGGCGAGCACGGCGCTGGCCGCCGCGATGCCGATCGTGGCGAGCAGGCCATCGAGCATCAGCGCCCGCTCGTGCCACAGCACCGCGATCCCGTGCGGCAGCATCAGGCGGCGTCCGCGATGCGGCGTTCGAGCCGGCGCTGCACCAGGACGAAGCAGCCGATGACGGCGACGTAGATGACGAGGCAGACGAGGAAGGCGGGGACGGGATCGTAGGTGACGGCGCCGATCCGCACCGCGGCGCGCGTCATCTCCACCACGCCGATCACCGCGACGGCGGGGCTGACCTTGATGAGCAGCGTCATCTCGTTGACCAGCGCGGGCAGCGCGGCGCGCACGATCTGCGGCAGCACGATCAGCCGCAGCCGCAGCGCGCCGGGCATGCCGAAGGCGAGCGCGGCCTCGTACTGGTCGCGCGGGAAGGCGAGCAAGGCGCCGCGCCAGATCTCGCAGTTATAGGCCATCGAGCCGAGCGCGAGCGTGGCGACGGCGGCGGCGAAGCGCGGGATTTCGAGGCCGATGGTGGGCAGCGCGAAATAGACCAGCAGCACGAGCGTGACCGCGGGCGTGGCGCGCAGCAGGCTGACCAGCGCGGCGACGACGGGATCAATCAGGCGCAGGCGGCGCCAGCGGATCAGCGCGAGCACGAGCCCGAGCGGCGTGCCGATGGCGATCGCGAGCAGCGACACGCCGATCGTGTTGGCGGCGCCCCAGAGCAGGGTGAGGAAGGCGGGGTAGGTCATGCGCGCGGGTCCGCATCCGCCGCGGCCCACGCAGGCGGCCCGCGGCGGAGCAAGGACTCAGACGTTGGCGACCGGCGCTTCGGGCATGCTCTCGAAGGTCATGCCGAAATACTTCTTCTGCAGCGCGTACATCGAGCCGTCCTTGCGCGCGCCCAGCAGGAAATCGTTGAACAGCTTCAGCAAGTCGTCGTTGCCCTTCTTCAGCGCCCAGGCGATGTAGGTGGGCTTGCTGACCGCCTGGCCGATCTCGAACACGCCGGGCTTGGTCGCGAGGACCGACTTCAGGCTGAGTTCGGTGTTCACCACCACGTCGAGGCGGCCGAGCGCGAGATCCTGGTAGGCTTCCGGGTAGCCCTGGTAGGGCACCACCTTGCCCATCGACCCGCCGCTGGCCTTCAGCATCTCCTCAAGCTGCGGCAGCATCTTCATCATCGCGCTGCCGGCTTCCACGCCGATCGACTTGCCGCTGAGGTCCTTGATCGAATTGATCGACTTGTCGTTGGCGCGCTTGAGGTAGAAGTCCACGCTCTGCGCGACGGGGCTGACGAAGTCGAGCGTCTTCATGCGCTCGGCGGTGACCAGCACGGCGGTGACGGCGGCATCGTATTTGCCGGTGGAGACGCCGGGCAGGATGCCGGTCCAGGGGATGATGTCCTGGCGCACCTCGAACGGCACCTTCTTCTTGAAGGCTTCGAGCAGCTCCTGGTCGTAGCCGGTGGGCTTGCCGTCCTTGACGTATTCGAACGGCTCGTAGTCGTCCTCGGTCGCGACGGACATGAAGCCGCGCTTCTTGATCTCGTCGAGCGTGGCGGCGGAGGCGGGGCGGACGGAGAGCCCGCCCGCTGCGACGGCGGCGGAGGCAAGGGCCGCGTGGCCCAGCAGGCGGCGGCGTGTGTAGGTCATGGTCTGAACCCCCGGATTCGTCAGTGTGCTGAGGAAACCGGTCAGCAAGCGGCGTGCCAGAGAGGGTGGGCAGGATGGCGGATCAGTCTTCGCGGCCGGCCTGCATCGGCGCGCGGCCGTGGGCGTTGCCGGCATCGACGAGGCGCGCAAGCGAGCGGACGAAACGGGCGCGCTCGGCGGGCGGGATGCCTTCGAGCGTGCGCTCGTGCGCGCGCCGGGCGGCGCCGTCCATCCGCCGCAGCATCCGCCGTCCGGCCGCGGTGAGCGCGATCAGCTTGACGCGGGCATCCGTCGGGCCGCGGTCGCGGCGGAGCAGGCCGTTCGCTTCCAGCCGCGCCAGCACGTTGGCGGTGGTGGCGCGGTCGATGCCGACGAGCAGCGCGACGGCCGATTGATCGAGACCCGGATTGGCGGCGACGGCGGTGAGCAGGCTGTATTGCACCGGCGTGACGCCGAAGGCGCCGCATTCCTCGGCGAACAGCGCGAGATGGATCTGGTGCAGCCGGCGGATCAGGAAGCCCGGGCGGGCGTGCAGCGAGTCCCAGGCTTCGGGATCGCCGGGCGGCGCGGTCACGGTTCGCGGCCGAGCAGGCGCGCGAGGCGCCGCCGCAGCACGCGCCACAGCAAGGCGAACAGACCGAGAGATGCGGCGGGCGCGGCCGCCCTGCCCTGCATCCGGGCCTCCAGGTTGCGGGCGAACAGGTAGGCGATCTCGGCGGCGAAGTCCTGCACGACCGCGCCGCGTGCGAATTGCGCGAGCGGTCCGCGCAAGATGTAGGCAAGCACGATCTCCAGCACGCTGCCCGAGGCGCCGTCCGGCAGCACGGCGAAGCGCGCGCTGCCCGACAGGCGCGTGGCGGAGGCGCGGTCCTGGCCCTCGCCTTCGATCGTGCCCGTGCGGTCCGTGCCGTAGCGCACCGTGGCGGCGCCGGCGAAGCGCGCGCGCATCGGGCCGAGGGCCGCTTCCATCGTGCCCTCGATGCGGCCGTCCTGCACGGAGGCGATGGCGGCGCCGGGGATGCAGGAGGCGATCAGCGCGGGGTCCTGCAGCGCGGCCCAGACCTGGTCGGGAGGGAGCGAGAGGCGGAGGGTTTGGGTCAGTTCCGTATTGCCACCTGCCCTCACCTCGTTGGCCCTCACCCTCCCATCGCCTACGGCGACGGGCCCCTCCCTCTCCCGCGATGCGGGAGAGGGGCTGGGAGGGGGTGACAGCCCCTCTCCCTCATCGCGGGAGAGGGTGCCGAGCGGAGCGAGGCGGGTGAGGGTTCGCGGCACGGCAGGCACGCCTTCGCGCAGCACGCGCTGGATGGCGCGGACGATGCCGGCGTAGCCGGTGCAGCGGCAGAGATTGCCGGCGAGTTCCAGGCGGATGCGGTCGGCGTCGGCGTCCGGCAGGCGGAGGACGATGTCGCGCGCGGTGACCAGCATTCCGGGCGTGCAATAGCCGCATTGCAGCGCGTGCTCGGCGGTGAAGGCGGCACGCAGCGCCTCCATCACCGGGTCGTGCTCCAGCCCCTCGATGGTGGTGACCGATGCGCCGTCGCAGGCGGCGGCATAGGCGATGCAGCTGCGCGCGGGGGCGCCCTCGATCAGCAGCGTGCAGGCGCCGCAGACGCCGTGCTCGCAGCCGAGATGCGTGCCGGTCAGCAGGCGGTGCTCGCGCAGGAAGTCTGCGAGATGCGTGCGCGGCGGGATGTCGGCGCGCACGTCCTCGCCGTTGACGCGGAGCGTGACGAGGCTCATGCGCGCGCCCCTTCGCTTGCCTGCTGCAAGGCGCGGCGCGCCATCACCGACTGGATATGCGCCGCGACCGGATCGAGCCCGGCGGCGAGCGCCGCGTCGCGCGCGCCCTGTTCGGTGGCGTCGGCGTCGTGCAGCAGGACGGGCTTGCCGCCGGTCGCGCCGATCACGAGGCGGGTGCGCGCGCCGTCGGTCAGCGCGGCGGCCATCGCGTGCGCGAATTCGCCGGGCTTGCGGCAGGCTTTGGCGTAGCCCCAGCCGGCGTCCGCGGGAAGGCGCGGGATGCGCACGGATGCAACCAGTTCGCCGCGCGCGAGCACGGTGCGGAAGGCGCCGGCGATGAAGTCCGTCATGGCGATGCGGCGCCCGGACGAGGTGAGAACGGACGCGCCGAGCGCCGTCAGCACGGTCGGCCAGTCGGCGGCGGGATCGGCGTGGCACAGGCTGCCGCCGATGGTGCCCCGGTTGCGGACGGCGCGGTAGGCGATGCCCTCGGCGGCGCGGGCGAGCACGCCCATGCCCGGATCGGGCGCGCGCCCGTCGGCGATGGCGGCATGGGTGACGAGGGCGCCGATGGTGACGGCATCGGCATCCTCCGCGACGCCCGCGAGGCCGGGGATGGCATTGAGCCGCACGATCAGTTCGGGCCGCGCGAGGCGGAGGTTGAGCATTGGGCCGAGCGACTGCCCGCCCGCCATCGCCATCGCGCCGGGCTGCGCGAGCAGCGCGGCGGCTTCGGCGAGGCTGGCAGGGGCGGCGATGTCGAAGGCGACGGGTTTCATTGTGCATCCCCCTTCGCCGCGAGCAGCGCCGCGAGGATGCGGTGAGGCGTGATCGGCAGGTCGGTCATCGCGATGCCGAAGGGGCGGAGCGCGTCGTTGATGGCGTTGGCGATGGCGGCGGGCGGACCGATGGCGCCGCCTTCGCCGATGCCCTTCTGGCCGAACATGCTGTAGGGCGAAGTGGTTTCCATGTGGCCGATCCAGGCGTCCGGAACCTCGGTCGCGCCCGGCAGCATGTAGTCGGCGAGCGTGGAGGCGAGCGGCTGGCCATTCGGGTCGTAGGGCATTTCCTCGTAGAGCGCGGTGCCGACGCCCTGCGCGACGCCGCCGATGACCTGGCCATCGACGATCATCGGGTTGAGCAGCACGCCGCCGTCCTCGACGATGGCGTAGTTCAGGATGCGGACCTCGCCGGTATCGGTATCGACCGAAACCACCACGGCGTGCGCGGCGTAGCTGAACGTGCCGGAATCGCGCACGGGCTTGTAGCCGGCGGTGATCTCCAGCCCGCCGGGCGGGACGGTGTCGGGCAGGTCCTGCGGGCGGCGGTACCAGGTGCGGCCGACTTCCTCGATGGAGACGCTGCGCGCCTCGGCCGACACCACGCCGCCGCCGACGCGCACCATGTCCGGCGAGACCTGCAGCAGATGCGCGCCGATCAGCGCGATGCGCCCGGCCAATTCGTCACAGGCGCGGCCGACCGCGCCGCCCGCCATCACCGCGCAGCGCGAGCCCCAGGTGCCGGTGGAATAGGGCGTGGTGGCGGTGTCGCCATGTACGACCATGATCTTGTCGAGCGGCACGCCGAGGCGGGAATGCGCGATCTGCGCGAGCGTGGTTTCCAGGCCCTGCCCGTGCGACTGGATGCCGACGCGCAGTTCGAGCCCGCCATCGGGCGTGAGCCGCGCGGTCGCCTGCTCGAAGCCCGGCACCATCGGGATGCCCCAGCCGGCATAGACCGATGTGCCGTGCGCCGCCTGTTCGCAGAAGATCGAGACGCCGAGCCCGGTGCGGACCGGGCCGGTCTCGGCCTTCTGCCGGGCGCGCACCGCGGGGACATCGATCGCGTCCACGACGCGGCGCAGGCATTCGGGATAGTCGCCGCTGTCGAAATGCTTGGCGGTGATGTTGTCGAACGGCATCGCCTCGGCAGGCACCAGGTTGCGCAGCCGCACCTCGTGCGGCTCGATGCCGGTTTCGTGCGCGATGGCGTCCATCACGGTTTCCATCGCGAAGCACACGCCCGCGCGCGCCACGCCGCGATAGGGCAGGATCGGCGGCTTGTTGGTGCAGGCTGAGTAGGTGCGGCAGCGATAGGCCTGCATCACGTAGGGGCCGGGCAGGATGGAGGCGACCTGCGCGGCTTCCAGGCAGGCGGAGAACGGATAGATCGAATAGGCGCCGGCATCGACCACGGCATTGCAGTCGAGCGCGAGAAGATGCCCTTCGGCATCGGCGTAGGCGGTCAGATCGTAGTGATGCTCGCGGCAGTTCGCGTTGCCGGTGAGCTGTTCGCGGCGGTCCTCGATCCAGCGCACGGGATGGCCGAGACGGCGCGCGAGCCAGCAGGCGACGACTTCCTCGGCGAGCAGGATGCCCTTGTAGCCGAAGCCGCCGCCCACGTCGGGTGCCACGACGCGGATGCGGCCCTGATCGAGCCCGAGGCATTCGGCGAGGCCGTTGCGCACGATGTGCGGCATCTGCGTCGCGGTGTAGACGAGCAGTTGCTCCAGCCGCCGGTCCCACACCGCGACGACGCCGCGCCCCTCCATCGGCGACATGCATTGCCGCGCGGTGCGCAGGCGGCGCTTCACCACCACGGAGGCGGCGGCGCGGGCGGTGTCGATGTCGCCATCGACGAAGGTGTCCAGGAAGGCGTTGTCGGGCCAGTGTTCGTGAACCAGCGGCTGGTCCGGATCGCGGGCGCGCAGCATGTCCACGACGGCCGTCAGCTCCTCGAAATCGACTTCGACGGCGGCAGCGAGATCCTCGGCCTCGGCGCGGCTGTCGGCAAGGCAGGCGGCGATGGGCTCGCCCACGTGGCGCACCTTGCCGGTCGCGAGCACGGGCTGTTCGGAGACGCGGAAGCCGGGCAGGCCGGAGATCGCGACCATCGGCGCGACGCCACCGAGGTCGTCCATCGTGAAGACTGCGTCGGAATTCTTGCGGATGGCGCGGATGCGGGCATGGGCGAGCGGGCTGCGCACGAAGGCCAGTTCGCGCATCCCCGCGAGGCGGATGTCGGCGACGAACTCGCCCTTGCCGCGCAGATAGCGGTCGTCCTCCTTGCGCGGCACGCTGGCGCCGATACCCTGATGCGTCATGGCGTCCCCCTGCCCTGCTCCGCCGTCTTGCATGGAACTTGCAATGCGCGCGCCACTTCGTTCACCCTGAATTTCGTCAGCATACTGACGATCGACCCGCGAAAGGGGAAGCCGCGATGGACCAGCGCTTCGACATGCTGCTTGCCGGCGGCCGCGTGATCGACCCGGCGAACGGCCGGGACGGCGTCGCGGACGTGGCCATCGCTGCCGGGCGGATCGCCGCCGTGGGGCCTGATCTGCCGCGCGAAGGTGCGAAGGAGGTGGTGGACGTGACCGGCAAGCTGGTGCTTCCCGGCATGATCGACACCCACGCCCACGTGTACCGCCACGTGACGGGCAAGTTTGGCCTGCCGCCCGACATGGTGGGCGTGGGCTCGGCGGTGACGACCGTGGTGGACCAGGGCGGGCCGTCCTGCATGACCATTCCGGGCTTCCGCCACTACATCGTGGAGCCGTCCGAAACCCGCGTGCTGGCCTTCCTGTCCGCCTATCTGGTGGGCGGGCTGGAGGGGCATCTGTATCCCGAGCTGTACGGGCCGGGCGGCGTGAACGTGCCCGCGACGGTGCGCGCGGCGAAGGCGAACGCCGATCTGGTGCGCGGCATCAAGGCGCATGCCGAAATCGGCGGCGCGTCGCGCTGGCAGCTGGAGGTCATCAAGCTCGGCAAGGAGATCGCGAGCCAGGCGGGCATTCCGCTCTATATCCATCTCGGCCAGCTCTGGCCGACCAAGGAGGGCGCCAGCATCGACCCCGACGAGGTGGTGCGCGCGCTGATGCCGATCATGGAGAAGGGCGACGTGCTGGCGCATCCCTTCACGCGCCATCCGGGCGGCTTCATCTCGGTCGAGACCGGCGAGGTGCATCCGGTGGTCTGGGCGGCGCTGGAGCGCGGCGTGACGGTGGACGTGGGCCACGGCTCGCATTTCAGCTTCGCGATGGCGCGCAAGGTGCTGGCGGCGGGCATCCGCCCGACCACGCTGGGCGCGGACATGCACGGCTACAACGTGCGGCTGCCGGAACCGTCCCAGGATGCGGCGGAGAAGAGCGAGAACCCGTTCTTCGGCATGGCGCCGTTCAGCCTGACGCACGCGATGACCGAGCTGCTGACGCTGGGCATGACGCTGCCCGAGATCGTGGAGACCGTCTCGATCAACCCCGCGCGGATGCTGCGCATGGAGCACGAGATCGGCGCGCTGACGCCGGGCTTCGCCGCGGATGTGTCGGTGCTGGAGATGCTGAGCGGGCGCTTCAGGCTGTCGGACAACTCGGGCGAGACGGTGGTGGCGGAGAAGATGATCGTGCCGTCCTTCTGCCTGCGCGACGGGGTGCGCCACGACGCGGACAGTCCGCTGGTGCCGATGCCGCTGGCGGCCTGACGCCGCGCTGGCACGGCGGGCGCGGGCATGCGATTCTCGCCGTCATGGATACAGTGGAATCGCCGTCCCGGCTGTCCGAGGAGGACGATGCGCGCTTCCTGCACGCGCTGGGCGAGCGGCTGCGCCTGATCCGCGCGCGGCGCGGCACGAGCCGGCGCATCCTGTCGCGGCAATCCGACGTCTCGGAACGCTACATCGCGCAGCTGGAGGCGGGGGACGGCAACGTCTCGATCCTGAAGCTGCGCGCCATCGCCCGCGCGCTGGGCGTGGGGCTTGCCGACCTGCTTGGGGAGCGGACGGAGCGCGCGCCGGATGCGGCGCTGATCGAGGGGCTGCTGAGCCGGCTTTCGGAGGCCGAGCTGCACGAGGCGCGGCAGTTGCTGCAAGGCCGCTTCGCCGCGGCGGTGGATCACCGGCACGGCCGCGTCGCGCTGATCGGGCTGCGCGGGGCGGGCAAGTCCACGCTGGGTCGGATGCTGGCAGCCGCGCGGGGTGTGGCCTTCGTGGAGCTGGACCGCGAGATCGAGCGCGCGGCGGGGATGGAGATCAGCGCGGTGTTCGAGCTGCACGGCCAGGCGGGGTTCCGCCGTCTGGAGCGTGCGGTGCTGGAACGGCTGGCGGCGGAACCGGCCGCATCGGTCCTGGCGGCGGGCGGCAGCATCGTGGCCGATCCGGCGACGTTTGCCCTGCTGCTGGGCAACTGGCGCACGGTCTGGGTGCGCGCGGCGCCGGAGGAGCACATGCAGCGCGTGGTCGATCAGGGCGATCTGCGCCCGATGCAGGACAACCGCCAGGCGATGGACGACCTGCGCGCCATCCTGGCGAGCCGCGAGGCGCTGTATGCGAAGGCGGACCTGACGCTGGACACCGCGGGACGGACGCCGGAGGAGAGTTTCGCGGAGCTGGTGCGGATTTTGGGTTAGACGATTTCTGGCGCCGGCGCCCGATCGAACGCCGCCATGCGGCGGCGGCCGTAGCGCCAGCTCCAGGCCATCATCAGGGCGAAGAAGCCAATCCACATTGCCTCGCTGATCGGCAGGAACACCTCGATCGGCATCAGCGGGATCAGGATCAGGCGCAACGATGCCTCCGCAAGCAGTCCGAGCGTCCAGGCCCAGGTGATCTGGCGCACGATGCGGCGGTAGCGCGGCTCGGTTTGCCATAGCGCGTCCATGCGCGCCCGCTCCGCGGCGTCGCGGCCGGTGGCGGCGAGGTTGAACACGAGCGGGCGTGGGGCAAGCAGCGAGGCGCCGAAGGCGAGCCCGACCGTGCCGGTGATCAGCGAACCCTTGGCCAGCGCGAGGTAGGGGCTGGTGAACGCCACCGCGCCGAGGATGGAGGCGGCGGTCGCCGCCAGCACGATGATGCCGAGCGCCGGGATCCGCCGCTCGCGCAGCCAGCCGATCAGGATCGCGGCGATCGGAAACACCGAGCCCGCCGCCAGCGCGGGCACGGTGGGCACGCCCATGCGGCTGAGCAGCAGATACGTCGCATACGGAAGCGCTGCGTTGATGACGATGTCCCGGAGCACGGCCTCACCTTCTGATGTGACAACAAAGACCTAGCACCGGCGCGCGCGCCGGGCGACGGGCCCGGGGAGGAGAGGGGACGGGATGCGATTGCGCTTGCATCGCCGCCATTTTCGCGTTACTTATTGTCTTATGGATTACGGACGGTCACACGAAAATAAGGACGCGCCCCGCCCCTACCGGCAGGTGGCGCGGGCCGCCGCGACGGAGGAGACGCGGCGGCGGATCGTCGCGGCCTTCGCCGATGCGCTGCGCGCGCGCTGGCTGGACGAGATCACGCTGGACGACGTGGCGCGCACGGCGGGCACCACGCGGCAGACCGTGATCCGGCTGTGCGGCGGCAAGGAGGAACTGCTGCGCGCCGCCGCCGAGGTGTTCAAGCAGGAGATCGACCAGCGCCGCGCGGTGCCGGACGGCGCCTCGCCAGCCGCAGTCGCGCAGGCGGTGACGCAGGACTACGAGGCGATGGGCGACATCGTCTTCCGCCTGCTGGCGCAGGAGCTGCGCCATCCGGTGCTGACGCCGCTGCTGACCGTCGGGCGGCGGTCGCACCGCGCCTGGGTGGAGGAATCGCTGGCCGCGCATCTGCCCCAAGCGCGGGGCGCGCGGCGCGAGCGGCTGATCGCGGAAGCGGTCGCGGCGACGGATGTGTATGTCTGGAAACTTCTTCGCCGGGACATGGGATTAAGCGCGCGGGCCGTCGCGGGCGCGGTCGCGCACATGCTGGAAAGCCTGCTTCGGGAGGAGAACACGCCATGAGCCGACGGTTCCTGTTCGCGCTGTGGGAAGGCGGCGGCAACGTGCCGCCGACGATGGGCGCGGTGCGGCGCCTGCTCGCGCGCGGCCATGCGGTGCGCGTGCTGGGCGACGACGCGCTGCGCGGCGACATCGAAGCCGCGGGCGCCGCGTTCGTGCCGTGGCGCACCGCGCCGAACCGGCCCGACCGCAGCGCGGCGAGCGATTATCTGCGCGATTGGGAGCCGCAGGAGCCGGGCGGCGACCTGCTGCGCGTGCTGGACCGGGTGATGATCGGCCCCGCCGCCGCCTATGCCGCCGACACCTTCGCCGAACTCGCGCGCGCGCCGGCCGACGCGGTGGTGAGCTGCGACCTGCTGTTCGGCCCGATGATGGCGGCCGAAGCCTTCGGCGCGCCGCTTGCTGTGTTCGCGCCGAACGTGAGCGTGCTGCCCCTGCCCGGCCTGCCGCCGATGGGGCCCGGCATGGGACCGATCGTCACCGAGGACGACCGCGCGCAGGCGGCGGCGGTGGCGGGCTGGTTCGCGCAGGTGACGGCAGAGCGCCTGCCGGTGCTGAACGCGGCGCGCGCGGGGCTCGGGCTGGCCCCGCTTTCCGAGGCGTTCGACCAGGTGCGCAACGCGGGGCGCGTATTGCTGGCCACGAGCCGCGCCTTCGACTTCCCGTCCGAGGCGGTACCGGCGAACCTGCGCTATGTCGGACCGGTGCTGGATCAGCCAGGATGGACGGGCGGCTGGGCCTCGCCGTGGGACGCCGGCGATGCGCGGCCGCTGGTGCTGGTGTCCATGAGCTCGACGTTCCAGAACCAGGGAGCGCCGATGCAGCGTGTGCTGGACGCGCTGGCGCCGCTGCCGGTGCGCGTGCTGGCGACGCTGGGACCGGCGCTGGCGAGCGCGGGGGCGCTGCGCGTGCCCGACAATGCGGTGGCGGTGGCGGCGGCGCCGCACGACGCTGTGATGCCCCATGCCGCGGCGGTGGTGACGCATTGCGGCCACGGCACGGTGATGCGCGCGCTGGCGCTTGGCAAACCGATGCTCTGCCTGCCGATGGGGCGCGACCAGAACGACAACGCGGCGCGCGTGGCGCTGCGCGGCGCGGGGCTGCGGCTGGCGCCGACCGATACGGTTGAAACGATCTGCGCGGCGATGCGCCGTCTGCTGGACGAGCCGCATTTCGCGGAAGCCGCTCGGACGCTGGGCCAGGCGATCGCCGCGGCCGAGCCGGCGCATGCCCTGGTGGACGAACTGGAGGCGCTGGCCGAGAGCGCGTGCTGCGGCGCGGCGGCCTGACGGCCGCGTGCGTCAGTAGGTTTCGGCGTGGTACCGCCCCTGCTCCCGCAGCACGGGACGCAGGGCGGGCCAGTCGATGCCGTATTGGCGGCCGATATCGGCGAAGGCCTGCTCGACGCCTTCCTCCAGCCCGCGCAGGCCGCAGATGTAGATATGCGTGGTGTCGCGGCGCAGCAGATCGGCGATGTCGGAGGCGCGTTCGCGCATCCGGTCCTGCACGTAGCGGCGCGGCGAGCCGGGCTGGCGGGAATAGACGAGTTCCTGATCGAGGATGCGCGCGGGGACTTTCTGCAGCGGCCCGAAATAGGGCAGCTCCTGCGGCGTGCGTGCGCCGAAGAACATGAGCAGCTTGCCGCGCACGCCGGCGCTGGTGCGCCGCCGGCGTTCGGTGAAGCCGCGGAACGGCGCCGCACCCGTGCCGGTGCAGATCATCACGATGTCGGCTTCCGGATCGTCGGGCATCAGGAAGGTGGCGCCGAACGGGCCGACGACCGAGACCTTCTCGCCGAGTGCCAGGTCGCAGAGATAGCTTGACGCGACGCCGCCCGGGACGCGCTTGACCGTCAGCGCGAGATTGTTGGTGTTCGGCCGTTCGCCGTCGCGCGCGCTGGCGATGGAATAGAGCCGCATCGCGTGCGGCTTGCCCGCCGCGTCCGTGCCGGGCGGCAGGATGCCGATGCTCTGGCCTTCCAGCACCGGGAACGGCACGACGCCGAAATCGAGGATGATGTGGCGCACATCCGATTCCGCCTCGTGCGCGGTGATGCGGAAATTGCCGGTGACGGTGGCGACGGCGGGGTGTTCGCGGTTGAACAGGTTGATGCGCGGCTTGGACGCGGTGGCGGGCGCGCGGGCGCGGCCCCCGGCGCGGGCATGCGCCTCGGCGAGCAGGGCGGCGGCTTCGTCGTCGAGCGCGTCGAGCTCGCCCGTGCCGTCCGCCTCGGGCTCGCGCGGCGGCAGTTCGGACCAGGAATACTGATCGTCCAGGGAGAACGCCGAGGACACCTGGAACCAGTTGTCGATCGCACCGGTGGGACAGGGTGCCACGCAGTCCATGCAGAAATTGCAGACCGCGGCATCGACGACGTAGTTGTTCGCGTCGTGCGTCACCGCCCCGATCGGGCAGGTCGCCTCGCAGGTGTTGCAGCGGATGCAGATCTCGGGGTCGATGAGATGCTGCTTCAGGCTGGCGGTCTCGGTGGTGGCGTCCATTGCGTACCCGCTATGTCATGATCGCGGCTCCCCCACCTCACCCTCCCGCGCTACGCGCGGGTCCCTCCTTTTCCGCCCCCGGGCGCGGAGAGGGCCGGGGTGAGGTGGGGAAAGACCGTGCATCCGACCTACTCGTGGATCTTCACATATTCGAAGTGGCCGGGCTTGCTGTCGATGCCGGCCTTGGGGGGCGCGATCCAGCTTGCGTAGGCGCCGGGCTGCTGCTGCGGCTTCATCAGGCTGTCGATGAAGGCGGCGTCGTCGGAGGACGGCAGGAATTCCTCCTTGCGGGATTCCCACTGATCGGCGGCGAGCAGGTTGCCGTCGGGATCGGCGTGGAGGGCGCTGAACTCGCCGATGCGGCGGTTGAACGCCACGTGCGAGAGTTTCAACTGGAAGGGAATCCCCGCCTTCTCGATCGCCTTGTTCCAGCGCGAGACGCCGCCGGCCGCGTCGGTCACGTAGTCGTCGCGCAGCCGCATGTTCAGCGCGGACAGCGCGGGCACCTGCTGTTCGGCGACCGCGCCATCGACGACGCGCAGCACCGGATAGGTGTCGTTCAGCAACTGGTGGTCGTCGGTCAGCTTGTCCTCCCGGTAGCGGCCCTTGAGCCCCGCGTTGAAGGCATTCGCCGCGTTGGTGCTGATCTCGTTGCCGAACAGGTCAAGCGTGAGGGAGAAGTGCAGGTTCATCTTCTTCTGCAGCGTCGGCAGGTCGATCACGCCGAGCTTGCGCACCGCCTCGATGTCGGTGGGATCGGCGATGCCGGCCTGCTTCATCGCCTCGCAGGTGCGCTCGACCACGCGCATCACGCCGGTTTCGCCCACGAACATGTGGTGCGCTTCCTCGGTCAGCATGAAGCGGCAGGTGCGGCTCAGGGGATCGAAGCCCGACTGCGCCAGCGCCTCGAGCTGCATCTTGCCGTCGCGGTCGGTGAAGTAGGTGAACATGAAGAAGCTGAGCCAGTCGGGAGTGGCTTCGTTGAAGGCGCCCAGCATGCGCGGCGTGTCGGCATCGCCCGAGCGGCGGCGCAGCAGTTCCTCGGCTTCCTCGCGCCCGTCCTTGCCGAAGTATTTTTGCAGCAGATACACCATCGCCCAGAGATGGCGGCCTTCCTCCACGTTCACCTGGAACAGGTTGCGCATGTCGTAGAGCGAGGGCGCGGTGGCGCCGAGATGGCGCTGCTGCTCGACCGAGGCGGGCTCGGTGTCGCCCTGGATCACGAGCAGGCGGCGCAGCATGGCGCGGTATTCGCCGGGCACGTCCTGCCAGACGGGTTCGCCCTTGTGCGCGCCGAAGGGGATGGTGCGGCCCTCGACGGCGGGGGCGAGCAGGATGCCCCATTTGTATTCCGGCATCCGCACGTAATCGAACTTGGCCCAGCCCTTGGGATCGACGCTGACGGCGGTGCGCAGATAGACGAGCGCTTCCTGGAAGCCTTCCGGCCCCATGTCCTTCCACCAGTCGATGTAGCCCGGATGCCAGGTTTCCAGCGCCTTGCGCACGCGCAGGTCGTCGTTCAGGCCTACGTTGTTCGGGATCAGGCCGTCGTAATCGACGTTCATGCCGTCGGGCATTGGAAAGCTCCTTGGCTTGTTCCGCGGATGGCGCTTCGCTTATCCGCCCTACAGGTTCTAGACGCGCTGCTTGTCGTAATCGGGCTGGATGCCGGTGCCGTAGCGTTTCAGGGCGCCGTGCTCGCCGACCGCGTTGGGGCGTTGGAAGACCCAGTTCTGCCAGGCGGTCAGGCGGCCGAAGATGCGGGTTTCCATCGTCTCGGGGCCAGCGAAGCGGAGATTGGCTTCCATCGCGGTCAGCGCGTCGGCGGAGAAGCTGGCGCGCTCCTCCAGCATCACGCGCACCTCGTCGTCCCAGTCGATCTCGTCGTAGCGCTCGGTGATGAGGCCGAGCGCGTCGGCTTCCTCGGCATCGAGCGCGCGGCCCGCCGCTTCGCGCGCGGCGATCAGGGATTCGGGTTCGCCCAGGAAGCGCGTGGCAAGGCGCGTGATCCCGTTGCTCATCGGGTAGGCGCCGAAATTCAATTCGCTGAGCGTAAGCGTCGCGGTGCGGTTGTCGCCGTTGGCACCTTCGCGCATCAGCGCGCGGTCGGACGCGAAGGCAAGCTCGGCGAGCGTGCCCGCGAAGCAGCTTCCGGGTTCGATAAGCGCGATCAGGCTGCGCGCGGTGAGATCGACGCGCTTGAGCACGCGCTTCCAGAACAGGCGGATTTCGCGCACGAGCCAATCGTCCTTGTGCGCTTCCAGCAGCGCGTCCGCTTCAAGCACGCGCGCCGGGTCGCCTTCGGTGCGGAAGATCAGCAGGCCGAGTTCGGGCTCATTGAGGCGCAGGTGCAGGATCGCGTCGTCGAGTTCGCGGGCAAGCGCGAGCGGCCAGAACGCCGCGCCCTGGGCGTGGATTTCGGCGAGCGTGGCGGGCAGCGCGTCCGGGCCGCGCAGGGTGATGGCGGCGCGGCGCTGCGCGCGGTCGAGCGCGACGGCGACGTGATCGTATGCAACGGATGTGTCGGTCAGCACGCGGTTGAGGGGTGTGAGAGCGATGCCGCGCGCTTCCGCCGGTCGGTCGGAGCGGGCGGCGAATTCGGCGGCGCGCCTGGCGACGGTGGCTTCCCAGGCCGACGGCGGCACGACCTCGTCCACCAGGCGCCACTCGACGGCGCGCTTGCCGCGGATGCCTTCCTCCAGGCAGCAGAACACGTCGGCGCGGTCGCGGCGGACCTTCCGCTTGTCGGTGAGGCGCGTGAGGCCGCCGGTGCCGGGCAGCACGGCGAGCAGCGGGATTTCGGGAAGGGCGACGGAGCTGCGCCGGTCGTCGATCAGCATGACGTGTTCGGCCGTGACGGCGATTTCGTAGCCGCCGCCCGCGCAGGCGCCGCTGACGGCGGCGATGTAGGTCTGGCCGGAATTGTCCGATGCGTCCTCGATCGAGACGCGGGTCTCGTTGGTGAACTTGCAGAAATTCACCTTGTGGACGTGGGAGGCGCCACCGAGCATACGGATATTGGCGCCGGCGCAGAACACGTTGTCCTTGCCCGAACGCAGCACGACGCAGCGGACTTCCGGATGCTCGAAGCGCAGGCGCTGCACGGCGTCGTGCAGCTCGATATCGACGCCGAGATCGTAGGAATTGAGCTTCAGCTCGTAGCCGGGGAATAGGCCGCCAGCGGGGTCCACGTCCATGACGAGATGGGCGACGGGGCCTTCGATGCGCAGGCGCCAATGGCGGTAGCGCGCCGGTTCGGTCTGGAAGTCGATGCGCGGCGTCGCCGTCGTTGCGTCCATGTCGCCCCCCTGATGACCGGCATTATAATTCATGTGGCGCGGCACGCAAGACGATTCGTGCACTATAATACATGATCGACGAACCGCGCGACCACCGCCAGCGTCTCGTCCGCCCGTTCCAGATGGGGTGCGTGGCCGGCTCCGTCGATGAGCAGCGTCTCGGCGGGCGCGCGGGCGGCGCGGGCGCCGGCATAGAGCTGCTCGGCGCTGCCATAGGCGTCTTCGGTGCCTTGCAGCAGCAGCATGGGCGCGGCGATGCGGGGCACGCTGTCCAGGATGTTCCATGCGCGGAAGTCGGAGTTCGTCCAGGCACCGCTCCAGCCGTGGAAGGCGTTGTCCGGGTCGGCGTGATGGCGCGCGAGGCGGGCGCGAAGGTCGGTGGTTTCGTACTGCGCGCCGATGGCGACGATGCTGGCGAGGCCCGCGTTCTCCACGAAGAAATGCGGCGCGATCAGCACGAGGCCGCGCAGCATGGGGCGCGACGCGGCGCCGGCATGAATGGCGGCGATGGAGGCGCCGTCGGAATGGCCGAGCAGAACGTGCCGCCCGATCCCGGCGGCGGCGAGCACGCGGGGCAGCACGTCCTCGGCCTCGCGGTGCATGTAGCTCGGCGGCCAGGGGAGCGGTTCCGGATCCGAACGGCCGTAGCCGAAGCGGGAATAGGCGAAGACGCCGCAGCCGGTGGCGGCGGCGAGGCGGGCGGGGAAATCGCGCCAGAGGGAGACGCTGCCGAGGCCTTCGTGCAGCAGGACGATGGTGGGGGATTGGACGGGCGGCTTGCCCCACCAGGCGGTTTCGAGGCGGCGGGGGCCGAGGCACAACGCGCCCCTCTCCGCCCCTGGGGTCGGGGAGGATGGGTGAGGTGGGGGAGGTTCGGGACGATCGGGGATGGCTTCGGCACCCACCTCGCCCTCCCGTTGCTGCACAACGGGCCCCTCCCTCTCCCCCCGCGAGCGGGCGGAGAGGGGTGTGTCGTGGGCGCCCCCCATCAATGCCCCTGCCGCAGCTTGAAGCGCTGGATCTTGCCAGTGGCGGTCTTGGGGAGGGATTCGACCGTTTCGATCCAGCGCGGGTATTTCCATCTGCCGCAGCGGGACTGGACGTGCTGCTTCAGCTCCTCGGCGAGCGTGGCGGCGTCCATCGCCATACCGCGCTTGGTCAGCACGATGAAGGCGCGCGGCTTGGTCAGGCCATCGGCGTCCTCGTGGCCGACGACGGCGGCTTCCAGCACCGCCTCGTGCGCGATCAGCGCGGCCTCGACCTCGAAGGGTGAGACCCAGATGCCGCTCACCTTCATCATGTCGTCGGCGCGGCCGCAGAAGCGGAAATAGCCGTCGGGCTCGCGTACGTAGGTGTCGCCCGTGTTGGTCCACTCGCCCTGGAAGGTGCGGCGGCTCTTCTCCCGCTGGTTCCAGTAGCCCTCGGCGGCGCTCGGCCCGCGCACCAGCAGCGTGCCGGACTCGCCATCGGGCGCATCCGCGCCGTTCTCGTCCACCACGCGCGCCTCGTAGCCGGGGACCGGAAGGCCGGTGGTGCCGTAGCGCAGCGCGCCGGGGCGGTTGGAGAGGAAGATGTGCAGCATCTCGGTGGAGCCGATGCCGTCCAGGATGTCCACGCCGACCGATTGCCGCCAGCGCTCGCCCACGCTTTCGGGCAGCGCCTCCCCGGCCGAGATGCAGGCGCGCAGCCGGTCCGAGCCCGCGCCGGGGCCGATGCGGCGGTCCGCCAGCAGGCCGGCGTAGAGCGTGGGGACGCCGCCGAAGATGGTGGGGCGGTGCGCGGCCATCACGCCGAACACGGCATCGGGCGTCGGGCGGTCCGGCAGCAGGACGGCGGCGGCGCCGACCGACATCGGGAAGGTCATGGCGTTGCCGAGGCCGTAGGCGAAGAACAGCTTGGCCGCCGAGAACACGACGTCGTCCGGGCGGATGCCGAGCACCGCGCGCGCGTAGGTGTCGGCGGTGGCGCGCAGGCTTGAATGGACGTGCTTCACGCCCTTCGGCCCGCCGGTGGAGCCCGAGGAGTAGAGCCAGAACGCCACCTCGTCCGGCGAGGCGGGGACGGACGCCGCGGGGACGGCGGCGGAGGCGATGAAATCCTCGAACCCGCCGCCCGCGCCGTCGGGCTCGGCGACGATCAGGCGCCTGAGGTGCGGCAACGCGTCCATGTGCGGCGTGAGCGCGGGCAGCAGCGGGGCGGAGACGCAGAGCGCCTCGGCCCGGCTGTCGGCCAGGATGTAGGCGAGCTGCTCGGGCGGCAGCAGCGTGTTGATGGGCACCGGCAGCACGCCCGCGCGGATCGCGCCCCAGAAGGCGACGGGGAAATCGACGGTATCGAGCATGACCATCGCCATGCGCCGCTCCCGCCCGACGCCGGCGGCGGCGAGCGCGGCGGCGAAGCGGGCGCTGCGGTCCTGCAACTGGCCGTAGGTCAGGCTGCGCCAGGGATCGGCGAAGGCCGGGCGGGCGGCGCCGCCGTCGCGGACATGGCGGTCGACGAACCAGTCGGCCGCGTTGTGCGAGGCGCTGTCGGCCATGACGTGCTCTCCCTGCAGCCGGCGCGTCTCGTCGCGCGCGTCCTGCAATATATTGCGTGGTGGGTGGGGCCGCCATCGCATCGTTGACGCTCGGCGCGGCGTACGGGTTTGATCCGCCGGCTCAGGCAACCGGGAAGGATCGGGCAATGAAGTTTCGGATGGCGCTGGCCGCCGCGGGCGCGCTGTGGCTTGCGACCGGCGCCGCGCAGGCGAAGGACGACCTGATCATCGGCGTGGCGCAGTTCCCGTCGAGCCTGCATCCGAACATCGATGCCGAGGTGATCAAGGGCTACGTCAACGCCTTCTCGGTCCGGCAGATCACCGCCTACGACAAGGAGTGGAAGAACTCCTGCCTGCTGTGCACCGAGGTGCCGACGCTGGAGAACGGGCTCGCCAAGCGCGAGAAGACGCCGAGCGGCGGCGAGGGGCTGGCGGTGACGATCAAGCTGAAGCCCGACCTGAAATGGGGCGACGGCGTGCCGGTGACGGCGAAGGACGTGGCGTTCACCTGGAAGGTGGGCAGCGACCCGGCATCGGGCTTCAGCAACACCAACCCGTGGTCGCGCGCCAAGAGCGTGGACGTGATCGACGACCACACCATCGTCATGCACCTGGACAAGGTGCGCGTGGATTACGCGCAATGGGATCACATCCTGCCCGAGCATCTGGACGGGCCCATCTATGCCGCGGCGAAGGCGCCGGGCGACTACATCAAGCAGACGACCTACAACCGCGATCCGACGAACCCCGGCCTGTTCGACGGGCCGTACCGGATCACCGAATACAAGTCGGGCGCGCGGATCGTGCTTGAGCCGAACCCGTACTGGGCGGGCACCAAGCCGGGCTTCAAGCACATCGTCATCAAGCTGGTGGAGAACACGGCCGCGTTGCAGGCCAACCTGCTGTCGGGCGACGTGGACATGGTGAACGGCGAGGGCGTGGGCCTGACGATCGACCAGGTGCTGGCGCTGCGCAAGCAGTACCCCGACCGTTTCGTTTACATCTTCAAGCCGAGCCTGAACTACGAGCACATCAACCTGAACCGCGACAACCCGATCCTGGCCGATCTCCGGGTACGGCAGGCGCTGCTGTACGCGCTCGACCGGCAGACGCTGGTGAACAAGCTGTTCGAGGGGATGCAGCCGGTCGCCGCCACCTGGGTGAACCCGCTGGACGGCATGTACGACAAGAGCATCCAGCCACTGCCCTACGACCCGGCGAAGGCGAAGGCCCTGCTGGCGGAGGCGGGATGGAAGCCGGGCGATGACGGCATCTGCCGCAACGCCAAGGGCGACCGCCTGTCGATCGAGTTCGGCACCACGTCGGGGAACCGGCTGCGCGAGCTGGCGCAGCAGGTGATGCAGAGCCAGTGGAAGGCCGCCTGCATCGAGGTGACGATCAAGAACGAGCCGCCGCGCACCTTCTTCGGCGAGACGGTGAAGCACCGTGCCTATACCGGCATGGCGATGTTCGCGTGGAGCAGCAATGTGAACGCGAGCCCGTTCCGCACGCTGCACAGCAGCCAGATCCCGACCGCGGCGAACAACTGGGGCGGATCGAACGCCTCGGGCTTCAGCGACCCGAAGATGGATGCCGACATCGTCGCGGCGGATTCCGAGCTCGATCCAGCGAAGCAGAAGGCGCTGTGGGCGGACATGCAGCAGATCTACGCCGCGAACCTGCCGGTGCTGCCGCTGTTCTTCCGGTCGGAAGCGCATGTGATCCCGAAATGGCTGAAGGGCTACGAGCCGACGGGCAGCAGCGACTACGGCGCGATGTGGTCCGAGAACTGGCGCAGCGAGTAGGCGCCATCGGCACGACCCGGACGCCCGCTCACCCTGCCCTCTCCCCCGATGGGGGAGAGGGTTGTTACGGTCCGCGCGGCCCCTCTCCCGCATCGCGGGAGAGGGAGCGGCCTGCCGCGGCAGTGGCGGGAGGGTGAGGGTCGCCTTGACCGCACCGCTCCTCGACATCGCCGGGCTGACCGTGACGTTTCCGACCGACGCCGGGCCGCGGCGGGTGGTGGCGGGGATCGGCTACGACATCCCAGCGGGCCGCACGCTGGGCGTGGTGGGCGAGAGCGGCTGCGGGAAGTCGATGACGGCGCTGGCGGTGATGGGACTGATCCCCCGGCCGGGCGGCGCGTCCGGCTCGGTCCGTTTTGAGGGAAGCGAGCTTCTCGGCCAGCCGGAGGCGGCATGGCGCGACCTGCGCGGCAACCGGATCGCGATGATCTTCCAGGAGCCGATGACGGCGCTGAATCCGGTGATGACGGTCGGGCAGCAGATCGCCGAGGCGCTGGTGCTGCACGAAACCATCGGCTGGCGCGCCGCCGGGGAGCGCGCGGTGGAGCTGCTGGATGCGGTGGGCATCGCATCCGCCCGTGCGCGCGCGGCGTCGTATCCGCACCAGTTGTCGGGCGGGATGCGCCAGCGCGCGATGATCGCGATGGCGCTGGCCTGCCGCCCTGCCCTGCTGATCGCCGACGAGCCGACGACGGCGCTGGACGTGACGATCCAGGCGCAAATCCTGGATTTGATGCTGGAGCTGCAGGACGGCGTCGGCATGGCGATCCAGTTCATCAGTCACAACCTGGCCGTGGTGTCGGAGATCGCGCACGAGATCATCGTGATGTACGCGGGCCGCATCGTGGAGCGCGCGACGGCGGAGGCGCTGTTCGCCGCGCCCCTGCATCCCTACACCGCCGGCCTGATCGCCACCCTGCCCGATCCCGATCACCGCGCCGCGCGCCTGCCGGTCATCAGGGGCGGCGTGCCGAACCTGGCGGCCGAGGTGCCGGGCTGCCGCTTCGCCGACCGCTGCCCGCGCGCCGTGGCGGCCTGCCGCGACGCCGAGCCGCCGCTTGTCGATCACGGCGGCGGGCACCTGGCCGCCTGTTTCCGGGTAGGCGCGGCGTGACGGCGCTGCTGGAGATCGAGAAGGTCAGCGTGCGCTTCCCGGTCGGGAGACGGACGTTGCAGGCGCTGGACCGCGTGAGCCTGACCGTGGAGACCGGCGAAACCCTCGCGCTGGTGGGCGAAAGCGGCAGCGGCAAGACCACGCTCGGGCATGTGGTGGCCGGCTTGCGCGACGCCGACGAGGGCACGCTGCGCTTCGACGGCAAGCCGCTCGACCGCGCCGCGCGGCGCATGGCGCAGCGGCATATCCAGGTGGTGTTCCAGGACCCGTTCGGCGCGCTCGATCCGCGCATGCCGGTCTCGGCCATCATCGCCGAGCCGCTGCGCATCAACCGCATCGGAAGCCGCGCCGAGCGCGAGGCGCGCGCCGCCGCGCTGGTGACGCAGGTGGGGCTGCCGCGCGATGCCCTGAACCGCTACCCGCACGAATTCTCGGGCGGGCAGCGCCAGCGCATCGCGATCGCCCGCGCGCTGGCGCCCGAGCCGCGGCTGATCGTGGCGGACGAGCCGCTGTCGGCGCTGGACGTGTCGATCCAGAGCCAGGTGCTGAACCTGATGAAGGATCTGCAGGAGCAGCGCCGCCTGTCCTATCTTTTCATCAGTCACGACCTGGCGGTGGTGAACCACCTGGCCGACCGGGTGGCGGTGCTGTACCTGGGCCGGCTGGTGGAGGTCGCGCCGCGCGCGGCGGTCTTCGCGCATCCGGCGCATCCCTATACCGAGGCGCTGCTGGCCGCCCTGCCCCGCTTCGGCCGCCGCCGCGCGCCGGGCGAGGGCACGATCAAGGGCGAGATGCCGAGCCCGCTTTCGCCGCCGCCGGGCTGCGTGTTCCATCCGCGCTGCCCCAAGGCCGCCGATCTCTGCCGCACGACGCCGCCCGCGCTGGCGCCGGTGGCGGGACGGGAGGCGCAGATGGCGGCGTGCCATTTCCCCAACGTCGCCGCCGCGGGGGCCTGAGCGCGATGCGCCGGTACCTGCTGATCCGCACCGCGCAGATGCTTTTCGTGCTGCTGGTGATGTCGTTCGTGATCTACGCGCTGATCGGCCTGATGCCGGGCGATCCGATCGACACGATGATGGCCGGCAATCCCGGCATGACACCGGAGATCGCGGCGCGGATGCGCGCGATATACGGGCTCGATCAGCCGCTTCTGCTGCGCTACGCGCATTGGATGATGGCCGCGCTTCGCGGGGATTTCGGTTTCTCGCGCACCCATTCGGTGCCGGTGCTGGAGGTGCTGGGCCCGGCGCTCGGGCAGACCTGCAAGCTGATGCTGGCGAGCTTCGTGCTGAGCGTGGCGGTGGCGCTGGTGTTCGGCGTGGCGGCGGCGCTGCGGCCGGGCGGCGCGCTGGATACGGGCGTGAGCCTGTTCGCCTTCGCGGGGATTTCGGTGCCGGTATTCTGGCTGGCGCTGATGATGATCCTGCTGTTCGCGGTGACGCTGCACTGGCTGCCGGCGGGCGGCACCGGCGAGCTTGGCGATGGCGGATTGGCCGATCAGGCGCGGCACCTGATCATGCCGGTGACGACGCTGGCGCTGGCGACGACGGGGCAGTTCACCCGCTACATGCGCGCCAGCATGATCGAGACGCTGCGGCTGGATTTCGTGCGCACCGCGCGCGCCAAGGGCGCCGGCGAAGGCCGCGTGACTCTGGTGCACGCCTTCCGCAACGCGCTGATCCCGGTGGTGACGGTGATCGCGCTGAGCTTCGGCACGCTGTTCTCGGGCGCGCTGGTGACCGAAACGATGTTCGCGCAGCCCGGCATGGGGAAGATGATCTACGACGCGATCCTGGGCAACGACTACAACCTGGCACTGGTGGGATTGCTGTTCGCGACGCTGGTGACGCTGCTGAGCAACCTGATCGCCGATCTGGCGTATGGGTGGCTCGATCCGAGGATCACGTTGGGATGAGCACCGCCATCCTCGACGAACCCGCCCCGCTGGAGGCCGCCGTCTCGATCCGGGCGCTGCGCTGGCGGCGGTTCCGCAGGCATCGGGCGGGGATGGCGAGTCTGGGCGTGATCGCGGTGCTGGTGCTGTTCTGCCTGGCGGCTTGGCCGCTGGCGCATGTCCTCGGCGTCGATCCCTACGAGGCCGATCTGCTGTCGCGCTTCGATCCGCCGTCCGCGCAGCATTGGCTGGGCACCGACGAGGCCGGGCGCGACGTGCTGATCCGGCTGATGATCGGCGGGCAGATGTCGCTGCTGGTGGGGCTGCTGGCGACGGTGGTGGGCGGGCTCATGGGGCTCGCGATCGGCATCTATGCCGGCTATTTCGGCGGCCGCGTCGATGCCGCGCTCATGCGCTTCACCGACGGCGTGATCGCGCTGCCGCTGCTGCCGCTGCTGATCGTGCTGGGCGCGGTCGATCTGACGAAGCTCGGCTTTTCCTCGGAGTTCGCGCATTCCGGCGCGGCCGGGTTCTGGCGCATCGTGGTGATCATCTCGATCATCGACTGGCCCGCCATCGCGCGGCTGACGCGCGCGGCGACGCTGGGCATCAAGGAGCGCGACTTCGTGCGCGCCGCGCGCGCGAGCGGCGGGCGGCCGTTCTACGTGATGCTGGCGCATATCCTGCCGAACATCGCCACACCGCTGATCGTGGCGGTGACGCTGACGGTGGGGCGGGTGATCCTGATCGAATCCGTCCTGAGCTTCCTGGGCTTCGGCATCGTGCCGCCGACGCCGAGCTGGGGCAGCATGCTGAACAACGCGCAGGAACTGGTGACCACCGCGCCGCTGCTGGCGATCTATCCCGGGCTGCTGATCTTCATCACCGTGATCGCGGTGAACTTCCTGGGCGACGGCTTGCAGCACGCGCTGGACCCGCGATCCGAGGCATGAACCACGCATGACTCCCGAGGACGAACTCCGCGCCAAGCTGCGCAAGATCGAGGCGCTGTTCGCGGGCGCGGGCACGGCGGGCGAGCGCATGGCGGCCGAGGCGGCGCGCGAGCGGGTGCGCGCGCGGCTCGCGGAACTCGGGCGGCAGGACCGGCCGATCGAGATGCATTTCTCGCTCGGCAACGAGTGGTCGCGCCGCCTGTTCGTGGCGCTGTGCCGACGCTACGGGCTGAAGCCGTACCGGCTGTACCGCCAGCGCCGCACCACGGTGATGGTGGACGTGCCGCGCCACTTCGTCGACGAGGTGCTGTGGCCCGAGTTCACGGAGCTGAACCGGACGCTGCAGGCGTATCTGGACGACATCACGCACCGCATCATCGCCGAGGAAGTCCACCGCGATACGAGCGAGCCGGAGGAACGGCAGGCGGCGCCGCGGCTGGGCTGACGCGGGGCGCGAGGGCGCGTCACTCCCGTTCGCGGTAGTCCTTGAACGGCGCGTCGCGCTGGCTGAGCAGATTGCGCACGCTGCCGCCGTCGCGCTTGAACTGCGCGCGGTAGGCAAGGCTGCTTTCGGTGGTGAAGGCGAGCGCCTGCAATTCGGTCCCCGCGCGGATCGCGGCGCGCAGGCCCATCGCCTCCATCGCGCGGTGCATCGCGCGCTTGTTGATCTGCAGCAACTCGCTCGGGATATGCGTCATGCGTTCGGCGATGGCGAGCACCTCGGCCTCCAGCCGCTCGGCCGGATAGGCGCGGTTGGCGAAGCCCTGCGCCGCGGCCTCGGTGCCCGTGATGGCATCGCCCGTCAGCATCATCTCCATCGCCGCGCGCAGGCCCATCAGCCAGGGATGGAACTGGTTGTCGGGCGGACTCATGAGCCGCACCGGCGGGTAGCCGATGCGCGCGTCCTCGGCGACGTAGACGAGATCGCAGCAGGTGGCGAGTTCGCTTCCCCCCGCGAGGCAGTAGCCGTGCACCTGCGCGATGACGGGCTTCGCCATGTCCCAGATGCGGAACCAGCCATCGACGACATGCCGCGCCCACTGACCCGGCCCGCCCGCCGTGTAGTAGGGCTGATCGACGGCATTGTTGGCCGAGAGGTCGTAGCCGGAGGAGAAGGCGGGACCGGCGCCGCGCAGGATCGAAACCTTCACGGCCGGATCGGTGTCGGCGGCCTGGATGGCGGCGAGGATGGCGCCGCGCAGCGCGTTGTTGAGCGCGTTGCGCTTCGCGGGGCGGTTCATCGTCAGACGCCGCACGCCGGGCAGCGGATCGTCGATCAGCAGGACGGGTTCATCGCTCATGTCATGACGCTTTCTTCTGCAACTGCCCGCCGGCGCGCACCACGCCGCGCGCTTCCAGCTCGGCGATCTGCGCGGCGGTGTAGCCGTGTTCGTGCAGCACTTCGCGCGTGTGCTCACCGCAGGTGGGCGCGGTGGCGCGCGGCGTGCCGCTTTCGAGCGGCGGCGGGCCGGGGAGGTTCGGCACCGGGGCCGGACGGTCGAGGCCGGCCTGGGCAAGCCAGGCGATCAGGCCGGTCTGCTCGACATGCGGCTGCTTGAGAAACTCGAGGTAGGAATTCAGCCGTTCGTGCATGATGCCGGCCTTGGCGAGACGGGCATCGAGATCGGCGCAGGTCATCGCGGCGAAGGCCGGGCGGATGATCGCGTAGAGCGCATCGGCATTCAGGATGCGCCGCTCGCGCGTATCGAAGCGCGGATCGGCGGCAAGATCGGGCAGGTCGATCGCGGCGCAGAGCGCCACCCAGTCGCGCTGCTGCACCACCGCGATCTGCATCCATCCGTCGGCGGTCTTGAACGATCCGCCGGGGACGGAGGCGACGGGCTCCGCCCCGTCCTCCAGGTAGGTGCCCATCATGCGCACCACCTGCATCGACGCCGCAGCCTGCATCAGGCTGGTTTCGATGTAGCGACCGCGATCGAGGCGCTGCCGCGCATGGATCGCGGGCGCGAGCGCCTGGAAGGCGTAGAGCGCGGTCGCCATGTCCACGGCGATGTAGGGCACGCGGTGCGGCACGCCGTCGGTGCCCTTGTTCTCCATGATGAGGCCCGTGTAGGCCTGCAGCACGGGGTCCATCGCCGGACGTTCGGACAGCGGACCCGATTGGCCGAAGCCCGAGACCGAGAGATAGAGGATCCGCTTGTTGCGCGCGGCGACGGCGTCGTAGTCGAAGCCCAGGCGGCGAATGACGCCGGGGCGGAAGCCCTCCATCATTACGTCGGCGTCCGCGAGCAGGCGCCAGAGAATCGCCTTGCCGTCCTCGCTTTTCAGGTCGAGCGCGATGCTGCGCTTGCCGAGGTTGCCGGGGATCGAAAAGGCGGTGTGGTCGCCGTAGACTGTGCCCAGGATGCGCGTCCAATCGCCGCCGCCTTCGAGGGGTTCCACCTTGATAACGTTGGCGCCGTGCTGCGCAAGCAGCATCCCGCAATAGGGGCCGGCGATTCCCTGGCTGAGATCGACGACCTTGAGGCCCGCGAAGGGCGCCTCGTAGCTGGCCTCGTGGCTGGCCTCGTGGCTGGCCTCTGGCGGCATCGCCGTTTCCTTGTTCGCGTTCAGATCTGCTGATGCGCGGGCACGGCGAGGCCGAAGAACCGCGCCGCGTTCAGGCCGAGGATCTTGGCGCGCTGCGTGTCGTTCAGCATCGGCATGGTGCGCTCGATCGCCTCGGCCGAGTGCGGCCAGGTGCCTTCGTGGTGCGGATAGTCGTTCGCCCACATGAAATTATCGACCAGGTTGTAGCGTTCGGCGAGGTAGAGGCCGGACGGGTCCTCCTGGAACGTCGCCATGCCGTGCGCGCGGTAATAGTCGCTGGGCAGGCCTTGCAGTTTCGGGCGCACCCACATGTGGTGCTTGCGGTACGCCTCGTCCATCGCATCGAGCAGCCAGGGCACCCAGCCGATCCCGGCCTCGATGGTCGCGAAGCGCAGCTTCGGGAACCGCTCGAACACGCCGGAGGCGCACAGGTTCGCCACCGGTTCGATGGTGGGCGAGAGCGAGTGCGTGACGTAGTTGATGACGGCGCCGCCGTTGCCACGCGAGGCGCGCGGATCGCGGCCGGTGGAGATGTGGAAGGTGATCGGCAGGCCGGTTTCCTGGATCAGCGCCCACATCGGATCGAAATGCGGCAGGTTGTAGTTGACGTGGTCGATGTCGTGGCCGCCCCAGACCGGCTTGCAGGGCAGCCCGAGCGCGCGGTAGCCGATCTTTGCCACGCGCTCGATCTCGGCCATCGCGCCGGGCAGATCGCCGGTGGCGACGGCGGCGACGGGCAGCATGCTCTCCTTGTAGGGGCCGAACTGTTCCCACGCCCAGTCGTTCCACACCGCGCATTGCGCGTTGGCGAACACCGGATCGGGCGTCGCCCACATCGCGAGGCCCTTGTTGGGGAAGATGATCTCGACATCGATTCCGTCGTTGCGGTTGTCGATGACGCGCTGCGCGGGATCGGCGCCCGCCT
>JAFEFJ010000149.1 GCA_018240635.1 Pseudomonadota bacterium | reverse complement strand
AAGGGCTAACAATCGTCTCGGCAACGCTCCCTCTCCGCCCGCGCTTGCGGGGGGAGAGGGCCGGGGTGAGGTGGGTAGCGCCGCCGCAAAGTTGTCCGAAGCAGCGCAATAAACTTGCTGTCTCTGGAATCCCCCACCTCTCCCAACCCTCTCCGCCCCCTGGGGCGGAGAGGGCGAGTTTCCGCCGTATGCTATAGCACTGGCCTCATGAGAAGGGGTGAGGGGCAGCGGACTGTCGTCAACTGCACAAATTCCCCCGCAGCGTCGTCGCCGCATACTCCTTGCGGAATATCCCGCGCCGCTGCAATTCGGGCACCACGCTGCGGGCGAACTGCTCGAACATCCCCGGGAACATCGAAGGCGTCAGCACGAAGCCGTCGCAGACGCCTGATTCGAACATCGCCTCCAGCCGGTCGGCCACCATCTCGGCGGTGCCCACCACGTCCTTGCCCTCGTTCCGCTTGCGCGCGGCTTCCTTGAAGGACAGGCCCTCGGCCTTCATCGCCTGCTCGATCACCTCCTCGGAACCCTTCATGCCCTGGTTGCCCTGCACCTCGGCCAGCTTCTCCACCTTGTCCACCTTCGACAGGTCGGCCCCCACGTTGCTCGACGAGGTGGCAAGGCTCAGCTCCGGGTCGATCAGGCTGTTGAGGTAATCGGCCTTCTCGCGCGCGATCGATTCCGTCTCGCCGATGATGACCGAAACCGCCGGCAGGATCGCGCATTCCTGCGGGGCGCGGCCGCGCGCGTCCATGCGGGTCTTGATGTCCTGGTAGAAGGCCAGCATGTCCGGCTGGTCGCGCTGGATGGTGAAGATCGCCTCCGCCCAGCGCGCCGCGAAATCGCGCCCGCGGTCCGACGCGCCCGCCTGCATGATCACCGGGCGGCCCTGCGGGCTCGGCGGGATGGAAAGCGGCCCGCGCGTCTTCACCCAGCGGCCCTTGTAGTTGGCGTAATGGACCTTCGACGGGTCGGACATGATGCCCGCCTTCTTGTCCTTCACCATCGCGTCCGGGTCCCAGCTCTTCCACAGCGCGAAGCACGCCTCCAGCACCTCGTCGGCGCGGTCGTAGCGTTCCTCGCGCGGCGGCAGCACGTCCATGCCGATGTTCTGCGCCTCCAGGTCGGTGGCCGACGTCACCACGTTCCACGCCACCCGCCCGCCGCTCAGCGCATCCATCGAGCCGAGCCAGCGCGCCAGGTGGTAGGCGGAGTGCACCGTCGTGGACAGCGTCGCTCCCAGCCCCAGATGCCGCGTCGCCGCCGCCATCACCGGCAGCACGACGGTGGGATCGAGGTAGCTGATCTGCCCGCCGCGCCGCACATAGGCGTCGAACCCGCCCTGATGGATGTCATAGAGGCCGAACAGATCGGCGAAGAAGCAGCCGTCGAACTTCGCCCCCTCCAGCACGCGCGCGATGTGCTGGTAGCGTTCGGGCGTGAAGATGTCGTCCAGCGTCGCCTCCGGATGCCGCCAGCCGCCGACATGCAGCGCGGTCGGGCCGGTCTTCAGATAGGCGATCAGATGCATCTGGCGCTTCGGCATGGCGGACCCCTCCCGGCTGGCCGGCATTCGGGCAGCCGGCAGGCGCGGGCGCAGTCTCACCATGCGGGCGGCGCCGCGTCCAGGACGCAACCGCCCGGAGAAGGCACCTCCCTCCCGCCCGCGGGCGGGAGGGAGGACACGTCACGGATGCGCGCCGGCGAACCGGGTGCCGCGCCGGGCGGCGATCTCGAACAGGTCGGCGCGCCGCTTGTCGGCGTATTCCATCCGCCCGCCCGCGACCTCGTGCATCGCCTTCTCGATGTGCTTGCGGTGCGGCTCCTTCGCCATCTCGCCGTCGATCCAGGCGCGCAGGCTGCGGGCGTTGCCGGCGGGGCCCAGGTTGCGCAACTGCGGCGGCTGGTTCGGGTCCACCCACAGGATCTGCTGCCACTCGTCCAGCGCCTCGTTGACGAACGAGATATAGCCGCCGGGCAGCATCTGGCGCGGGCCGGTCAGCGATCCGTTGAAGCTGTAGCGCGTGCCCGCCACCGCCGTCGGGTCGTAGTAGTGCGGCGTGATGAAGTCGGAGACCAGCACGCCGTTCACCGTGTAGCCGTACTGGTTCGCCTCGCATGGGTCGCAGGCTTCCACCAGGTAGCTGAACTGCCCGGTGCCGTCCTGCACGCCGTTGCCCACGACGTGGATCGCGACCGAGGACTGCATCCGGTTGCCCCACGGGTCCACCAGCATCTCGATCAGTTCGTGGCTCGCGTCGATCGTCCAGGTGTCGTCCTTGGGCGAGGCGATCACCTTCGCGTAGGGCTGGTTGTGCTTGTCCATATGGAACCCGCCCTCGCCCGGCGGCAGCTTGGCCACCAGCTGGATCGGCCACACCCCGGTCGGGACGTGCTTCGCACTCGGCAGATAGGCCACCGTCGCGTTGATCGGCCAGAACTGCGGCAGGTCGCGCGTGACCTGAAGGTTCAACGCCGCCGCCGCGGCCTGCATCAGGGACGTGTCGATCTTCCCCGTCATGTCGACGAGGCCGACTTGGATCACGGACATTTGCCTCTCCCCTGGGTCTTGACGTTTCGGTCGTCCAGCCATCCTGCCTCATGGCGGCGGTCGATCCATGTGACGCGCTTCACAAGACGCACGGACATTGTAGTCGCTTTTGTAACCGCCGAGTGATGCGGCTTCGAACCGCCACGCCGCCCGGCATCGCGGCATAACGGTCGCGTACACTTTCTTCGTGAGCCGACATCCAACTGGCGGGGCATATGCGTAAGGGGAGCAGCGGTTGATTGAGCCGCAGCACAGAAGGAGAGCTTCCGATGACCCGTACCCGCACCGCCCTGGCTCTTGCCCTGATGATGGGCGTCGCCATCCCGGCCATGGCCCAGAGCGTCCGCGTCGGCGGCCAGCCGATGCTTCCGAACAAGACGATCGTGAGCAACGCCGTGAATTCCGCTGATCACACCACGCTCGTCGCGGCGGTGAAGGCCGCCGGATTGGTCGATACGCTGAACAGCGCCGGCCCGTTCACCGTCTTCGCCCCAGTCAACTCGGCCTTCGCAGCCCTGCCCGCCGGCACGGTGGACACGCTGCTGAAGCCCGAGAACAAGGGCACGTTGACCAAGGTGCTGACCTATCACGTCGTGTCGGGCGACTACGACTCCGCCAAGCTGCGCTCGATGATCCTGGCGGGCAACGGAAAGGCGACGCTGAAGACGGTCGAGGGCGGCACGCTCGTGTTCATGATGAACGGCTCGTCCAACATCGTGGTCGAAGACAGCAAGGGCGGCGTGGCCGACATCACCATCGCCGACGTCAACCAGTCGAACGGCGTCATCCACGTCATCGACAGGGTGCTGATGCCGACCGGCTGATCCACGCAACTACGCGCTGGCGGCCCGGCGGGCCGCCAGCTTCCTTCTATTCCAAACGAAACCGGCCATGCCCCGCACGCCACGCGCGCCGTGCGCGAACCCGTTGCGGGTGGGCCTGACGCCTCGCCCTCGTTGCGATCGTGCCGGGCACGCGCGCCGCCATGGACACCGGCGGCCGCCTTGCACGGACGGCCGAAGGAGAAAGCGCATGAGACCGGTCACGCGGGCGACTGCATCATGGCCCCGGCCGAAACCCGCAATGCGGAGATTCCCTCGCCCAGCGGCGCGCTGGTGATGCTGCACTGGAACGCGCTGCGCGCTGCGTGAGCATCCGCCCGCGCCTCGGCGCCCCGCCTCACCAGGCCGTCATGCCGCCGTCAACGGTGAACATCGCGCCGGTGGCGAAGGCAGATTCGTCGGACGCCAGATAGACGATCAGGCTCGCGATCTCCTCCGGCGTGCCCAGCCGCCCCATCGGCGAGCGGGCGCGTAGCCCGGCAAGGAACGCCTCCGGATCGGGGGACTTGCGCAGCATCTCGTCGTAGTAGCGCGACGCGATCGGTCCGGGGGCGACGCTGTTGACGCGGATATGCTCGGCCGCATGGTCCAGCGCCATCGCGCGCGTCAGCGCCGCCACCGCGCCCTTGGCCGCCACATAAGCGGCGCGGTCGCGGATGCCCACCACGGCGATGTTGGACGCCGTGTTCACGATCGCCCCGCCGCCGCCCTTCGCCATCACCGGGATCGCGTGCTTGGAGCAGAACAGGACGCTCTTGACGTTCACCGCCATCACGTCGTCCCACGCCGCCTCGTCGGTCGTCACGACCGTCCCGAACGTGCCGTAGCCCGCGTTGTTCACCAGCACGTCGATGCGCCCGAACCGTTCCGCGACGGCATGCACCATCGCGCCCACCGCCTTCTCGTCGCGCACATCCACCGTGTAGGTAGCCAGCGACTGGTCGGGCGGCAGCCCCTCCAGCGCCGCGCCGTCGCGGTCCACCGCGGCGACGCGCGCCCCTTCGCGCAGGAACGCCGCCACCGTCGCCCGCCCGATCCCGGCGGCGGCGCCGGTCACGATCGCCACCTTATCCCTGAGCCGCATGTCGCCGCCGGTCCTACAGGTCGTCGTCGTTCGTCCGCCGCACCAGCACCTCGCGCTTGCCCACGTGGTTGGCGGCGCCGACGATGCCTTCCTTCTCCATCTGCTCGATCAGCTTCGCGGCCTTGTTGTAGCCGATGCCCAGGTGGCGCTGGATGAAGCTGGTGCTGGCCTTGCCCTCGCGCGCCACCACCGCCACCGCCTGGTCGAACAGCCCCTTCTCGCCGTCCGAGGCGCCGGAGATGCCCGGCAGCGATCCGGTGCCGCCGTCGTCGTCCTCGGGCTCGGTCACGTCCTCCAGGTAGGCCGGCTCGCCCTGCTCGCGCAGATAGGCCACCACCGCCTCCACCTCGCGGTCGGACACGAAGGGGCCGTGCACGCGCACGATGCGTCCGCCGCCCTGCATGTAGAGCATGTCGCCCATCCCCAGCAGCTGCTCGGCGCCCTGCTCGCCCAGGATGGTGCGGCTGTCGAACTTGCTGATCACCTGGAAGCTGATGCGCGTCGGGAAGTTGGCCTTGATCGTGCCGGTGATCACGTCCACCGAGGGCCGCTGCGTGGCCATGATGACGTGGATGCCCGCCGCGCGCGCCATCTGCGCCAGGCGCTGCACCGCGGCCTCGATCTCCTTGCCGGCGACCATCATCAGGTCCGCCATCTCGTCCACCACCACCACGATCAGCGGCAGCGGCTCCAGCGCCAGCGGCTGCTCCTCGAAGATCGGGCGGTTGGTGTCGGGGTCGAAGCCGGTCTGCACGCGGCGCGTGACGATCTCGCCCTTGGCGCGCGCCTCGGCCACGCGGTCGTTGTAGCCGGCGATGTTGCGCACCCCCAGCTGGCTCATCGCCCGGTAGCGCCGCTCCATCTCGCGCACCGTCCATTTCAGCGCGGTGACGGCCTTCTTCGGCTCCGTCACCACCGGCGCCATCAGGTGCGGGATGCCGTCGTAGACCGACAGTTCCAGCATCTTCGGGTCGATCAGGATCATGCGGCACTGATCGGGCGACAGCCGGTACAGCAGCGACAGGATCATCGCGTTGATGCCGACGGATTTGCCCGATCCGGTGGTGCCCGCGATCATCAGGTGCGGCATCCGCGAGAGTTCTGCCAGCACCGGCGTCCCGCCGATATCCTTCCCCAGCGCGAGCGAAAGCCGCCCCGCCTGCCGGTGCGGATCGTCGGCGGTGAGCAGCTCGGACAGATACACCGTCTCGCGCTTGGCGTTCGGCACCTCGATGCCGATCACGTTGCGGCCGGGGACGGTCGCGATGCGCACCGCGGTGACGGACAGGCTGCGGGCCACGTCGTCGGCGAGCCCGATCACGCGCGCGCTGCGGATGCCGGGCGCGGGCTCCAGCTCATAGAGCGTCACCACCGGGCCGGGGCGGATCTCCACGATGCTGCCCTGCACGCCGTAGTCGGACAGCACGGTTTCCAGCAGCCGCGCATTCGCCTCCAGCGCCTCGCGCGATGGGCCGGTCGTGGCGCGCGCCGGGGCCGGTTGCAGCAGGTCCATCGGCGGGTAGTTCCAGCCGCTCGGCTCGGGCAGCGGCAGCGCGGCCTGCTTCGGCGCGGCGGCCTTGCGCAGCAGCGGCCGGGCGGCTGGAGCGGCGGGCGCGGGCGGCGGCACGGGCGCGAGGTCGGGCGAGGGTGCGGCGGGAGTGAAGGCGCGCGGCTCGCGCCGCACCATCGTGCCGGGCGCGGGCGTCGCGGGCTCGGCCGGCTTCACCTCGGCGCGGCGGCGCAGGCGGAGCTTGCCGAGGATGCCGCCGCCGAACAGCCCGGCAATGGGACGCAGCGCGGCGCCGCCGGCGGGGACCGCGCGCGCCAGCACCTCCGCCGCGTCGCGCCCGCCGGAGAAGCCCGCGCGCGCCGCGCGTCCGGCGACGCGCCCGGCGGTGCGCCACTCGCCTGCCGACAAACCCAGCGCCAGCAGCGTCAGCACCAGCGCGAACCCGAGCCCCAGCAGCCACACCAGTGCCGCCCCCGCGGCGCCCGCCACGCCATGCCCGGCGTCCAGCGCCGTGTGCGCCACGATCTGCCCCACCGCGCCGCCCGGCCCGGCCAGCGTGGGCCAGGCCGCGATCGCGCCGCCGGAGGCGCCCGGCAGCGCGGGCAACGCCGCCAGCACCGCGCCCGCCACCGGGAGCGCGGCCAGCAGCGCCGCGAGCCGCGCCGCGATGCTGCCCAGGCCGCGATGCGAGGCGATGCGCCACGCCCAGCACAGCATCGCCAAGCCCGGCAGCGCGCCCGCCGCGCCGAAGCCCTGCAGCAGCAGGTCCGCGAGCGTCGAGCCGACCAACCCCGCGAGGTTGCTCGCGCCCTTGGCGGTGGCGGTGTTGAGCGAGGGGTCGCGCGGATCGTAGGTCGCCAGCGCCACCAGCAGCGCGATGCCGAACAGGCCCAGAGCCAGCCCGCCGAACTCGCCCGCCCGCCGGCTCATCAGCGCCACCAGCGCGGGCGAGGCGAAGCGCCGCCCCCCGCGCACGCTGCGTGGCGGCGGCTCGGCTTGGGAGCGCCCCGCGGCACGGGGCGCGCGGACGGCGGTGCGGGCGGCGGTGGCCATGCGAATCGGGCCCTTGCTGGCTGGCGCGCAGTTCGCGCGGCAGGGCAACTATACCCCGGAAGCTGCTGACCGATGAAGCGCGGTGCAAACTTCTCCCCTCCCCTCGCGGGAGGGGCCGGGGGAGGGGGCCCGGTCCGGCTGCGTACGGGCAGCCCCCCTCCCCCCACCCCCTCCCGCGAGGGGAGGGGGGGCGCACCGCCTTGGCGACCCGGCAAACCAAGTCCATGTTCCGCGCCATGGAAACGATCGAAGCCGAGATCTGCGTCGTCGGCGCGGGCCCCGTGGGCGGCACGTTGGCCTGCCGCCTCGCGGGCGCCGGTATCTCCACCGTGGTGGTGGACCGCGCCGCCCTGCCGCCGATGGAGCGGCCGGAGTTCGACGGCCGGGCCTACGCCATCGCCGCCGGATCGAAGAAGCTTCTGCAGGACGCGGGCCTCTGGGACCTGCTCCCCGAACCCGCCAATCCGATCCGCGACATCCGCGTCAGCGACGGCCGCCTCGGCCGCCGCGCGAGCCCGCTCTTCCTGCATTTCGACCACCGCGAGGCGGGCGAGGACGCCGGCCCCTTCGGCTGGATGGTCGAAGCCCGCGCGCTTCGCATCGCGCTCAACCGGCTGCTGGCCGAGCGCCCGGCGCTGCGCGTCTTCGCCCCCGCCGACGCCGCGGTGGAGCGCCGCGCCGACGGCGTCACGGTGCGCGTCGCGGGCGGCCCCGCGATCGCCTGCCGCCTGGTGATCGCCGCCGAGGGCCGCGAATCCCCGCTGCGCAAGCAGGCGGGCATCTCGGTCACGCGGCTGCCCTACAACCAGACCGGCATGGTCTGCGCGATCAGCCACGAGCTTCCGCACAACGACTGCGCGCTGGAGCACTTCCTCCCCGGCGGCCCGTTCGCGCAACTCCCGATGGCGCCCAGCCCCGACGCGCTGGCGGGCGGCGCGCCCAACGTCTCCGCCATCGTCTGGACCGAGCGCACGCCGGTGGCCGAGCGCATCATGGCGCTGGACGACACGCGCTTCGCCGCCGAGATCGCGCGCCGCCTCGGCCCGCATCTGGGCGCGATCCGCACCGTGGGGCGGCGCTGGCGCTATCCGCTCTCGGCCATGCTGGTGCACCGCTACACCGACACGCGGCTCGCGCTGGCGGGCGACGCCGCGCACGGCATCCACCCGATCGCCGGCCAGGGCCTCAACCTCGGCTTCCGCGACGCCATCGCGCTGGCCGACCTGCTGATCGCCGCGCACGCGGCGGGCAGCGATCCCGGCGCGCCCGCGCTGCTCGCCCGCTATCAGGCGATGCGCCGCCCCGACAACCTGATGATGCTCGCCGCGACCGATGCGCTCGACCGGCTGTTCAGCAACGACAACCCGGCGCTGCGCCTCGCCCGCGACCTCGGCATCGCCGCCGTCCACCGCATCCCGCCGCTGAAGCGCGCCTTCATGCGCCAGGCAATGGGGCTCGGGGGCGTCACCTAGACGGCGCGCCAATCCTGAAGCCGTGTCGTGGCCGGGCTTGGCCCGGCCATCCACTCGCCGAGGCGCCAGCAAGCCTCTCGCGTTGGCCGCGCAGAACGGATCTCGGAAAGTGACGCCTCCCCGTGGCATAGCCGCGTGGATGGCCGGGCCAAGCCCGGCCACGACACGGAAGAGGCGCAGCCGATGATCCAGACCCTGCTCGCGACCCCGCTCACCGCGCTGGGCATCATCCTGCTCGCCGGCGCGCTGCTGGGCGACGCGACCGAGCGGATCAAGGTTCCGTGGATCACCGGCTGCATCGTCGCCGGCATCGTGCTCGGCCCGCAGGTCGGCGGCGTGTTCGGCACGCCCGATCTCGCGGCGCTGGATGGGTTCGCGCAGGCCTCGCTCGCCGTCATCGCCTTCAACATCGGCTGCCAGCTCTCGCTGCCGAAGCTGAAGGCGGTGGGGCGCAGCACCGCCATCCTCGCGGTCGCGCAGCTTCTGGCGCCGCTGCTTCTCGTGCTGGGGGCCGAGCCGCTGATCGGCCTCTCCATCCCCGCCGCGCTCCTGATGGCGGGCGTGGCGCCCGCGACCGCGCCCACCACCACCTACTCCGTCATCCGCCGGCGCGAGGCGACGGGCCTGTTCGTGGACCGCGCGCTCGGCATCCTGGCGATCAACGACGCCGCCACGGTGCTGATCTTCAGCGTCGCTTCCGCCGCCACCGTCGCCACGCTCGGCGCGCAGTCCTCGGGCGCGCTGATCGGCGATTCGCTCCGCGCCGCGCTGCTGAACGAGGCGCTGTCGGTCGGCGCCGGCCTCGTGCTCGGCGCCGCCTACCTGCTGCTCCGCCGGCTGATCGAGGACGGCACGCCCGGCTGGCAGCCGCGCCTGACGGCGACGCTGTTCGGCCTGCTGCTGCTCGGCATCGGCGCCGCCATCGCCTTCCGCCTGTCGCACCTGCTGGTGCCGCTCAGCTTCGGCGTGGTGATCGCCAACGGCGCCGAGGAAGCCGAGCGGGCGCGCGCGCAGTCGCTGGTGAAGGCGCTGGAGGAGCCGCTGTTCATCATCTTCTTCGTCATCGCGGGCGCGCATCTGCCGCTGGATGCCGCGCTGCACGCCGCGATCCTGCTCGGCGCCTGCGTCTATCTGGCGGCGCGCTTCGCCGGCAAATACGGCGCGGTGTTCCTGGGCGCGTCGCTGCTGCGCCTGGATTCGCCGACGCGCCGCTATCTCGGCCTCTGCTTCCCCTCGCAGGGCGGGCTCGCGATCGGCCTCGTGCTGGCGCTCAACGGCTCGCCCGCCGTCCATGCCCTGCCCCCCGCCGCCGCCGCCATCGTGGAGCAGGCGATCTCGGTCGTGCTGGTGGGCGTGCTGCTGTCGCAGGTGGCCGGCCCCGTGGTGATCGACTGGGCGGTCCGCCGCGGCGTGGCATCGCAGGCCGCCGAAGCGCGGACGGCCGCCGCCTGACCGCCTTCCCCCTCCCCCTCGTGGGCAGGGCTATCGCATATGAACGGCAACGCCCCCTCTCCTCCCGCGCTTGCG
>JAFEFJ010000148.1 GCA_018240635.1 Pseudomonadota bacterium | reverse complement strand
GCATGACGGAAGCAATCCTGCCGCCGGACATGCTGGATTATTTCAAGCCCGAACTCGTCTCCCCAGCCGTCGCCTATCTGTGCAGCGAGGAATGCTCGTTCTCGGGCGAGATCATCGCCGCCGCCGCGGGCGGCTACTCGCGCGTGAAATACGTCCAGTCCGAAGGCGCGTTCTTCGATCCGGCCGAGGCCGTCACGGTAGAGATGTTCGCCGACGCCCTGCCGAAGGTGATGGACCTGTCACAGCCGCAGGAGCACGCGGGCGGGCTTTCGCGGCTGGAGAACCGGCTGCGCGCGATGGGGCGCATCAAGTAGCCGCGCGGGAACCATCCGCGGGCGGCTGGCCGCCGATCCGGCGCTGGCTGCCCGCCTACCGGCGGGCCTGGCTCGCGCCCGACATCCTGGCGGGGCTGGCGGTGTGGGCCGTCATGGTGCCGGAAGGCATGGCCTATGCCGGCATCCTCGGCGTGCCGCCCATCATGGGCCTCTACACGCTCGCCCCGCCTTTGCTGGCCTATGCGGTGCTCGGCACCTCGCGCCTGCTGGTGGTGGGGCCGGACACCGCGACGGGGCTGATCTCGGCGCTCACGGTGGGCGCGCTGGCCGCGCAGGGCAGCGCGCAGTTCGACGCGCTGACCTCCACGCTCGCAGTGATGATCGGCGCGTTCTTCCTGCTGTTCGGCCTGCTGCGGATGGGCTGGGTGGCGGCGTTCATCCCCGCCCCGGTGATGCGCGGCTTCATCGAGGGGCTGGTGCTGGTGACGATCATCGGGCAGGTGCCGCACCTGCTCGGGATCGAGGGCGCATCGGGCAATTTCTTCGACAAGCTCGCGGCCGTGCTGCGCGCGCTGCCGCAGGCCCATGCGGTGCCGGCGCTGACGGGGCTGCTGTGCCTCGCCGCGATGCTGGCGCTGCGCCGGATCTCCCGCGGCGTGCCGGCGGCGCTGATCGTTGCCGTCGGCGCGACGGCGGCGGTCGCGCTGCTGGGCGGCGCCGCGGCGGGCATCGAGGTGGTCGGCCCCCTGCCCTCCGGCCTGCCGCACCTGACCCTTCCGGTGCTCGACCTGCCGACGCTGCGCGGCCTCGCGCCCGGGGCGCTGGCGATCGTGCTGGTGGGCTATGCCGAGGCGCTGGGGGGCGCGCAGGCGGCCGCCGGCGGCGAGACGATCGACCCCAACGCCGAACTGGTGGCGCATGGCCCGGCAAACATCCTCAGCGGGCTGTTCGGCGGCTTCCTGGTGGTCGGCAGCCTGTCCAAGACCTCGGTCGCGATGGCCGCGCACGCCCGCTCGCAGGTGGCGAATCTCGTCGCCGCCGCGCTGTGCTTCCTGACGCTGATCCTGCTCACGCCGCTGTTCCGCGGCATGCCGCATCCGGCGCTGGCGGCGATCGTGATCGCGGCGATGCTGCATCTGTCGAAGCCCGGCTACCTGCGCGACGTGCTGGCGCGCAGCCCCGGCGAGTTCGCCGTGGCGCTGGTGGTGATCGCGGGCGAGCTGGCGCTGGGCGTGCTGCAGGGCATCGCGCTCGGCGTGGGCGTCGCGCTGCTGATGCTGATCTACCGCGCGAGCCATCCGCGGAGCGCCGTGCTGGGGCGGCTGCCGGGGACGGAGGCGTATCGCGACATCCGCCGCCGGCCCGGGGCGGAGACCTATCCGGGCCTGCTGATCTGGCGCCCGGCGGGCGAGATGTTCTTCGCCAGCATCGGGCGGATGGACGAGGAGCTGCGCGCGGCGCTGGCGGCGCAGATCCCTCCGGCGCGCTACGTGCTGGTGGATGCCGAGGCGATCGACTTCATCGACATCACCGCCAGCGACGCGCTGCTCGGCATGGTGCGGCGCCTGCGCGGCGCCGGCATCGGCATCGGCTTCGCCCGCCTGCGCGACGAGGTACGCGAGCGGATGCGCGCGGGCGGCGTGGAGGCGGCGGTGGGCGCGGAGAATTTCTTCGAGCGCGTGACGGATGGTGTGACGGCCTGGGAGCGTGGGCTACGGCGCGATTAGGACCTTGGCTTCCGGGTTCGGGCGGCGCAGCGCCTCGAACGTGTCGGGCAACGCGTCGAGGCCGATCGTTCGGGTGATGAACCGGGCCGCGTCCAGGCGGCCGGCTGCCAGCGTGTCGAGCACGAGGGCGAAATCGTCGCGGACGTATCCAAGCACGAACTGCACCGACAATTCCTTGCGGATGGCGACGCGCGGCAGCAGCGTGTCCTCGGTGCGGCAGACGCCCACCACGACGACGCGCGCCGCGATCCCGGCGAGATCGATCGCGTGGCGCAGCAGGCCGGGGGCGCCCGCGCATTCGAACACCACATCGGGCGCACCGCCCGCGGCCTGGGCGAAGGCCGCGCGCACATCCTCCGCACGGGGGTCGATCCCGGTCGTCGCGCCAAGCGACAGCGCGCGTTCGCGCCGCGTCGGGTCGGGCTCGCTGACCGCGAGCGCGCCGGCGCCCGACAGCGCGGCGAAGGCGATGACGGCAAGGCCGATCGGACCGGCGCCGATCACCAGCACCCGCGCGCCGAGCAGCGTGCCGGCCTTCCGCACCGCGTGCGCGCCCACCGCCAGCGGCTCGGCAAGCGCCGCGTGCGAAAGGTCGAGCCCGTCCGGCACGCGCAGCGCCATCCGGGCGGGCAGGCGGACATACTCGGCATAGGCGCCGGGCGCGGTGGCGGCGAGGCCGATGATGCGTCCGCGCGGGCAAAGGATGCCCAAGCCCTCGCGGCATTCGCCGAGCGGCGCGCAGTCGGCGCAGGGCATCAGCGGGATGCCGATGGCGCGGTCGCCGACCTGCCATTCCGCCGCGCCGCTGGCGGCCACGGTGCCGGCGAACTCGTGGCCGAGCACGGTGCCGCGGTCGAGCGGGAAGGGCGAGGGCTCGGTGGCGTGCAGGTCCGATCCGCAGATGCCGCAGAACGCGACGCGCAGGACAAGCTCGCCCTGACCCGCGGTTGGCGTCTCGCGCTCGGCGATGGCAAGTTTCCGGCCTTCGGCCTCGAAGACGGCGGCACGCATGGCGGGTTCCTCCCTCGCGATGAAAGGCCGTGAGCGATTTGGGTTGCGTCCACCTTACCGCGAATCAAGATTGCACCCGCTTGCGGCGCGGGTCGCCCCAGGCCACGTCGAGGGGACAATGGACAGGCGCACCCCCAACGATTTCGACACTCCGTTCGGCCGGCCGGTCTCCGGCACGCCCGCGGACGAACGGCCGCCCCTGGAGATGACCCCGGACGGCACGTTCCGCGAGCCGCCGGTCACGCCGCTGTCGGTGCAGGTGACCCGCGTGGCGGTAATCGTCGCGGTGCTCGCGGGGATGGGCGCGATCGCGTTGTTCGCGCTCTGGGCGGCGCTGGTGATGATCCCCATCGCCGTCGGCGCAGGCCTGATCGCCTGGGCGGCGATGCGGTTCCGGCAGTGGCGCGGGCGGTGGTAGGCCGTCAGGCCGCAGTCAGCCCAAATTCCCGCGCCAGCAGCGTGTAGGACTGCCGCCGCGCCGCGGCGCCGTGCACCGTGGTCAGCACCGCGATCTCCTCCACCCCCAGCGACTCGGCCAGCCCGCGCAGCTTCGCGCCCACCATATCCGGCGTGCCGTAGAACGCACGCGCGCGCAGGCGCTCGACGCGGCGCAGATCGTTCTCCGAATAGCGGTAGCACGCGGCCTCCTCGGGCGAGGGCAGCGGCGTGTAGATGCCGCGGTCGCGGCCGAGACGGAACAGCTCGCGCGAGGTGAACAGCCGCGCCGCCTCCTGCTCGGTCTCGGCGGCCAGCGCCCAGACGCAGACCGCTGCGTGCGGCTCCTTCAGGAACGCGCTCGGCCGGAACCCGTCGCGGTAAACCTCCAGCGCCTGGGCGCAGCCGTCGCCGTCGGTGATGAAATGGGCGAAGCAGTACGGCAGGCCGAAATGCGCCGCGACCTGCGCGCCGTAGTCGGAGCTGCCCAGAATCCACACCTCCGGCGCCGTAGCGCCCACGGGCTGCGCGCGGATGCTGCGGAACGGATGCCCCTCGGCCAGCGGGTTCCCGGTGACCCAGGCGAGCACGTCGCGCACCTGGGCGGGGAAATGGTCGGCCGCCGTCGCGGCCTGCGGGTTGAGCGCGTGCGCGGTCAGCCCGTCCGATCCCGGCGCGCGGCCGAGCCCCAGGTCGATCCGCCCCGGCGCGATGGCGTCCAGCACGCGGAACTGCTCGGCGACCTTCAGGCTCGCGTAGTGCGGCAGCATCACCCCCGCGCTGCCGACGCGGATGCGCGGCGTGGTGGCGGCGATGGCGGCCATCAGCACCTCGGGCGCGGTGCCGGCGATGCTGTCGGAGTTGTGGTGCTCGGCCACCCAGTAGCGGTCATAGCCCAGCGCGTCGCAGTGCCGCGCCAGATCGAGGCTTTCGCGGATCGAGGCATCCGGCAGGCGGCCGGAGATCACGGTGGACTGGTCCAGCACGGACAGGCGTATCATCCGGCACCTCTAACGACGCGGGCGCGGCGCGCGGCCCGTCACGCCAATCTGGGGCAGCACGATGACCCCCTCAAGGCTTGGCCCCGCAAGGGATGCCGCATGACGGAGCTTTCGGTCTTCGAGGCGATCCACACCGCGCGCGCGATGCGGCGGCTGAAGCCGGACCCGGTGCCGGACGCGCTGATCACGCAGGTGCTGGACGCGGCGATCCGCGCACCGTCGGCAGGCAACGCGCAGAGCTGGTTCTTCCTGGCGGTGCGCGATGCGGCGCTGCGGGCGGAGCTGGGACGGATCTACCGAAAGGCGTCCGACATCGCCGCGGCCTCCTACGCGGCGCGCGGCAAGCCGGCGCACCTGACGGAGGCGCAGTTCGCCCGGATGATGTCGGCGGGCCAGTACCTGTGGGAACACATGGGCGACGCGCCGGTGCTGCTGCTGCCCTGCCTGCGCCCGCCCCCGCCGCCGCCCTACGACTCGCTGCCGCCCGCGATGCAGGCGCGCTACCAGGACGAACTGGACTACATGCGGCGCATCAGGGGCGCGAGCATCTATCCGGCGATGCAGAACATCGTGCTGGCGTGCCGCGCGCTGGGCCTCGGCACCGTGCCGACGACGAACCACCTGCGCTGCGAGGCGGAGGTGAAAGCGCTGCTCGGCATCCCCGGCGATGTCGAGACCTGCGCGCTGATGCCGGTGGGCTGGCCGGTCGGCACTTTCGGGCCGGTGGCGCGCAAGCCGCTGGCCGAGGTGGCCTTCGCCGACCGCTGGGGCGCGGGGTGGCCCGGTCGCTGAGCCGCGCCACCCCTGCCCGCGGTTCCGCCCCCGCGAGCGGCGTTATCCGTGTTTCGTGACGGTGAAATGCACCGCGCAGACGCCGTTCGTCACATCGCCCTGCAGGCGCTGCGGCAGCGCGCGCCGGGGGCCGTCGGCGGGCTCTGCGGGGATCAACTGCCCGGTCAGCATCAGGTCGTCGAGCGAGCCCGTGATCGTGCCGTCGGAGGCGATGTCGGCCGGGATCAGCACCCGGTATTTCCAGCGATACTCGAAATGCCCGCCGGTCACGCGCAGGGTCACCAAGCCGGGCGAAGGGCAGGTCCTGCTGTCGGCCTGGTAGCGCGTGCTGGTGCCGCGGTACAGGCCGTCGATGGTCTGCTGCGAGTAGCTCGGCTTGGGCGGCGGGGGCGGCGGCGGTGGCGGCGGCGAGGCGCAACCGGCGGCAAACAGGGCGAGCGCAAGGCTCGCGGCGACACGCTTCATCTTGGACCTTCGGGCTGGGGCGGCGATTCAGGCGGCGGGGAGGCACCCGCCGGGCTTCGATACACGCTTGGCCGAGGCCGGGAAACGGAGGAGCCGGTCGGCGGGGCGGATCGGGCGGCGGACAAGCTCGCCGCCGCAATTCGGGCAGCGGCCCGCCAGCACGCCGTCCGCGCAGGCGGCGCAGAAAGTGCATTCGAACGAGCAGATCCGCGCCTCCGGGCTGTCGGGCGGCAGGTCGCGGTCGCAGCATTCGCAATTCGGCCGGAGGTCGAGCAACGCGTACTCCCGTGGAACGCCTGGCGGCGGATCAGAAGCGCGTGGCGGGATCGGCCGGCCACGCGGGCGAGGCCTCAACCAAGGCCACCTCCGGCGTGCGGTCAAGGCCGGTCAGGATCGGCGGCACGCGGGGAGAAGGGCCGACCAAGCACCCTGGCGTCTGGCTCCTCTCCCGCACCGCGGGACAGGGAGGGGCCCGCCGCATGGCGACGGGAGGGTGAGGGTGCCCGGCAGCCCCGGATCACACCAGCGAGCGGCGGACCATCGCTTCGATGGTTTCCTTGTTGGTGTCGCCGACCGAGCGGGCGACCTCCTTCTTGCCCTGGAACATGATGAGCGTGCTCTGCATCGTCGCGCCGAGCTTCATCACCACGTCCTTCTGGGTGTCGAAATCGACCAGCAGGACACGCAGGTTCTGGTTGGAGGCCTCGGCCTCGATCCGCTGCAGGATCGGCTTCTGGGCGGCGCAGGTCGGGCACCAGGGCGCCTGGATGGCGACCAGGATCGGCCGTCCGGCCTCCTGCGCGGCAGCCATCGCGGCGGGGGTATATTTCATGACCTCGGCCGCGCGCGCGTCCGCCGCGCCGGCGACGCCCGCGAGAGTGAGGGCGAGCAACAGGAACAGGGTGCGCATAGGGGGGATTCTCCTGACGTGACGGCGCCCGATATTGGACGCGCGCGTGCGTCCTGCAATTACTCCCCGCGCGATCACGAGATCGGGAGGAGCCCGGCGCTAGATCAGCGTGCGGCGGACGGCCGAGCGGATCGCGTCGCTATCGGTGACGCCGACGGAGCGGGTGATTTCCTTCCTGCCTTGGAACACCACCAGCGTGCTGCGCATCGTCGCGCCGAGCGCGCGCAGCGCGTCGAGCTGCTTGTCCACATCCACCAGCAGCACGCGCAGGCCGGAATAGGAACGGTCGGCCGCCATCTGGCGGATCGCTTTCTGCTGGGCCTCGCATTCGCGGCAGCCCGCGCCCTGGAAGGCGACGAGGATGGGCCGGCCCTGGCTTTTCGCCTCGGCCAGCGCGGCGGGCGAGTAGGCGGAGATTTCGGCGTAGCCGCCCATCAGCGCGGCGGCCTTCGCGGCCGCCGCCCGCTTGGCGGCGGCGTGGTGGCGCGCTTCGAGGTTGACGCCGCCCGCGAGCAGCACGGCGGCGATGGCCCAGAGAGCCCACGAGAACCGGCGCATGGCCGCCTCCTTGCTGTCCAAGTCGATACGATCCGGCGCGCGAACACGACCGCTCCCGAAAGAGCGGCCCGGACCCGATGACGGCTGGATTGGGCTTATTGCAGATACCTTGCCGCCAGATGGGCCTCGAAGTCCAGCGGATCGAGCGGCTTGCCGGTGGCGGCGCGCAGCAGGTCGTTGAAGCCGAGCAGGCTGCCCTTGCCGTGGACGTTGGCGCGCAGCCAGCCGAGCAGCGGCGCCAGATCGCCGCGCGCGAGCGCCGCGCCCAGACCCGGCACCGCGCGGCGGGCCGCCGCCATCAACTGCGCCGCCGCCATCGCGCCCAGCGTGTAGCTGGGGAAGTAGCCGAACGCGCCGTCGTACCAGTGGATGTCCTGCAGGCAGCCGCGCCGGTCGTCGGGCGGGACGATCCCGAGCAGCGCGCGCATCCCGTCGTTCCACGCGCCCGGCAGGTCCGCCACCGCCAGATCGCCCGCGATCAGCGCCTGTTCGAGCCGGAAGCGCAGGATGACATGGGCGGGATAGGTCATCTCGTCGGCCTCGACGCGGATGAAGCCGCGCCCGATCCGCCGCCAGAGCCGCGCGAGATTGCCGGGCGCGTAGGGCGCGGCGTCGCCGCCGAAGGCGGCCGCGAGTTCGGGGCCGAGGAAGGCGAGGAATTCGTCCGACCGGCACGCCTGCATCTCGACGATCAGCGACTGGCTCTCATGCGCCGCCATGCCCGCCGCCTCGCCCACCGGCTGGCGGGCGAAATCCTCCGGCAGGCCGCGTTCGTAGAGCGCATGGCCGGTTTCGTGCAGCACGCCGAGCAGGCTTTGCGTGAAGTCGGCCGTGTCGTAGCGCGTTGTGATGCGCACATCGGTGGGCGTGCCGCCGGAGAACGGGTGCGCCGAGCGGTCGAGCCGGGCGTGGCTGTAATCCAGCCCGATGCGCGCGCTGAGTTGGCGGCAGAGCGCCTCCTGCATCGCCTCGGGGAACGGGCCTTCGGGGCGGACCGGCGCGGGGCGGCTTGCCTGCAACGCCTCGGCTTCCGGCAGGGCGCGGCGCAGGAAGGTTTCGTACGCATCGAACACCGGCGCCACGTCGGCGGCGCCGATGCCGCGCTGGTAGCCGTCCATCAGCGCGTCGTAGGGCGAGAGGCCGAGCGCGGGGGCAAGCGCCGCCGCGGCCTCGCACGCCAGGCGCACGACCTCCCCCAGCGCGGGCGCGACGGCGGCGAAGTCGGAGGCGGCGCGGGCGTCGCGCCAGATCTTCTCGCAGGCGGAATTGGCGCGCGTCTGCGCCTCCACCAGCGCCTGCGGAAGCGCGGTCGCGCGGGTATGGGCATGGCGCATCAGGCGGAGATTGGCGGCGTCCCAGGGAGCGGCGGGCGGCGCCGCCTCGGCCTCCGCCAGGTCGGCGGCGGCGGCGGGTTCGACGAGCATGCCGTGCGCGATGCCGGCGAGCACCGCGAGCTGATCGCCGCGCGCCGCGGCACCGCCGGGCGGCATCATGGCGGAGGCGTCCCAGCCGAGCATGGCGGAGGCTTCGCCCACGGTGGCGATGCGGGCGAAGCGGTCGCGCAGGCGGTCGTAGGGGGTCATTGCAATGTGTCCTGCGGTCGGGCCCTCACCCTCCCACGGCGCAGCCGTGGGAGGGTGAGGGCCATTGCGGACCCGGCGCCGTCAGGCGCCGGGAGGGTGAGGGCCAGGGTCATTGCGGGCGGAGGGTCTTGCCGGCCCAGATGCCGAAGATCACGACCAGGGCCACGGCGAGGCCGAACCAGGTGACGGCATAGGAGAAATGGTCGTTCGGCGGGCGCGGAAGGCGGCGCGCCGGATCTGGGAACAGGTCGGGCGGCTGCTTGCCGAGCGCGATGAGGGTGAACGGTTCCACCGGCTTCAGGCCGAGCGCATTACCGATCGCCCCCGGGTCGAGCGTGTAGAAGCGGCGCATCGCGGGATCGTCGCGCGCGCTGAACGGGCCGGGATGATCGGCGGGATGCACGTAGCCCTCCACCGTCACCTCGCCCGGCGGAGTCGCGATGGGCTGCGAGCGCGACAGCGGCACCCAGCCGCGATCGACCAGCAGCGGCGGCGCGCCGTCGCGCACCAGCGGCATGATGAGCTGCGCGCCCATCTGCACGCCCGACGGGGTGGGCCGCACCTCCGCCCCAAAGAGCGCCGCGAGGTCGGGGCGGAAGCGTCCCGTCACGGCCACCTTGGTGAAGGGGGAGGGCATCACCGGGCCGTTCGCGGGCACGGTATCGGTGGCGAAGGGCGTGGGGCCAAGCACGAGCGGCACAGGCGCGGACCGTTCGGCGCGGTCGATGGCCTGGAGGATGCCTTCCTTCCAGAACAGCCGCTCGACCTGCCAGATGCCGAGGCCGATCAGGATGACCAGCATCACCAGCGTCATCGCGCCGGGAAGCAGCAGGCGGCGGAAGGCGCTGAGCGCGCGGCCGGAAGCCGGGGCGGGAGTGTCCGTCACGGGATGGCGCGATGCGCCCGGGCGGCTGGCCCCCCTCCCCGGCTCTCCCCGCGCGGGGGAGAGGGAGGCAGGGGGGGCCGGCTCAGCTCGCGACGACGGCGCTGGCGCCGTACCAGTAGATGCAGACGAACAGGAACAGCCACACCACGTCCACGAAGTGCCAGTACCAGGCGGCGGCCTCGAAGGCGAAATGGCGTTCCGGGGTGAAATGCCCAGCCTTCGCGCGGAACCAGCAGACGATCAGGAAGATCGTGCCGACGATCACGTGGAAGCCGTGAAAGCCGGTGGCAAGGAAGAACACCGACGGATAGATGCCGCCGGTGAATTTGAACGGCGCGTTCGAGTACTCGATGATCTGGCACATCGTGAACGACAGCCCCAGCAGCACCGTCAGCCCGAGCCC
>JAFEFJ010000147.1 GCA_018240635.1 Pseudomonadota bacterium | reverse complement strand
CGCTCGCCACCACCATGTCGATGATCAGGAAAGGCAGGAACAGCAGGAATCCCATTTCGAAGGCGCGGCGCAGTTCGCCCACCATGAAGGCCGGGATCAGCACGCGCCACGGCGTCGCCTCCGCGTCCTTCGGCGGCGGCAGTTTCGCCAGGTCGAGGAACAGCAGCCGGTCGGAGTCGCGCGCATTGGCGGCCATGAACTTGCGGAACGGCTCGGCCGAACGGTCGAGCCCGTCCAGCTCGCCGATCTCGCCCTGGCTCATGGGGCGGATGCCGCTGTCCCAGGATTGTTGCAGCACCGGCTGCATGACGAAGAAGGTGAGGAACATCGCAAGCCCGATCAGCACCGTGTTGGGCGGCGTGCCCTGCGTGCCGAGCGCGCTGCGCAGCAGCGACAGCACGATGACGATCCGGGTGAATGCAGTGACCATGATGAGCAGCGCGGGCGCGAGCGACAGAACAGTGATCAGCGCGGTGAGCTGCACGAGGCGCGAGGTGGCGCCCGCCTGACCCGCCTGGCCGAGATCGATCGTCAGCCCTTGCGCGACGGCGCCGCCGGCGAATGCGGAGGCGCAGAGCGCGGCCAGCGCGGCAAGGATCAGCGCGCGCCGCATCAACCGGCCTGCGTGGGCCCGGCCGGCGGCGCGGCGTCCGGCAGCCAACCCACCACCACGTCCTGCGGGCCGCCGGTGAGCAGCACCATGTCCCGCCCGTCGCAGCGGATCAGGTGCAGGCGATGCCGCGGGCCCAGCGGCAGGGTTTCGAGCCGCGCGAGCCGGCCGCCGCCCGCCTGTCCCGGGCGAAGCGTCGCGATGCCCGCGCCCCGCAGGCGCGCGCCGAGCAGCCGGGGGGCCAGGCGGCCGGCGAGCCAGACGAGCGCCAGCACGACGCCAAGCGCGAGCAGCGCGGCGGGCAGCGGCGGCAGATCGGGGAACAGGGCCATGCGCGGAATTTTTCCTCGCGTTTCAGCCGTGATGTTTCAGCCGTGGCGTTTCAGCCCGGCGGATGCCGGATCAGGCGGGAAGGCCGCCGTGCGGCAGCCCGTCGCGCAGCGAGCGGCTGAGGGCGTCCACGTCGTCCAGCATGTCGAGCAGCGTCAGCCGCATCCGCCGGCCATCCTCCGGCGGCAGATCGAGCGCCTTGGCGCAGAGCAGGCCGACCAGCCGGTCCAGCCCCTCCACGTCGATGCGGCGGCCGGATTCGGCGAGCGCGCGCGCCATGCGCAGCGTGCTGAACACGCCGTCCGCCAGCGCCGCCGTGGCCGCGAGCGGCGAGACGGCCGCCTGCCCGCCCAAGGAAGCGCCGCCGGACAAGGGCTGGGTGGCGTCGGCCGGGGAACCGGCGGAGGGCGTCGCCGGAGTACGGCCGGGATACCGCCTGCGGGCGGTGGCTGCATGCTGCGTCATGGGCGCAGTTCAGCACGCGGGTGTTACCGAACGCTTTCCATGCGGCGGTTAACCCCGCGTTCAGTGCAGATCCGTAGCCTGCGCGCCGCACAACCCACGCATGGAGCGTGTCCTGGATCCCACCCCCAGCCTGCTGACCCTCGCCGAACAGCGCCTGCGCTGGGCCGTGCAGCGGCAGGAAGTGCTGGCCGAGAACATCGCCAACGCGAACACGCCGGGCTACGCGGCGCGCGATCTGCCCGACTTCAAGACGCTGCTGAGCGGCGCCGCGGGCGCCGCCGTCCCTGCGGTGACGCAGCCGGGCCATCTTGCCGGCACGCTGTCCGATCCGCTGCGCGCCGCGCCGGTCCGGCCGGCCGGCCGCTCGCCCGACCGCAACACGGTTTCAACCGAAAGCGAGCTCAGCAAGGTGGCGGAAACCGAAACCACGCAGGAATTCGCGACGAACATCTACCGCAAGTACATGTCGATGTTCCGCCTCGCCCTGGGCCGCAGCCAGTAGCGGAGCCTTACCGATGGACCTCACCAAGGCGCTCGACATCTCCGCCAGCGGCATGGACGTGCAGACCACGCGGCTGCGCGTGATCGCCGAGAACCTCGCCAACCAGGACACCACCGGCTCCACCCCGGGCGCCGACGCCTACCGGCGCAAGACCATCACCTTCACCAACCAGCTGGACGAGGCGCTGGGCGTGGACACGGTGCGCGTGCGCGAGATCGGGCGCGACCAGTCGGACCTGCCGCTGCGCTACGACCCCTCCCATCCGGCCGCGAACAAGGACGGCTACGTGAAGGTTTCCAACGTCAACAGTTTCGTCGAGGTGATGGACATGCGGGAGGCCGAGCGGTCCTACAGCGCCAACCTCCAGGTGATGCAGGTGACGCGCGGCATGCTGACCCGCGCGATCGACCTGCTGAAATAGGCCCACGGTGGCGGCGGGAGACACGCCGGGGATCGCCAGCATCACCGTCACGCCCTCGGCGGCGGCGGACGCCTACCGGCGCACGGCCTCGGGCGAAACGGCAGGGGATGCCGCGGGGGGCTTCGGCGCGGTGCTGCAGCGCGCGATCCAGGGCGCCGTCGCAACCGGCCACGATGCCGAAGCCAAGGCCACGGCCGGGCTGCAGGGGGACGGCAACCTGACCGACGTCGTCACCGCCGTCTCGAAGGCCGAGCTTGCGCTGCAATCCGCGACCGCGATCCGCGACCGCGTGGTGCAGGCCTATCAGGACATCATGCGCATGCCGATCTGACCCGCGGCACGCGCCGGGCCGGACCGGGCCAGAAGGGCCAGGACGAATGCAGGAAGCCGACATCGCCGTGCTGATCCGCACGGGCCTGATGGTGGTGCTGAAGCTGGGTGGGCCGCCGCTTCTGGTGGGGCTCGCGGTCGGGCTGCTGGTCTCCGTGCTGCAGGCCGTGACGCAGCTGCACGAGGCGACGCTCGCCTTCGTGCCGAAGGCGGTCGCGCTGGCGGCGGCGCTCGTGCTGCTCGGCCCGTTCATGTACTCGACGCTGTCCGACTACACGCACCTGCTGTTCGACCGCATCGTCGCGATCGGCGGGTCATGATCGCCGCTTCCGACGCGCATCCCGTCACCGCGCTGCTGGATGCGCTGCCGGCGCTGGCCTTCGCCTTCGCACTGGTGCTGGCCCGGCTGGCCGCCGCCGTGATGCTGCTGCCGGGCTTCGCGGAAACCGGAACGCCGGCGATGCTGCGCGCGGGCTTCGCGCTGGCGCTCGCGCTGCTGCTGACGCCGGTGATCGCCCCGCTGGTGCCCGCCACGCCCGATTCCGGGTCCGTCGCCGCGGCGATGGTGATGGCCGAGGTGGTGACCGGCCTGTGGCTCGGCTGGCTCGCGCGCATGGCGGTGCAGGCGCTGGCGATGGCGGGGCAGGTGCTGTCCTACATGATCGGCCTGTCGAACGTGCTGCAGCCCGACCCCGACCTGGGGGCGCAGGCCACCGCCGTGGCCCGCCTGCTGGGAATGGCCGCGCCGGTGCTGATCCTGGCGAGCGGTCTGTATGCCGCGCCGCTGCGGGCGCTGGCGGGCAGCTACCGGCTGATCGCGCCGGGCGCGCTGCTGCCGGCGCCGGACGCGGCACCCGGCGTCCTGGCCGCCTTCGCCGACGCCTTCGCGCTGGCGCTGCGGCTCGCCGCGCCGTTCGTTCTGGCGGGCGTGGTCTGGCAGGTCGCGGTCGGGCTGCTGGCCCGCGTCGCGCCGCGCGTGCAGATCCAGGCGATCGCCGCGCCCGGCCAGATCGCGGGCGGGCTGTTCCTTCTCGCCGCGCTGGCGGGGGGACTGCTTGCGGCATGGCACGGCGCGCTGAACGGCGTGTGGGCCGATCTGCCGGGGCTGCACGAATCGGCGCCCGCGGCTCCGATCCCGCGCTAGACGATGGCCGAAGGCGACGCCGAGGACCGCACGGAAGCCGCAACGCCGCGGCGGCTGCAGCGCGCCCGCGAAGCCGGACAGGCGCCGCTGTCGCGCGAAGCGGTGTCCGCCGCCACGCTCGGCGCCGGCCTGCTCGCGTTCGCCGTCGCGGCGCCCTCGGGCGCGCGGCAACTGGCCGCGCCGCTCGCCGCCATCCTGCGCGGCGCGGGCACCATCGACATCGCCGCCGCCGGGCCCGCGCTGCTGCGCACCGCGGCCCTCGCCTGGATGGCCGGCGCCGCCCCCATCGTGCTCGCGGTGCTCGCGGCGGGCCTCGCCGCGGCGCTGCTGCAGACCGGCTTCATGTTCAGCCTCGCGGCATTGCGTCCCGACCTCAGGCGCATCGATCCCGTCTCCGGCCTGCGCCGCCTGCTCGGCCTGGACAGCCTTGCCGAGGCGCTGCGCTCGGTCGCCAAGATCGCCGTCGTGGGCTTCGCGGTGTGGCGCGTGGCCGCCTCCGGCATGCCGCTGCTGGCGGACGCGCCGCGCTGGAGCGCCGAGACGCTGCTTGCGGAGACGCGCGGGCGCATGCTGGGCGTCGCGACGGCGGTGCTGGGCGCGCAGGCGGCGATCGCGGCGATCGACGTGCTGTGGGTGCGGATGCGCCATGCCCGCGGCCTGCGCATGAGCCGGGAGGAGATCCGCGAGGAAACCAAGGAAATGGAAGGCGATCCGCGCATCAAGGCGCGCATCCGCCACATCCGCACGCTGCGCGCGCGGCGGCGCATGATGGCCGCGGTGCCGAAGGCAACTGTGGTTATTACGAATCCCACCCACTACGCGGTGGCGCTAGCCTATGACCGCGCGCGCAACGCGGCGCCGCGCGTGGTGGCGAAGGGGGTCGACGCGGTGGCCGAGCGCATCCGCGACGTGGCGATGGCGAACCGGGTGCCGATCGTGGCGAACCCGCCGCTGGCCCGCGCGCTCTATACCGTGGACCTCGACACCGACATTCCGGCCGAGCACTTCCGGGCAGTCGCGGAAATCATCGCCTATGTCTGGCGGCTGGCCGGACGCGCCGGCGCGGCGGGCCGGGTCGCATGAGCGCGAAGGGCGCGCTGGTGCGGCTGTTCGCGCCGTACCGGCCGGCGCTGGCCGAGGAACTGGCCGGGCGGTCCGACCGGGCCGTGGCCCTGCTGTTCGATGCCGCCGATTGCGGCATGGCGCTGGTGGACGCGAACGGTCTGCTGTTGCGCACCAACCCCGCGCTGCGCGCCATGCTGGCGCCCGATGTGGCGCTCGATGCCGGGGCCGAGGCGGCGCTGATCTTCGCGCCCGCCGAGCGCGCCGCTTCCTGGCGCCGGATCGAGACGCTGATGCGGCGCGGCCGGGGCACGATGCGCTTCGCCGCCCGGCTGCGCCCGCCGGACGCGGCCGAGGACAGGCTGGCCGACATCTCCTGCACCGTCGTCACCGAGGCCGATGGCGCCGCCGGCGGCGTGCTGCTGCGCATCGCCGACATCACCGAGCGCGCGCGTCTGGAGACGCAGCTTGCCGAAACCCAGGGCCTGCAGGCGGTGGGCCGGCTGGCGGGCGGCGTCGCGCACGATTTCAACAACCTGCTCACCACAATCCTCGGCGCGGTCGAGATGGCGCGGGAGCGCGGCCTCGATCCAGAAACCGCCGCCGACATGGAGCAGATCCGCCGCAGCGCCGAGCGCGGCGCTGCGCTGGTGCGCAACCTGCTGGCGCTGGGCCGGCAGCAGCATCTGCAGGCCCGCGCGCTGGATGTGAACGCCACGCTGCGCGGCTTCGCGGACATGCTGCGGCGCGCACTGGCGAAGGGCATCGTGCTCGACCTCGCGCTGGAGGAGCCGGGCCGGGCGATCCGCGTCGATCCGGGGCAGCTCGATCAGGTGCTGATGAACCTGGCGATGAACGCGCAGCACGCGATGCCCGACGGCGGGACGCTGACGCTGGCGAGCGGGCACGCCACGCTATACCGGCCCCAGGCGATCGGGCACGAGACGATCCCGCCCGGCCGCTACGTGACGATGTCGGTGCGCGACACCGGCACCGGAATCCCGCCGGAACTGCTGGGCCGCATCTTCCAGCCCTTCTTCACCACCCGACGCGCGCAGGGCGGCAGCGGGCTCGGGCTCGCCTCCGCGCACGGCATCGTCCGCCAGTCGGGCGGGTACCTGACGATGTCGAGCACCGTCGGGCAGGGGACCGAGTTCGTGCTGTATTTCCCGCGCGAGGAAGCCCACCCGGCCCCGCAGCCGCCCGCGCATCGCCAGGCGCTGCGCGCCTTCGCCGCGTCCCGCGCGCCAGCCCCGGCCGCCGCCCCCGCGGAGGCCCGTTCCGAACCTCCGGCGAGCGCCGCGGACTCCACGCCGCCCGTCCCATCGCCGCAGGCGGCGCCGCCCGTCGCGGCCGCCGTGCCGGAGAGAGAGGGGCGCCGCGTGCTGCTTGCCGACGACGAGCATGCCGTCCGCCGCGTCGCGGCGCGGGCGCTGAGCCGCGCAGGCTGGGACGTTCTGGAAGCCGACTCGGCGGAAGCCGCGCTGACGCTGCTCGACTCCTCGCCCGCGCTGCAGCTCGCCGCCCTCGTCTCGGACGTGGTGATGCCCGGCCAGGACGGCCCCGCGCTGGTGGAGGCGGTGCGCGCCCGCTACCCGGGCCTGCCGGCGATCCTGATGTCGGGCTACGCCGAACAGGGCGTGCTGGCGGGGGAAACCGCACGGTCGGTCGCGTTCCTGGGCAAGCCCTACACCCCGAAGGACCTGGTCGCGCGGCTGGCCGAGGTGACGGGAACGGTCGCGGCGCAGCCGGCGTAGAGGTTGCGCCTCACGGCTTGGTCGGATCGCGTCCTTCCATGATCGCCTGCGTCCATTCGCGCAGCCGCGCCTGCGCGACAGGAGTTTCCGCGAAGCTGCCCTGGCCCTGGGTGGCCATCATGCCGGCCAGCGTGCGTTCGGCGATGTTGCGCGGCTTCAGCGCACCAAGCGCGATGGCGCGTTCGCGCGCCGCCTCCCATGTGACTTCTTCGGTCATTTCGCCGGTCCAGCGGCGCGGTCTTGCGCCGCTCCTTCGGCGGAAGGCTACCAGTCCCCGGCCGTGCGCCGCGAGCGGCGTGCCTGCGGGGACCGGACCATTTGGCAGCCGGTCCGATCACGATGCGGCGAGCGGCCGCTATCCGAACGCACCCACCTCGTGCGTGACAGCGGTGGCGATCTCGCGCACCAGCGCGAACCAGCGCGCGATAGGCGAGAAGATCTCCGCATGCTCGCGCGCATAGGCCGCAACGCTGCGCGGCGCCACGGGCTCCGCGAAGTCGGCGTCGGCCGCGGGATCCGGGGTGTTCGGGAAGATCTCGCCAAGTAGTTTCAATGCGGGTTCGATATCGAGGCGAAGAATCACGGCATCGAGGTCGTGGCGCGTCAGGCCGTGGCGCGGCGCGAAGTCGGGGATGCCCGTCGCCAGCAGCCAGATGCGCTGGATCACCGCGAGCCGTAGCGCGTGCAGCAGCACCTCGCGCGTCTTCATGCGCGGCGCGTCGGGCCAGGCAACGCGCAGCGCGACATGATCGGCCTGGATGCGGCGGAACATCGATTGCGTCGCCGCCCACACATCCAGCCGCTCCAGCGCGCGCGCCACCGCAACCAGCGCCTCGCGCCGCCCGGGCCTGCGGGTATGCGCCGCGCGGTCGAGCCACGAGCCGGGATCAAGGCTTTCGATCACCGCGCGCAGAACGTCGATATCCGAATGCGCGAGCCCATGCGCCGCGAGATCGAGCGCGCGGCGGAAGCGGCGGCTTTTCGCGTGCATCTCGCCGAAGATTTCCGGATGCCGCCCGGCAGCGTGGCCGATGCCCTGCAGCGTGTTCGCGCACCATCCGAGCTGTTGCAAAATCGCGTTGTTCGGGATGGCGCGCAACTCGCGCGGGTGGCTGATGCGCGCGGCATTGCCCATCCCGTCCGATTGCCGCGCCGCAGGGCGCGAGCCGGTGGGATCGAGCAGCGCGGGGCCGAACGCGCCGAGCATGGCGGCATAGCCCTTGTCCTCGACCAGCCCTTCCATGTTCACGCGGATCGTGGCGAAGAAGTCCGCAACGAAATCGGCGTCCCCGTAGATCGGGTCCTCGATCAGCCCGGCTGCGGGGTGGAAGGCGTGCTCGGCGATGCGCGCGACGGTAGCAAGCGCCAGTTCGGGCGTGCCGAACAGCAGGTAGCCGTCGCCGCCCTGGAAGGCGCTTTCCTCGCGCACCGGGAGTTGCGCCTGGTTGAGCGCCCGCCGGCTGGCGGTGGGGGACAGATATTTCAAACGATCCGAAAGGGAGCCGGGATGCGCGCCGCGCCCGATGCTTTCGCCGTGCGTGTCGAACAGGATCACCTCGACGCCGGTGACGCCGTGGCGCGCGAGCGTGTCGGCGATCTTCAGCCGCAGCCGTTCGATCAGATAGCTCGCGGCAAGCTGGCCGACGTAACGGCCGGAATCGGAGTAGCCGAATTGCAGCGCGAGCCGTCCGGTGGACTTCAGGTAGTCTCGGTAGTGCGGGCTGCGCAGCGCCTCCTCCAGCACGCGGTTGCCCTGTTCCAGCGCGTCGGCGGTCTCGAACAGCGGGCTGATCTCGATGTGCTTGTCGATGCCAAGCAGCCGCGCAAGCCAGAGCGCGGCGAGCAGCGTGTAGCCGCTTTCGGTCTCGGCGATCAGGAAGCGCACCGGCACCGAGCCGTCGATGTGCTTCACCAACTGCGCGATGGTCATCATCAGCTTGGCGGCGGAGGCCTGTTCCGCCAGCAGCGAGCCGAAATCGACCGCCACCGGCTTGACCGTGTCGAGGGCCGCATTGATGCGCGCGAGCAGCGCGCGGCGATGCGCCGGGTCCTCGGGCGGATCGGCGATGCCCAGGCGCTGGCGGATGACGTTGTGAAGCTGCGAGGAATTAAGCCGGAAATGCGTGTGCGCGAGGGACAGGCCGTGCGACACCAGCCCGGCACGCGCGACCGCCAGCGCGAGGCGCGCCTGGTCGTCGGCGGTCTTCATCGCATCGTCGAACAGCGCGAGCAGCGGCTCGGGCGTCACCATCGCCTCCTCGCGGCGATCAACCATTGCGTGCGCGAAGGCGGAGACACGCGCCACGTCCGGTCCCTCCGGGCAGGCGGCGATCTGTGCATCGACGGCGGCGAGCGCGCGCTCGGCACGGGCGGCGATGGCCGCGCCAACCTCCAGCGCGCCGGCCTGGGCGCGCACGCGGTCGAGCTGGCGGCGCTTCATCTCCAGCCGCAGGCGCAGCGTGTCCCACCAGCCGATATCGGTGCGCCCGTCGGTGTCGTAGCCGACCCAGGTGGACAGGATGATCGGGCGCGGCGAGAGGTCGGTCCAGCGGTCGCGCCAGGCGGTGCGCGCCACGGTCAGCAGCGCGGCGTTGAAGCGGTCGAGCGCGTCGCGGCCGTTGGCGATGGCGAAGCCCGCCTGCTCGAACTCCTCCAGCAGGGTCGGGCGGCTCGGGCGGTGGCTCTCGAACCGCTCGGCGGGCCGTCCGCTGGCCGCTTCGGCGAGCGCGTGGTTGACCGGGCGCGGCAGCGCGAAGGTGGGATGGCCGGTGAACACCGCGGCGTAGCGCGTGCGGTTCACCAGCTCGCAATAGCGCGCCCAGGGCACCGGGCTGTCGTTCGGATCGGGCCGCAGCAGGTGCTGGGCGAGGGAGGCGAGCACACTGTCGTTGCGCGTGGAATCGACCCCGCCGACATAGGCGGCGACGCGCTTGGCGCGATCGTCGAAGGCGGCATCGCGCAGTTCGCGCACGAGCGCGGTGACGGTGCGCTCGTCCAGCTCCCCGGCATCGAGCTGGCGCGTGATCGCCAGCGCGACCGACAGCACCGGGTTGCCGAACGGGTCTTCCGCGGCATGGGCGCGGAGCTGATCGGTGAGCGCGAGCAGCGAATGGGCGAGTTCGGCGGGGCCGGGGGCATCGTTGGGCATGGGCCGGACTTTGCCTTCCATTGTGCAGGTGCAGCAAGAACTAGCTGTGTCTGCGCATCGGTTTCGCAGCTGCCGACAGTTTTGGCAGCGGCGGCGCCGCCCCGGCAGGCTCCAGCACACCGCTGCACGCTTTCTGACCAGCCGTGAGCAGCGCAGGCGGCGCTGACCAAGTGGCGCGAACGTGATCGGACCCGATGGTCGGGACGGCTATCGTTACAGAGATGTATCCTGCTCAGCGGAGCGGAGGCGGCGAATGGGACGCGATTATTTCCGGCGCTCGACCGACGGCGCGGCGGGCGTCAACGGCTCGGTGATCGCCGACATTCAGGCCTCGCTGAACGCGGCCACGGTGTCCA
>JAFEFJ010000146.1 GCA_018240635.1 Pseudomonadota bacterium | reverse complement strand
TGAGAGGGCGGCGCTGGCGAGCTTCGTTTCTGACTTTCAGGGCGAGAACGACCCTGCAAAAGCCTGAGCGGGCTATACATCCGCCCCGCGAGTCCGGGCAATAGGAAAGGCAGGCTACAACAGGCAAAGCTCGCGCAGCGCGGCCCGCAGGGCGGGCGGCAGCGCGGCCTCGCCCTCGGCTTCCGGCAGCGCCGCGAGGTCGCGGGGCGCGGCCTCGGGCGAAAGGTAGCGCCAGCCCTGGAACGGCTTGGTCGGCCGCGCGGCGACCGGCACCAGATCGGGGTCCAGCACCAGGCCCGCGCACGCGCTGCCGTCGCTCATGCGGTCCTCCACGATGCCGAGGATGCGCTGCCGCACCACGGTGGCGCCCTGGATCACCCAATAGATCGAGCCGCCGTCCAGCACCTCCGGCGCGCGGCGCGGAAAGGCGCGCGTGCGGTGGCGCAGCGGCGGCTCGCGCGTGCCGCGCGCCGCCTGCAATTCGCGCAGATGGGCGATGTCGCGCACGCCCACGGCAAGCTTGGTCAGGTGCAGCATGAACCGGCGGTTCGGATTTGAGTCGGGAGGGACGGTGGGGCAAGGTGGCATCGGGTTTAGGCGCGGCAAAGGGGGATGGATGCGCAGGCGCGACTTCCTGGCCGCCGCGCTGCTCGCCGGCTGCGCGGCGCCGCCGAAACGCACCGCGCTGTGGCCGACCGCGCTGACCATGGGCACCGGCAGCACCGGCGGCACCTATGCGGTGTACGGCCCCGCCTGGGGGGCGCTGGCGCAGGCCGCCACCGGCGTCAACCTCGCCTACCGCGCGACGCAGGGGCCGAACCAGAACATCCTGCTGCTGGACCGCAGCGCGGTGCAGCTCGGCATGTCCACCACCGCCGTCGCCCGCCAGGCCTGGGAAGGCGAAGGCGCGTGGACCCAGGGCACGAAGCTGCGGAGCATCCGCGCGCTGTTCCCGATGTACTCGACGCCGTTCCACGCCGTCGCCCGCGCCGATTCCGGCATCGTCCGGCTCGCCCAGTTCTCCGGGCGCGTGATCGGCATCGGCGAGGAGGGCGGCACCTCCGGCACCTTCGCCCCGGCGATGCTCGCAACCCTCGGCATCCGCCCGCGCCAGATCCGCTTCGGCGGCATCGGCGATCAGGTGGCGCAGGTCGCCTCCGGCGTGCTCGATGCCAGCATCGTCGCCGCCGGCGCGCCGGTTCCCGCCATCGCGGCGGAGGAAACCCGCACCGATCTGCGCATCATCGGTTTCTCGCGCCGCGAGGTGGAGCAGCTGCGCGAGGCCATGCCCGACCTGTCGGCGGGCGAACTGCCGCGCGGCACCTACCGCACGCTGCGCAGCCCCTTGCCGGTAGTGACCACCTTCAACATCGCGCTCTGCCGCGCCGACCTGCCCGACGACCTCGCCGAGGCGATCGTCGCCGCCGTCATGGCCGGCCATGCCGACCTCGTGGCGCGCGCGCCGGTGGCGGCGGAAACCATCGCCGCCAATGCCGGGCGCAACACGGCCGTGCCGTACCACGCGGGCGCCGAGGCGTATTTCGTCCGCAACCGCGTCGCGTTGCCGCGCGTGGGCTGACCCGCGCGGCCCGCGGCGGCGGTCAGGCCTGCAAGTCCTTCGGCCAGGAGAAGAACAGGCCGACATCGCCCGGCATCCCGCTCGGGAAGTTCACGATCCGGGCGCTGAACTGAAAGCCCCCCGGCTTCAGGGTCTGCTTCCAGTAGTTGTAGATCGGCCGCGCGCCTTTGGGCAACGTGGCTAGCCACGCCGGCTCGGCGTCCGGGCCGGGCGCCGCCGCCTTGTTGATTGGCGGCACATCGGCGTTCGCCACCGCCCGCCCGCTGTCGGTGCAGAAACTGCTCGGGAAGGAGACCAGCATCAGCTCCGTCTCGCCCCGGTCGAAGGCGCGCTTGATGCGGTCCAGCACCGTCTCGATATGCGCGTCGGTCAGCAGGAACTCGTCGAGACGCTTCTTGTAGGCGGCGAGTTCTTCCTGCGCCTTCTGCTTCAACTGCTCGTCGGCCGTCCGTTCGCGCTCGCGGCGCGCCTCGCGCTCCGCGAACAGGGACGCGACGGACAGCATCGGCTGCGGCGTATCGGTCATGGCGCGTCCTCCTCACAAGATCGGACCCGATCATCGCACGGAACAACGCCGCCGCTCTGATGTGGGTCAAACACACGCGTGGGTGATGTCCCGCCGTTGCCCACCCGTGCCGGCTCGGGCATCGTCGCGCCGGCCGGCCGGGCGGCAGACCCGGCGGCGGGAGGACGCGCCATGCTCGGGCTCATGCAACAGCGCCCGCTGCTGATTTCCAGCCTGCTCGACTACGCCGCCACCTGGCATTGCCGACGGGAAATCGTCTCGCGCGGCGCCGACGGTGCGATCCACCGCAGCACCTACGCCGAAATCGCCACCCGTTCCCGGCGTGTGGCGAACATGCTCGAAACCCTCGGCATCGCTCCCGGCGGGCGCGTCGCCACGCTGGCCTGGAACGGCCACCGCCACCTGGAGCTGTACTACGGGGTCACCGGCGCGGGCCGCGTGCTGCACACCGTCAACCCGCGCCTGTTCCACGACCAACTCGTCTACATCATGGACCACGCCGAGGACGCGGCGGTGTTTTTCGATCCGGTCTTCGCGCCGCTCGTGGAACATCTTGCGCCGCATCTGCCCAAGGTGCGCGCCTGGATCGCGCTGTGTGGCGCCGATGCGATGCCCGAGGCCGCTGTCTCGCCGCTGCTTTGCTACGAGACGCTGCTCGCGGACGCCGCGCCGGATTTCGCCTGGCCGGAACTGGACGAGAACGCCGCCTCCACGCTCTGCTACACATCCGGCACCACGGGCAATCCGAAGGGCGTGCTGTACAGCCACCGCTCGACGGTGCTGCACGCCTTCGCCGCATGCGCGACCGACGGCTTCGCCTTCAGCGCGCGCGACAGCATCCTGGTTGTGGTGCCGCTGTTCCACGCCAATGCCTGGAGCATCCCGTTCTCGGCGGCGATGTGCGGCGCGAAGATGGTGCTGCCCGGCCCGAAGCTCGATCCCGAAAGCATCTACACGCTGCTGCGCGACGAGGGCTGCACCAAGGCGGGCGGCATCCCGACCATCTGGCTGATGTTCCTGGCATGGGCCGAAGCGAACCGCGGCCGCATCGACCTTGCCGCGCTCAAGCTGCGCCACGTATTCGCCGGCGGCACCGCGCCGCCGCGCGCGATGATCGAGAAGTTCCGCGACATGATGGGCGTGTTCCTGCTGCACGCCTGGGGCATGACAGAAACCAGCCCGATCGTTACCATCGGCGCGCCGCTCGCCCGCCACGCCGATGCGGCGCCCGATCAGATCGTAGACATGCAGGTCAAGCAGGGGCGGCAGGTCTTCGGCGCCGAGGTGAAGCTCGTCGATCCGCTCGGCGCCGCGCTGCCGCACGACGGCAAGACGGTGGGTGAGCTGAAGGTGCGCGGCAACTGGGTGGTGTCCGGCTACTTCAAAGGGGAGGGCGGCAACGTCCTCGACGCCGACGGCTGGTTCAGCACGGGCGATGCCGCCACCATCGACCCCGACGGCTACGTGCAGCTCACCGACCGGCTGAAGGACATCGTCAAGTCGGGCGGGGAATGGATTTCCTCGATCGAGATCGAGAACCTCGCCGTCTCCCACCCCGACGTGTTCGAAGCGGCGGTGATCGCCGCCGAGCACCCGAAATGGCAGGAACGCCCTTTGCTGATCGTCCAGCTCAAGCCCGGCGCGGAGCCGGACAAGCAGTCGATCCTGGATTTCCTCGCCGGCCGCATCGCCAAATGGTGGCTGCCCGACGACGTTGTGTTCGTCGACAGCCTGCCCCACACCGCGACCGGGAAGCTGCTGAAGACCGAGCTCCGGAAACGTTACGCGGGATACCTTCTAGGAAAGGCAGCCGGAGCCTGAGGATTCCGCTCCCTGCCCTTCATCCCATCATGGTCGCCGAAGGCCACTGATGTACGACTGACAGACCCAACCCATGCGAACGCATCTCGACATAGACGAGCGGCGCCGCCGCGACCGGAAACGCGTCTACTTCAGCAGCACGATCGCCTCGATCTCCACCGAGATGTCGTTGGGCAGGCTGCCCATGCCCACCGCCGAGCGGGCGGGGCGGCCGTTGTCGCCGAAGACTTCCACGAACAGGTCGGTGCAGCCGTTGATCACCGCCGGGTGCTGGCCGAAATCGGGCGCCGCGTTCACCATGCCGAGCACCTTCAGGATGGTGTCCACGCGGTCGAGCGAACCGAGCGCCGAACGCATGTTGGTCAGCAGGTTCAATCCGCAGAGCCGCGCCGCCTGATAGGCCGCCGGCACGTCGATCGCGGCGCCCACCTTGCCGGTGACGCTGCTGCCGTCCGCCCGGCGCGGGCCGACGCCCGAGAGGAACAGCAACCCGCCGCCGATGCGGTACGGCACGTAGTTGCCGAGCGGCTTCGGCGGCGGCGGCAAATCGAGGCCGAGTTCAGCGATCCGTGCGTCGGCGCCCATGGATTGTTTCCTCCGTTACGCTGTCAGGAAATCGAAGGCGGCGAGGGCATGGACCCGCGCCACCGCATCAAGCTCGCTCACCAGCACGTATTCGTCGGCGCCGCCCATGTTGAACGGCGTCGGGCCGTACACGACCGCCGGAATTCCGGCCGCGCGGAACAGCCGCGAGTCCGAACCACCGACGCGCATGTTCGCGACCGGCGCGTGGCCCAGCACGTCGGCAGCGGCGCGCATCGTGCAGCCGACGATCTCGCCCTTCGGATCGGTGAAGCTCGGCTCCACGCGGCGCAGCACGCGCCAGGAAATCCCGTCCATTCCATCGAGGGCGGCGCGCACGGCCGCCAGCGCCGCGTCGCCCGCAACGCCGACCGGCAGGCGGATATCGACCGCTGCCCGCGCCAGGGCGGGGATGAGGTTCATCGACGTGCCCGCTTCCACCCGCCCGATATTCACCGTGACCGAGCCGAGCACATCGCATTCGCCCGCGCCGTTCAGCGCCTCCGACACCGCGCGCGCGGCGGCGATGGCGTCGGTCACGGAGGCGGGCGCGGCGACCGGCAGGGCGCGCATCCCTTCGAGCGCATCGAGCGCGCGGCGCAGCCGGTCGTAGGCGTTGATGCCGAGGTGAACGTGCGCGCCGTGCGCGGGCTTGCCGGCGGCTTCCACCTCCATCCAGATGAAGCCCTTCTCGCCGAAGCGCAGCACCTCGGGCGAGCCGGCGTCGCCGATGATCGCTGCATCGCCGACGGCGTGCGGCACGTTCTCCATCAGCCATTGGGTACCGAGCGGCCCCATCGTCTCCTCGTCGCCGCCCAGCGTCAGCACTGCCTCGCCCGGCCATTTGTCGCGGTGTTCTGCAAGCACGGACAGCGCGACCATCGAGGCGGCGATGCCGCCCTTCATGTCGGCGGCGCCGCGGCCATACAGCCTGCCGTCGCGCACCTCGCCGCCGAGCGGATCGACGGTCCAGGGCAGCGCCTCGTTCACCGGATAGGTGTCCAGGTGCCCGTTCAGGATGATCCGCCGTCCCGGTCCAGTGCCGGTTACGCGCGCAACCAGATTGACGATGCCCGGCGCGGATTCGTGCAGCGTCAGCTCGGCATCCGGCACCGCCTCGCGCAGCATCGCGGCGGCGGCCTCGGCGGCGGCGCGGGTGTCGCCGGGCGGGTTGGGCGAGGCGGCGGCGATCAGCGTGGCGGCGATGTCCGTCACCTCCTCGGCCCAGCCCTGGGTCGCGGCGAGGAAGGCGGCGCGGTCGGTCACGCCGCCGCTCCCGGAAGCGGAGGGCGGCGGAGATGCCAGTCGGTGTCGCGCTGATAGGCGTCGGCCACTTTCAGCAGCCGCGCCTCGCCGAACGGGCGGGCGGCGAGCTGCAGGCCGATGGGCAGCCCGTTCGGATCGAAGCCGCAGGGGATGCTGATGGCGGGCAGGCCCAGGTAGTTGAACGGGCGGGTATTGGCGGAGACCGCCATGAAGCGTGTCTCGCTGCCCGGCGGGCCGTGGTCGATATCGGTTTCGGCGCGCGTCGGCAGGCAGGTGCGGATGGTGGGCGTGGCGAGCACGTCGACCTTGCCGAACACCTCGCCCGCGAAGGCGCGCAGCACCGGGCCGCGCCGGCTCAGCGCCTGCACGTAGTAGGCGGCGGGAATGGCGAAGCCCGCGTAGAGCCGCGCGCTGAGATGCACCGCGTAGTCGCCGGGCCGTTCGCGCATCCAGGTCTCGTGGATCGTGCTGGCCTCCACGCGGGAGACGATGCCGCCATAGGCCGTCACCGCGTCCATCAGCGGCAGCGCGATGCGGCTGACGATGGCGCCGCGCGCGGCGAACACGGCGCACGCCTGCTCCACCGCCGCGACCACCGGCGCGTCGGCGCCGTTCAGGAAGTAAGTCTCGGCGATGCCGATGCGCAGCCCGCGCACGTCGCCGTCGAGCACGGCTTCGTAGTCCGGCACCGGCAGGCGCGCGCTGGTCGGATCGCGCGGATCGTGCCCGGCGATCACGGACATGAACCGCGCGCAGTCGCGCGCCGTGCGGGTCAGCGGCCCCACGTTGTCGCAGGAGAAGGACAGCGGCATGACACCCGCGCGTGACACCCGCGTCTGCGTGGGCTTCAGGCCCGTCACGCCGCAGGCGGAGGCGGGCAGGCGGATCGACCCGCCGGTATCGGAGCCCAGCGCCGCGAAGGTGAACCGCGCCGCCACGCCCGCGCCGGAGCCCGAGGACGATCCGCCGGTGATGTGGTCCGCGCCCCAGGGATTGCGGCAATCGCCGAACGCCTTGTTGTGTCCGGTCGGGTTCAGCGCGAACTCGGCCATGTTCAGCCCGCCGAACGCATAGGCCCCGGCGGCGGCGAGCCGCTCCACGACGGTTGCCGTTGCATCGGCAACGAAATCCTCGCGGATCGCCGAGCCGCAGGTGCTGCGCCGTCCCACCTGGTAGTACATGTCCTTGTGCGCCATCGGCACGCCGTGCAGCGGGCCGAGGGGCGCGCCCGCCGCGCGGGCCTTGTCCGCCTCCCGCGCCGCCTCCCGCGCGCCTTCGCGGTCGAGCCAGATCGTCGCGTTCACCTGCCCATTCGCCGCGTCGATCGTGGCAAGGCACGCATCCAGCAGCGCCTCGGAGGTGGTTTCCCCCGTGCGCACCGCCTCCGCCGCGTCCACCAGCGAGAGGTCGGCGAGGTCGCTGTTGCGGATCATGCGCCAGCGTCCCGCGTGTCCAGCAGCGCCTGCTCGAAGCTCGACGGTTCGTCCTCGAACTTCAGCGTGCCGCGCACCTTCTCGAAGGCGGCGATGATCTGCGCCATGTCGGCCGCCATGCGCCGCGCCGGCTCGTTCGGCGCCGCGATGCCGAACCACCGCGCGATATCCGCCTCGGTCATTGCCAGGAAATCGTCCATCGCAGTGCCTCCCTGCCCGCGCAGCACTCTGGCCCCTCCGGCGCGGCGCCGGAAGTCCTGCTTGCCCCTGGTGTCGACACTGAGCAATCTAACCCCCGCAGCGAGCGGGAGCGGGGCGATGAACGAGCGGTTTGCGGACGGCGCGGCCTATGTGCGGGGCGGGTTCGTGCCCATCGCCGAGGCGAACATCTCCGTCCTCGACTGGGGGTTCACCCGGTCGGACTGCGTCTACGACGTGGTCCACGTCTTCAACGACGGGTTCTTCCGGCTGCAGGACCACATGCGGCGCTTCGCCCGCGCGATGGGCAAGCGTAAGCTCGCCCCGCCCGAGAGCCTGGAGCGGATGGAGGAGATCCTGCACCGCTGCGTCGCGCTGACCGGCCTGTCGGACGCCTACGTGGCGATGATCGCGAGCCGCGGGCGCCCGAAGATCGGCGGATCGCGCCGCCCGGCGGATTGCGAGAACCACTTCATGGCCTACGCCATCCCCTGGATCGACGTGATCCCGAAGGACGTGCAGGAGCGCGGCGCGCATCTGTGGATCGCCTCGGTGCCGCGCGTGCCGGACGCCTCGGTCGATCCCACGGTGAAGAACTACCAGTGGAGCGACCTGACCACCGGGCTGATGGAGGCGCACGAGCATGGCTTCGACACCGCGATCCTGTGCGACGCGCAGGGCTTCGTGACAGAAGGGCCGGGCTTCAACGTCTTCGTCGTGAAGGACGGCAAGGTTCTCACCCCCGACCGCGGCAGCCTGCAGGGCGTCACACGCCAGTCGGTGCTCGACCTGTGCGCGATGGAGGGCATCCCCGCCGAGATCGCGCCGATCCCGCGGGCGGTGCTGGAGGACGCCGACGAGGTGTTCACCGCCACCACGGCCGGCGGCGTGATGCCGGTCTCGCGCGTCGGCACCCGCATCATGGGCAACGACCGTCCCGGCCCGCTGTCGGCCAGGCTGAAGGCGCTGTACTGGAAGAAGCACGCCGAGGGCTGGCATTACACCCCGGTGCGCAAGGAACTGGCGGCGGCGGCGGAGTAAGGATCGTCGCCCGCGGATCGCGCCTTCCGCGCATCCGCTCTACCACGGCTGCAGGGCGGATGCGCGAAGCGCGATCCGCCACGCCGCGGCCTACGCTCCGGCCACCGCCGACAGCCCCCGCCGGCGCAGGATCGCGTCGCCCAGCTTGCCGAGGCCGATGTTGATGACGATGCCCGCGCCCGACAGCAGCACGAGGGCGGCGAACATGCGCGCCACCTGCAGCCGGTAGCCGGATTCCAGAATGCGGTAGGCAAGCCCCGAGGCGAAGCCGCCCGATCCGGCGACGAACTCCGCCACCACCGCGCCCACCAGCGCGAGTCCGCCCGAGATGCGCAGGCCCGAGAGGAAATAGGGCAGCGCCGCCGGCAGGCGCAGCAGCGTCAATGTGCGCCACCGCCCCGCGCCGTACAGGCGGAACAGGTCGGCCAGCTCCGGCGGCACCGAGGCGAGGCCGGTCGCGGTGTTCGCGAACACCGGAAAGAACGCGACGATCACCGCGCACACCACCAGCGAGGCGAAGGGATCGCCGACCCAGATGATGATCAGCGGCGCGATGGCGACGATCGGCGTGACTTGCAGAACCACCGCCCAGGGCATGATCGCGGCGTGCGCCAGCCGGCTCGCCGACATCGCCACCGCCATCGCGAGTCCGAGCGTCGCCGCCGCGATCAGCGCGGTGAAGGTCACCGCCAGCGTGGACGCCAGCGCCATCAGCAGGCCGACGGGATCGGACAGGAAGGCGCCCACGATGGCGATCGGACCGGGCACGATATAAACCGGCACGCCGGTCAGCCGCACCGCGGCTTCCCACAGCGCGAGTGCGAGCAGCCCGAACAGGCCGGGCGCGAAGCGCAGCAGGCGTTCGTTCATGCCGCTTCCAGCGCGCCTTCCAGCGCGGTGGTCACGGTGCGCACCAGCGCGGCATAGGCGGGATCGAGCCGCGTCTCCGGCCCCACCGCCAGCGGCGAGACGATCTCGCGCGCGATGCGGCCAGGACGCGGCGACATCAGCACGATGCGCCGCGCGAGATAGGCGGCCTCGTAGATCGAATGGGTCACGAACACGACGGTGCAGCCCACCTGCTCCCACACCGTGTGCAGATCGGCCTGCAGCCGGTGGCGGGTGAATTCATCCAGCGCCGCGAAAGGCTCGTCCATCAAGAGGATGCGCGGGCGCGTGACCAGCGCGCGGGCGATGGAGACGCGCATCCGCATCCCGCCCGACAACTGCCCGGGCCGCGCGGACTCGAACCCCGCGAGCCCCACGCGGTGCAGCGCCGCGCGCACCTCCGCCGCCGCGTCGCTCCATGCCGTGCCCTTCAGGCGCAGCGGCAGGTACACGTTCTCCTCCGCCGTCGCCCAGGGCAGCAGCGTCGCGTCCTGGAAGACGTAGCCGATATCGCCCGGCGCGGGCCGCTTGCCGTCGTCCCACACGAGCCGTCCCGCATCCGGCGCGTCGAGCCCGGCGATCAGGCGCAGCAGCGTGGACTTGCCGCAGCCCGACGGGCCGAGCAGCGCGATGAAGTCGCCCGCGCCGATATCGAGCGAAACGTCGCGCAGCGCCTCCACGCCGCTTGCGAAGCGGCGGCCGACAGCCTCGATCCGCAGCACCCCCGCGAAGCCCTTACGGGCTTTTCGCGGCGGGCATGCCGACCTTCTGATCGACGAACTTCAGCGTGTAGGCCTTCGAGG
>JAFEFJ010000145.1 GCA_018240635.1 Pseudomonadota bacterium | reverse complement strand
AACGCGGTCCTGTTCACCATCCGCGTCCATGTCTACGCGGTGGAGCGCATCGCCGCGCGGCCGGACATCGCCGCGCGCCTCGCCTCCGCGGTGCGCGGCCTGCCGCCGGAAACCGACCTCTACAAGAGCCTTCCGGCGGTGCGCGACGCGCTGCTCGGCTGGCTGGACCGCCGCGCCGCGGCCTGACCGCGCGCCGCCCCGCGGCGGCGCAACCCTCCCTTGCATGCGTGGCGCGGGCGTGAGGCATGAGCCTCCCCGCATGGCACACGCCATCGTGCGCCCCCACGTGGCCGGGACGGTGAGGCGGCTCACAGCCAAGCCCGTGAAACGGAATTACGACGCCAGAGACCAAGGCTTAGCCGCAATGACACCGCTCGGAACGAGGATTGCCGCCGCCATGCTGGCCGTTGCCTCCGTTGCGCCATTCGCCTCCGTGCCGGCCTCCGCGCAGGACGGGCAGACGGGCAATCCGGTCGGCACCTGGCTGACCGAGAGCGGGCACGGCGTGATCCGCTTTGCCCCCTGCGAGGCGGGGCTGTGCGGCTCCATCGTCGGCATCGACCGCGCGCAGGACGAGCCCATGCCGACCGACGTGCAGGGCCGCTCCCAATGCGGTCTGACCATCTTCACCGGGTCCGCCGAGCAGCAGGACGGCGTGACCGAAGGCCACATCACCGATCCGCGCAACGGCAAGACGTACCAGGCGCAGGTCTGGGTCGACCCCACAGGCCGCCTGCACCTGCGCGGCTATGTCGGCGTGCCCCTGCTGGGCGCGACGCAGATCTGGCGCCCCTTCCAGGGCCACATCGCCGAGGACTGCCGCTTCACCTGAGCACTTCTGAGTTTTGCTCCTGCACACAGGGAGAATGTCGTGATGATCGAGAATGAAACCGTTGCCGCCGCCAACCGGCCGATGCTGGGCCGCCGGGGCCTGTTCGGCCTCGCCGCCGCGGCCGCCGTGCTGCCCGCCTTCGCCCCGCGCGCCTTCGCCGATGCCGCGCCCGCGGATGCGGTCGCCGCGATCCGCGCGTTCAACGACGCACTGATCGCCTCGATGAAGGCCGGCAAGGCGCAGGACTTCAACCGCCGCTACGCTGCGCTCGCCCCGGTGGTGGACCGCACCTTCGACCTGCAATCGGTGCTCGCGGTGTCGGTGGGGCCGCGCTGGAACAGTCTGCCGGCTGACCAGCAGGCGAAGCTGCTCGATGCGTTCCGCCGCTATACGGTCGCCAGCTACGTCGCGAACTTCAACAACTTCACCGGGCAGAGCTTCACGGTGTCGCCCGATGTGCGCGCGGCCGGGACGGAGCAGGTCGTGGTGTCGAGCAAGCTCGTGCCGGCGTCCGGCGATCCGGTCGATTTCGGCTACGTGATGCGACAGACGCCGCAGGGCTGGCGCGTGGTGGACGTGCTGGCGGATGGCTCTATCAGCCGCGTCGCGACGCAGCGGTCGGATTTCCGCAGCCTGCTCGCGCGCGGCGGCGGGGATGCGCTGATCGCCAGCCTGCAGCGCAAGGCCGCCGACCTGTCGGGCGGCGCGCTGGCGTAGCCCCGGCCTGCGAGACTCAGCCGGCCGTCGGGGGCCGGCTGCGGTCGCCGAGGAAGCGGGCGAAGGCCTTCAGCGTCGCCTGCGAGACGTGATGCTCGATGCCCTCGGCGTCCTGCTCCGCCGCCTCGGCGGGGACGCCGACGGCGCGCAGCAGATCGACCACCAGCCGGTGGCGCGCACGGACGCGCGCGGCCAGCGCCTCGCCCTCGCGCGTGAGGAAGATGCCGCGATAGGGCTTGGCGACCACCAGCCCCTCGCGCTTCAGCCGGCCCACCGTCTTCGCGACCGTCGCGTGCGCCACGCCCAGGCGGCGCGCGATGTCGGTGGGACGCGCCTCCCCGGCGCTCGCGTGCAGGTCGGCGATCAGTTCGACGTAATCCTCGGTCAGCGCGGCCGATCGCGCGGTGCGCGCCTTGCCGAAGCGCCGCGCCTGCGTCGGCTCGGCGGGCATGACGGGCGCGTTGTGGCTATGCGGCGAGGCCGTTGTCACGCTTCTGTCCTGTGCGGCGGGGCGTCCGGACCATGACGCGCGGGCGGGGGCCGATCAACCCCGGATGCGGCGGCCTCAGCCGTTGCCGAGCAGCGGGATCGGCACGCCCGCGGTTTGCAGCAGCAGCACGATGTTGAGGCCCAGCACCACGGCGGTCGCGGCGATCGCCGCGGCCTGCACGCGGCGGCGGTTGGCGAAGCGGCCCATCACGTCGGCGCGCCCGGCCAGCACCACGAGCGCGATCATCGGCACCGGCAGCACGAGGCTCAGCACCACCTGGCTGATGACCAGCGCATCGGTGGGCGCGACGCCCGCGGCGACGACGGCGAGCGCCGGCAGCATGGTCGCGAGGCGGCGGACCCAGAGCGGGATCCGGAAGCCCACGAAGTCCTGCATGATGACCTGCCCCGCCATCGTGCCGACGACGGAACTCGACAGGCCGGAGGCGAGCAGCGCCACCATGAACACCACGCCCGCCGCCGCGCCGAGCAGCGGCACGAGCGTGTGGTAGGCCGTTTCGATGGAGGCGACGTCGGCGTGGCCGACATGGAACACGGCGGCGGCGACGGCCATCATCGCCATGTTCACCAGCCCCGCGACGCCGAGCGCGATCACCACTTCGCGGTTCGAGAAGGCGAGGATGCGGCGCGTCTCCGCCTCGTTCGCGGCGGGGATGCGGTTCTGCACGAGGCTTGAGTGCAGGTAGATCGCATGCGGCATCACGGTGGCGCCGACGACGCCGACCGCCAGAACGACGCTCTCGGGGCCGGCGAGCTGCGGCACGGCAGAGTGGAACAGGAAAGCGCCCCAGTCGGGCGGCGCCATCGCGAGCTGCGCGACGTAGCAGAGGCCGATCACCGCGACGAAGGCGCCGATCACCACCTCGATGGTGCGGAAGCCGCGGCCCTGCAGCAGCAGGATCGCGTAGGTGACCGCGAAGGTGATGAGCAGGCCGGTGACCAGATTCAGGCCGAACAGCAGCGAGAGGCCGATGGCGGCGCCCAGCGTCTCGGCAAGGTCGGTCGCCATCGCCGCGACCTCGCTCGCGAGCCACATGGCGATGACCAGCGGGCGCGGGAAATGCGTGCGGCAGAGCTGCGGCAGGCTTTGCCCGGTGACGATGCCGAGCTTCGCGGACATCGCCTGGAACAGCATCGCGAGCGCGTTGGCGAGCACGACCACCCACAGCAGCAGGTAGCCGAATTGCGCGCCGCCCTGGATGTTGGTGGCGAAGTTGCCGGGATCGACATAGGCGACCGAGGCGATGACGGCGGGACCGGCGAAGGGCAGGAAGCCGCGCAGGCCGCGGCGCTTGCCCGCCAGCGTCTCCCGCGCCGCCCGGACCGCGCCCGCGCTGATCGTATCGAGGCTCGCAACCGTCTCCGACATGTTCCGTCCCGCCATACAGCAACTGCAATACGATGAACTATCGGATGCAGAATGTAGCCTTGGCTACATTATGCGCAAGGGGCTGAATGCGCCTCGTGCGGGGTTTACCGGGGCGCGTCCGGCTTTGCCGCCAGCGCCAGCGCGCGCGCATAGACCAGCTTGCGCGGCAGGCCGGTAGCTGCGGCGACGAGCGCGGCGGCGTCCTTCACGCTGTTCCCGGCCAGCGCCTGCGCGAGCTTGCCGTCCAGGTCTTCCGGGTCGTCCTGCTCGGGCGGGCCGATCAGCAGCGTGATCTCGCCGCGCGGCGCGGTGGCGGCGAAATGCGCCGAGAGGTCGGATAGCCGGCCGCGCCGCACTTCCTCGAACCGCTTGGTCAGTTCGCGCCCGACCGCCGCCTGCCGGTCGCCGAACGTCGCCTGCGCGTCCGCCAGCGTCTCGGCCAGCCGGTGCGGCGCCTCGTGCCAGATCAGCGTCGCGGCCAGCCCCGCCCGCTCAGCCGCGCGCAGCGTGGCGAAGGCGGCGAGCCGCGCGGCCTGGCGCGGCGGCGGGAAGCCCAGGAACAGGAACGGATGCGGCGGCAGCCCGGACAGCACGAGCGCGGTCAGCACCGCGCTCGCGCCGGGGGCCGCGCTGACCGGCAGGCCCTCGGCGATGGCGGCGCGCACCAGCCGGAAGCCGGGATCGGAGATCAGCGGCGTGCCGGCGTCCGACACCAGCGCGACTGTGCGGCCCTGGCGCAGCAGGCCGAGCACGGTGGGGATCTGCGCTTCCTCGTTATGGTCGTGCAGCGCGGCGAGGCGGGTGGCGATGCCGAGCGCCGAGAACAGCCGTGCGGTGTTGCGGGTGTCCTCCGCCAGCACGAGATCGGCCGCCGCCAGGGTTTCCCGCGCCCGGGCCGTCATGTCCCCGAGGTTGCCGATCGGTGTGGAAACCAGCACAAGTCCTGTCGGCCGGTTGGAACCAGCCGAGGCGGGCACGGCTTCTTGCGGGGGGACTTGGGCGCATGCTTCGTCGGGCATTCGTACTCCTGGCGGCAACGGTGGCGCTGGCGGCCTGCGCCGGCACCGGCGGAATGCCGGGGGGCGGCGGACAGGTAACGTCGCTGACCACGGGCGCGGCGGCCAATGCGCGCGGCGGCAAGCAGGTTAGCATCCTGCTGCCGCTGTCGGGGGCAAACGCCGACGTCGGCCAGCCGATGCTGAAGGCGGCACAGCTTGCGCTTGCCGGTCCGGGCTCCCCGGCGCTGACGGTGCGCGATACCGGCAGCACCCCCGAAGGCGCGGCGGCGGCCGCCCGCGCGGCGGTCGCGGCCGGGGACGCGATGATCCTGGGCCCGCTGACTTCGGCCGAAACCGGCGCGGTGGCGACGATTGCGCAGGCGGCGCAGATCCCCGTGCTGGCCTTCACCAACGATCCCGCGCAGGCGCGCCCCGGCGTGTGGCCGCTCGGGATCACCCCGGTCCAGCAGGTCCGCCGCCTCGTCGGCGCGGCGCAGGAGCAGGGGAAGAACACATTCGCCGGATTGCTGCCCGACAATGCGCTCGGCCACGCGATGGGCGCGGCGCTGGCGGAGGTCGCGGGTGGCTCGCAGGTCCGCTACTACGCGCAGGGCATGAGTTCGATCAACGCGGCGACCCGGGAGATCTCGGGCTACGCCTCGCGCGGCGGCCTGATCGACGCCCAGATCAAGGCCGCCCGCGCCCTCGATACGCCGGAGGGCCGGAAGCAGGCGCAGGAACTTGTCCGCCAGCGCCAGTCGATTCCGCCCGCACCCTTCGACTCGTTGCTGCTGGGCGATACCGGCATCGCCCTGTCGGAGATCGCGTCCCTGCTGCCGTACTACGACGTTCCCACCGGACCGGGCCGAGTGCTCGGGCCGGCGCTGTGGAGCCTGCCCAACAGCGGCGCCTCAGCGTTGCCCGGCGCCTGGTACGCCGCGCCCGACCCGGCTGCGCGCACCGGCTTCGACCAGGCGTTCACCGCCAAATACGGCTCGCCGGCGCCGCCGCTGGCCGATCTGGCCTTCGACGCCGCCGCTATCGCCCGCGCGCTCGACACCCGGCAGGGCGTGTCGGTCGCGGCGCTGACCCAGCCGCAGGGCTTCGCCGGATCGGACGGCCTGATCATCCTGCTGCCGGACGGCCATGTGCGGCGGGGCCTCGCGGTGTTCGAGATGCAGCGCGGCGGGCCGCAGATCATCGCGCCCGCGCCGTCCTCGCCGGGCGCCCCAGGCGTCTAGCCGGCCGGTCCGGGCGCCGGCGGATGTTCGCGGCCCTGGTCTCCGTCGCCGCCGCGCCCGCTGCGGCGCTGGTGGCCATGATGGCGCTGGGCTACGCCAATCCCGCCGCCGGCATGGCGGCGCTCGTGCTGATCGCCGGCGTGGCCTTCGTCGTCGCCTCGGTCTGGGCGCGCGATCTCGATCTCCTCGCCGCCTCGGTCCGCTCCACCGGCTCGCCGGATGCCGCTCCCTCGGGGCAGCCGCTGCTGCCCGGGGTCGAGCCGCTGATGCGCGAGGTGGAGCGCCTGTCGCGCGGCCTCGCGCAGCGCGCGGCCCAGGCCGAGCGCCAGCGCCGCGCCGACGAGGCGGTGATCGAGCTTCTGCCCGACCCGCTGATCGTGCTCGGCGCAGACAACGAGGTGCGCCGCGCCAATCCCGCCGCCCGGACGGCCTTCGGCGGCGACCTCGCGCTGGTGCTGCGCCATCCGGCGCTGCGCGGCGCGATCGACCGCGCGCTGTCGCAGAATACGCCGCAGAACGCGGAGCTGGTCCTGCCGGTGCCGGTCCCGCGCGAGGTGGATGCGCGGGTGATCCCGATGGACCCGCCGGTCGCGGATGGTGGGCGCGCGCTGGTGGTGCTGTCCGACCGGTCGCGGGAACGGGCGGTGGAGCGGATGCGGGCCGATTTCGTCGCCAATGCCAGCCACGAACTGCGCACGCCGCTCGCCTCGCTGATCGGCTTCATCGACACGCTGCGCGGACCCGCCGCCGACGATCCGCCCGCGCAGCAGCGCTTCCTCGGCATCATGGCCGAGCAGGCGGCGCGGATGAACCGGCTGATCGACGATCTGCTCAGCCTGTCCCGGATCGAGCTGATGGAGCATCAGCCGCCGTCCGGCACGGTCGATCTCGGGGCGCTGCTGCCGCGCCTCGCCGCCGGGTTCGAGCCGCGGCTCGGCGCGCGCGGGAACACGCTCGACCTCGCCGTCGCGCCCGGCCTGCCGCCGCTGACGGCGGATGCCGACCAAATCGCGCAGGTGGTGCAGAACCTGCTGGAGAACGCGGTGAAATACGGGCGCGAAGGGGGCGCGGTGCGGCTGTCGGCGGCGCGCGCCGATCCGCCCGCGCAGCCCGGCGCGCCGCTCGACCGCCGCTGGCCCGCGCGCCCGGGCGTGGTGCTGAGCGTGGCGGACCAGGGCGCGGGCATCCCGCGCCAGCACCTGCCGCGGCTGACCGAGCGGTTCTACCGCGTAGATACCGGGCGTTCGCGCGCTGCGGGCGGGACCGGGCTCGGGCTTGCGATCGTCAAGCACGTGGTCAACCGCCATCGCGGGCAGTTGCTGATCGAAAGCGAGGAAGGCGTCGGCACCACGGTCAGCGTGTGGCTGCCTCTCGCGGTATGACGAACGGCATAGTGGCGGCGGAGACGGGGCGATGACGCTTGGGCGGCTTCTGCTGGTGCTGGCGGCGGTCTGGGTCGCCTGCATCGTGCTGGGCAGCGCCCTGCATGTGGTGCGCTTCCTGGTCGGGGTCGCGCTGATGGCGACGCTGATCGCCTTCGTCGCCGCCTGGGTTACGCGGCTGGGCCGCCGCCGCTGACCGGTTCCGCCGCGGGCGGCTCGGGCGCCGCGCCGCCGGCCAGCAGGGTTGCGACCAGCACCGCCACGGCGGCGGCCATGCAGACCGCGCCGTAGCCGTAGGCGCCGGTCGCCCAGCCGCCCAGGAACGCGCCCGCCGCGCCCGCCAGCGAGGACGTGGCGTTGAACAGCCCAATCGCCTCGCCCTTCTCGCCGGGGGCGAGCTGGGCGGCGAGCGCGGTGCCGCTAACGCCCAGCAGCGGCCAAGCCAGCACCAGCACGACGAAGCTGGTCAGCACCGCCGGAATGCTGCCGAACGCCGGCAGGAAGGCCGCGGCGAGCAGCGCGATGGCGGCGGTGCGGATCGCGAAGCCCGTGCGCAGCACCAGCCGCGCGCCGCGCTGCTTCGCCACCATCGACGCCAGCGGATAGACCGCGAGGCTGACGGCCGAGGCGAAGGCATAGGTCGTCGCGGGCAGGCGGGGCGAGGCGCCGAAGGTGTCGATCAGGGACAGCGGGAACATCGTCAGCACCGCGCCGATGGCGACGAAGGCGACGAACCACACCAGCAGAAGCCGCGCGAACGGCATCTCCATCTCGCGGATCAGCGTCTTGAGCCCGTTCCAGGTCACCACATGGAACAGGCGCTGCGGCGCGCTGCTCCATCCCTCGCCGCCGAGCGGCGGGTGCGCGGCGGCATGGGCGCGCGGCACCGGGTCGGGAACGCGGACGCCTCGCAGCGTCGCCCAGGCGATCGGTACGGCGGCGGCGACCAGGCCCGCCGCCACGCCGAAGGCCAGCGCGAACCGCCCGCCGATGAACCCCGCCGCGAGCAGCCCGACCACCTGGCCCACGCCGCTGATCGCCTGCAGCGCGCCGATGCGGGCGTCCCATTCCTCGCGCGGGCGCACCTCGACGATGAACATGTTGGCGACCGTGTTCGACGCGGCGAAGCCAAGGCCGAGCAGCGCGGCGAGCGCAGCCTTCAGCGCCAAGGGAAGCGGCAGCGGCATCAGCAGCAGCGCGACCAACACCGCCAGCATCCCCGCCAGCAGCACCGGGCGATGCAGCCGGGCCGTGTCGGCCAAGTGGCCGAAGGCGGGTGCCGTCAGCCCCGCCAGGTTCATCACGCCCACGATGATGCCGGCATGGTTCGTGCCGCCCGCCGACAGCGGCAGCAACAGCGGCAGCATCCCGCCCTGCACCACGCCGAGGCAGGCGTAGGCGAGGAACCACGGCTCGAGCCACGGCAGGATGCGGCGGGGGAAGCAGACCAGCCCGTGCGGCAGGTGGGCGTGCGGAAGATGCAGGTGGGGCGCCTGGAGGTGGGGCGCATGCAGATGCGCCAATCCGTGCGCCGCGCCCGCGCCGTCGCCATCCGGCAGTCGTGCCATCCGCTACCCCGGTCTCGATGCAGGCCAGACGCCGTAGATGGGCCAGCGCCGCCGTGGCGACAGGCCGTTAACCTGGCCGCCGGATCATAGGCCCATGCGATCAGCCCTTGCCCTGGGATTCGCCGCCGCCGCCCAGGCGGCCGCCTTTCTCGCGCCCGCAGTCCTAGCGCCGCGCGCGGCCTTGGCACAGCCCGCCGATTGTCCGGTCGATCAATCGGCCGAGGGTGGCGGCGTGCTGCCGCTGGCGCTCGATATCGGCGGGCGCCCCGGCGTGCCGCGCGGCACCACCGGGCAGGTCTATGTCGGCGTGCCGATCCCGCCGCCCGGCGCGATGGCCTGCACCAACCCCGCGCCGCCCGGGGCGGAGGACATCCTGCGCGGCGATCCCGGCGACGTGCTGGGCGGCCCGCCCTCGCCCGACCTGCTGCGCGGCCCGCGCCAGCCGGTGGTGGAGGTCAGCCCGCGCTGAGCAGGCGGAAATCCGCGTCGGCGTGTGAAAGCATTCACCGCGCACCGGCGCCGCGCGCGCCATCCTCGGCCCATCGACAACGCCGCGCCGCGGCACGTGAAGGAGGCAAGGATGCGCAAACTGTTCCTGACCGGCGCCGCGGCTCTCGCCCTCGCCGCCGCCGCCCTGTCCACCGCCACGCCGACCAGCGACCACGCCGCCCTGATCGCCGAGTGGCTGGCCGGCCGTACGCACAGCATCCTGGTCGCGGACGCCGAGGGCGCGGGCGTCGATGCCCGGGCCGGCGCGCGGATGCTGGCGCTTCGGGTCCATCAGCCCGCCGACGCCGGCATCGGCTGACGGGCCGCGATCCGCCGGCGGCCGCGCGGGCAAACGGCACGCCTTCGCCTCGCGGCGGCGGCGCCTATATCTCCGGCAATGCGCCCCGACCGTCCGCCGCCCCGCCGCCGCCTGCGACGCGCCGCCAGATCCGCGATCTGCGCGGCGGCCCTCGCCGCGCTCGGGGCGGGCGCCGCTCCGGCGCAGGTCGTCCCGCCTTCCGAGTCAGGCTTCCCCCTACCGAGCGTTCCGGTCGATGGGCTTGTGCGGTCGCGGGAATGCACCACCGATCTGCCGACCTTCGGCCATCCCGACCTTCAATACTGGCCGCCGCACGGCACGATGAGGATGACCAACGACGGCGGCTGGTGCTGGCTGCAGTTCGGCCAGTCCTTCCGCGCGGCGCTGATCCATCCCAACCCGACGGTGGCCGAGCCGCCCGCGCACGGCACGCTCGACCTGCGCAAGATGCCCGACCGCATCAGCATGGCGTACCGCCCCGCCCCCGGCTTCACCGGCCCTGACCGCTTCGCCGTGCGAACGGATGGCCCTTTGCCGCACACGATCCCGGTGGAGGTGACGGTGCGCTGACCCCGTCGCCGCCCGCCGGTTAAGGCCCGTATCGCGCCGGCAGCGTTCCGGTGTCGCCGATGCAGGCGTTCGTCGTGAGCCGCCGCGGAGGCGCGCCCGGCGCGAACCACGTGTCCTGGTCATCTTCGGTCCAGCACACGCGCGCGGAGCCGTCCTTGAGGCTGATGAAGACCGCCGC
>JAFEFJ010000144.1 GCA_018240635.1 Pseudomonadota bacterium | reverse complement strand
CGCGCCAGATCCTGCAGGAAGGCGAGCGCCTGTTCCTGGCTGACGCCGGGTGCGGCGACGCCCGCGATGGTCGCGGCGTTGATCTGCTGGAAGTGGTTGAGCGTCTCCGGCACCGTCTTGGTGTTCAGCGTCGCGATCGCCGACAGCGGCACCGGCACGTCGTTCACCGTCGCCACCTGATAGTTCAGCACCTGATCGCCGTTCAGCCGGTGGATCTGCGCGACCTGCGGGATCACCTTGTAGGAGCGCGCGCCCAGGCTGAAGTAGTTCACGTAGCCGCCGCCCAGCATGCTCGCCATCGCGCCGCCCACCTGGCTCATGTTCAGGCCGAGCTGCGCCGCCTTGTCGCGGTCGATGGCGATTTCGTATTGCGGCAGATCGAGCTTCAGGTCGCTGTCCAGGAACAGAAAGAGGCCGCTCTTCTGCGCGTCGGCCAGGAACTGCTGCGACAGCGTGTTCAGTTCGTCGAGCGAACCGGTGGATTTCAGCACGAACTGGATCGGCAGCCCGTTCGCGCCCGGCAGGGGCGCCGGCAGGAAGGCCACCACCTTCTGGCCCGCGACCGACGAGAGCTTCTGCTGAAGGTCGCGCTGGATCGTCACGGCGTCGCGCTTGCGTTCGTCCCACGGCTTCAGCGTCACGCCCGCGATGGACATCGACGGGCTCGCGACCTGGAACGTATGCTCGCCTTCCGGCACGGCGGTCATCGTCTTCTCGACCTGCCTGCCCCAGAGAAGTTTCTGTTGCAACGTCGCGTCCGGCGCGGAAAACGGCAGCAGGATCACGACGCCCTGATCCTCCTCCGGCGCGAGCTGGCTGTCGGAGGTGCTGTAGAGGAAGTAGATGCCGCCCAGCACGCCCGCGACCAGCACCAGCGTCACCGGCAGCGTGGCGAGGCTGCCGCGCAGCATCCGCTCGTAGCCGCGGCGCAGCCGTCCGAACACGCGGTCGAGCCCGGCCACGAGCCTGTCTTGCCAATCGGGGCTGTCCGGGCGGTACGGCTTCAGCAGCACCGAACACATCATCGGCGACAGCGTGAGCGCGATGATCGCGGAGACGGTGACGGCGCCAACCAGCGTGAAGGCGAATTCGGTGAACAGCGCGCCGGTCAGCCCGCGCTGGAAGCCGATCGGCACATAGACCGCGACCAGCACCACCGTCATAGCGATGATCGGGCTCGCCAGATCGCGCGCCGCGCGGATCGACGCCTCGAACGGCGTCATGCCCTCTTCCAGATGGCGGTTGACGCTTTCCACGACGATGATCGCGTCGTCCACCACCAGCCCGATCGCCAGCACCATCGCCAGCAGCGTCAGAAGATTCACCGAGAAGCCGAACAGCAGCATCATCGCGAAGGTGCCGACCAGCGAGAGCGGGATCGCGACGACCGGGATCACCACCGAGCGCGGCGAGCCGAGGAAGACGAACACCACCAGCGTCACGATCGCCAGCGCCTCGATCAGCGTGCGCGCCACCTCGGCGATCGAGCTGTTCACGAATGCGGTGGAGTCGTAGATCACGTCGCCCGTCACGCCCGCCGGCAGCCGCGCGAAGATGTCGGGCAGCACCGCCTTCACGCCGTTGATCACGCTCAGCAGGTTGGCGTTCGGCACGATCTGGATGCCGATATAGACGCCGGTCTTGCCGTCGAACGAGACCTGCGAGTCGTAGTCGTCCGCGCCCAGCGTGACGTTGGCCACGTCGCCTAGCCGGATGATGCCGCCGTTCACCTGCGAGACCACCAGGTTGCGGAACTCGTCAGCGGTATGGAGGTTCGTCGTCGCGCTGAGGTTGACCTGGATCATCTGGCCCTTGGTCGATCCCACACCGGCGATGTAGTCGTTCGCCGCCAGCGCGTTCGTCACCTGCGCCGCCGTCAGATGGTAGGCGGCGAGCTTCTGCGGATCGAGCCATGCGCGCAGCGCGAAATTCTTCGGCCCCAGGAATTCGGCGGTCTGCACGCCGGGGACCGCCTGCAGCGTCGGCTGCACGTTGCGCGTCAGATAGTCGGTGATCTGGTTCGGGCCGATTTCCGTGCTGGCGAAGCCGATGATGAGCGCATCGAGCGATTGCCCGACCTTCACCGTCATGGTGGGCTGCTGCACGCCGGTGGGAAGCTGATTGAGCACGGAGTTGATCTTCGCGTTCACCTCCGTCATCGCGCGGTTGCTGTCGTAGTTCAGGCGCAGGTTCAGCGTGATCGTGGACAGCCCCGCCAGGCTGACCGAGGACATGTAGTCGATGCCGTCGGCCTGCGCGATCGCGTTCTCCAGCGGCGTGGTGACGAAGCCCGCGACGGTCTCCGGATCGGCGCCGTAATAGAATGTCGTGACGGTGATCACGGCGTTCTCGGTCTTCGGGTATTCCAGCACCTGAAGCGACTGGAAGGCGCGCACGCCGAGCACCAGGATCAGCAGGCTGACGACGCTCGCCAGCACCGGGCGGCGGATGAAGATGTCGGTGAAGCGCATCGCGGCGTTCCGCTACCGCTCGATCGGTTTGGGGTTCGCGGCGTCGGGCGGCAGCACGCTGTTGTTGACCAGCACGCCGATGTTGTTGCGCAGCTTGATCTGCCCCGCGACCACCACCTCGTCGCCCGCCGACACGCCCTTCAGGATCGCCACCTGATCGCCGCGCGTGGGGCCCGTGGTGACGAATTGCTGCGTCACCGCGAGCTTCGGCTTGCCGTCCGGCCCGGTGCCGTCCTGGCGGACCTTGTAGACCAGGCTGCCGTAGGGGTTGTACGTCACCGCCGTCTGCGGCACCGTCACGAGCGTTTCCGGCGCGCCGGATGCCACGGTGAGCGTGATGTACATGCCCGGCAGCAGCGCGCGGTCCGGATTGTGGACGGAGGCGCGCACCTGCACCATGCGGCTGGCGGGGTCCACCTTCGGGCTGATCGCGGTAATCGTCCCGTCGAAGCTGCGTCCCGGATAGGTGTCCGAATGCACCGAAACCGCCTGACCTGTTCGCAGTTGCGCCAGCGCCTGCTGCGGCAGGTAGAAGTCGGCGAAGATCGGGTCCAGCGCCTGCAAGGTCACGATCGTCGTGCCGGCGGCGAGGAACTGGCCGAGATCGACCTGCCGCACGCCGAGCCGGCCGGCGAAGGGCGCGCGCACGAACTTCTCCGCCATCAGCGCCTGCTGCGCCGCGACCTGCGCGCGCGCCGTCTTGAGGTTCGCCGCGTCGCTGTCCACGGTCGCCTGCGACACGCCCTGCGCGCGCAACTGCTTCAGGTCGCGGTCGTAGGTGATCTGCGCGAGGTCGGCCGCCGATTGAAGCTGCGCGAGCTTCGCCTCGTCGTCGTTCGGCCGCAGCCGCAGCAGGAGTTGCCCGGCCTCCACGTCCTGCCCGCTGTCGAAATGGATCTCGCCGACGATGCCGGGCACCTCGGCCGACAGGTCGGCGCCGTTGCTCGCGCGCAGCGTGCCGGTCGCGGTCAGTTCCGGCTGCCATTGCTGCGCGGTCGCCTTGACGGTCGCGACGACCGGAAGCTGCGAGGTGATCTGATGCACCACCTGCGTCAGGATCGCGCTCTTGAAGCGGTGGAACCAGATCATTCCGCCGGCGATCACGCCCAGGAACAGCAGCACCAGAAGCAGGCGCAGCCAGGCGCGCGGGCGGCGCTTCCGCCGCGGTGGCGTGGTTGTTCCGGCGGGCGGAGGGACGATGTCGGGGGTCGGCGCGTCGTTCATGGCATCAATCCGCAGCAATCGGCGACTTTCGGGTCCACGTCGGAGCGGTTCCACCAGCCGCCGCCGAGCGCCTGGAACAGCGCCACGGTGTCGGTGAAGCGCGCCGCCCGCGCGCTCACCAGCGCGAGCCGCGCCGACTGGTATGTCTGCTCGGTCTGCAGCACCGAGACATAAGGGATTCCGCCGGCCTGGAACTGCGCCTGTGCCACATTCAGGCTGGCGCGCGCCGCCTGCTCGGCGGCGAGGTCCGCCTGCAATGTCTCCGCGTCGCGCTCGATCGCCACCAGCGCGTTCGCCACCGACTGGAAGGCGGTGTTGACTGTGCTGCTGTACTGCGCCGCCGCCGCCTGCAACGCGGCTTCCGAGGCGCGCTTCTGCGCGAGCAGCGTGCCGCCCTGGAACACCGGCTGCGACAGGGCGCCCGCCACGCTCCAGACGATGCCCGCGGGCGTGAACAGGTTGGCGAAGCTGTTCGCCTGCCGCCCGTAGCTGGCCGACAGCGTGATCTGCGGCAGCAGGTTCGCCGTCGCCACGCCTACGTTCGCCGTCGCTTCGTGCAGCAGCGCCTCGTAGGCGCGGATATCGGGCCGCTGCTCCACCAGGCTGGAGGGAAGCGAGACCGGCAGGTCCTCGGGCAGCGTCAGCTTGTCCAGGTTCACGGTCTCGCCCGAGAACCGGTCCGGCGTGGTGCCCAGATAGACCGCGAGCTGGTTGCGCTGCTGCTGCAACTGCTTCTGCAGGGGCGGCAGGTTGGCCTGCGCCGAGGCGAGGTTGGCCTGCTGCTGCAGGACGTCGGACTGCGTTACGCCGCCCGCCTGGAAGCGGCTGCGCGTGATGTCGAGCGAGCGCTGGTAGATGCGGATGATGTCGTTCGTCGCGTCGATCTGTGCCTGCAGCGCGGACTCGGTCAGCGCCGTCGCCACCACGTTCGCGGTCAGGCTCAGATACGCGGCCTCGAGCTGGTAGCGTTCGTAATCGGCCTGCGCGCCCAGCGCCTCCACCTGCCGGCGGATGCCGCCGAAGGCGTCCAGCGTGTATGACAGGGTCGCCTGCGGGTAATGCAGCGTGAAGGGGCGCGTATCGGTCGCGCCCGATCCGCCGAACTCGTAGGGCGAAATCCGCTGCTGCCCATTCTGGAGGTTCGCTCCGAGCGAGGGGAACAGCGCGCCCTGCTCGGCCCGCATGTTCTCCCGTGCCTGAAGCAGCGTCGCCTGCGCCGCCGCCAGATCGGGGTTGGCGGCCAGCGCCTGCGTCACCAGCGCCTCGATCCGATTGGAGCGGAACAGCGTCCACCAGTCGCCGGGAATGTCGCGCCCCGGCTGAAGCCGCTGCGCCGCGCCGCCCGGCGTGCGGGCCGAGACGGTCTGGATGGGCAGCGGCGTCTCGGTCACGCGCTGCGAGGCCGGCGGGGTGGGCGCCTTGAAGTCCGGCCCAACGGTGCAGCCGGCCAGCGCGCCCGCCAGCATCATGGCGGCGGCGCGCCGCGCCGGCGGAATTCGAGCTGCCATGCGACGACGATGTTTCCTATACGAGCGCGTCCAATATATGATGCTGGACGCAATGGTCCAGAAATTTGATATGCCGCTTCCGGCATGACATCAGCACCCCCATCGGCTGGGCAGGTCGCGCTGCTGCCGGCGCGCGCGCCGCGTGGCCCGGGGCGCCCCAAGGACCAGCGCAAGCGCGCCGCCATCGTCGCCGCGGCGACCGGGCTTTTCATGGAGCGCGGCTACGCCGAGGTGACGATGGAGGCGGTCGCCGCCGCGGCGCGTGTTTCGAAGATGACGGTGTACGGCCATTTCCGGGACAAGGCCGCGCTGTTCGGCGCCGTCGTGCGCGGGGTGTCGGACCAGATGACGGCGGCGCTGACCGGCCTGCCGCCCGCCGGGGCGGAAACCGACCTGGAAACCCGCCTGACCGCGGTCGGCACCGCGCTGCTCGGCATGATCCTGAGCCCGCGCGTCGTCGCCATGAGCCACGCGCTGATGGGCATGCTGATGAAGGACCGCGCCCTGGCCGCCGCGTTCTACGAGGCGGGGCCGGGCAATGTCCGTGCGGTGCTTGCCCGCTACCTGGCCGACGCGGCGGCGCAGGGACTGCTGCGGCTCGACGCGCCGCAGGCCGCCGCCGACGATCTGCTGGGGCTGTGGGAGGGGGACTGGCCCAAGCGCATCGCCCTTGCCCTGGTTCCCGCGCCCTCCGCCGGCGAGATCGAGGCGCGGGCCCGGCGCGCCGTGCGGGTGTTCCTGCGCGCCTACCGCGCCGCCTGACCGCGCTTCCGCGCACAATCCGCATGGGGCTGTGAAAGCCTTCACTGCGCGCCGGGCGGCGCGCGGGCATCGTCAGGCCATCGACACGGCCGCGAGCGGCGGCACGAACAACAACACATCGGAGGCTCCCATGCGCACATCTCTCCTGGCCGCCGCCGGCGCCACCCTGACCGCCGCCGCCGCGGTGCTCGCCGTCGGCCTGACGCTGACCGTCCCCGCCGCGGCCGCCGAAGGCCAGGTGGCTGGCCGGACGCAGAGCATCCTCGTCGCCGAAGCCGACGGCGCCGGCGCAGACACCCGCACCACCGGCCCCAACGCCCGTTGGGTCGCGATGGCCGCTCCTGATCAGACCCTGCTGGCCGGCCGCCCCGGCAATCTGCTGGTCGCCGAGGCTGAAGGTTCGGGCACCGACGTCCGCGCCAACGCCCGCTGGGTCGCCTGATCCACCTTCCTCGCGCGCCCCATTGCCTCCTGGGCCGGCCTTTGGCACCACCGTGCCGATGGCCGGCTCTTCCTTTCCCACAGCCCTGATCTCCGGCGGCGCGCACGGCATCGGCGCTGCCATCGCACGGCGGCTCGCCTCCGGCGGCTACCGCGTCGTGGTCGCCGACATTGATCCGGCCCGCCAGGCGGACGCCGAGGCCGCCGGCGCGCGCTTCGTCGCCGCCGATGTGGGCAGCGAGCCCGATGTCGGCCGCCTCGTGGACGGGATCGCGGCGGCCGAGGGGCGGCTCGATGCGCTGGTCTGCAATGCCGGTATCATGATCCGCAAGCCGATCGCGGAGCTGTCGCTTTCGGAATGGTCGCGCGTGCTCGCCACCAACCTGACCAGCATCTTCCTGCTGGCCCGCGCCGCCGAGCCGATGCTGCGCCGCGCGAAGGGCGCGATCGTCACCATCGCCTCCACCCGCGCACGCATGTCCGAGCCGAACACCGAGGCCTACGCGGCGAGCAAAGGCGGGGTCGTCGCGCTCACCCATGCGCTGGCGCTAAGCCTGGGGCCGGATGTGCGGGTGAACTGCATCAGCCCGGGCTGGATCGACGTGCGCGGCGAGAAGCTGACCGCGGCCGACCATGCGCAGCATCCCGCCGGCCGCGTCGGCCGGCCGGAGGATATCGCCGCGCTCGCGGCCTTCCTGCTCGGCCCGGAAAGCGGCTTCGTCACGGGCGCCGAGTTCGTCGCCGACGGCGGTATGACCCGGAAGATGATCTACGAGGAATAGCGCGCCTGCTCAGGCCCCCGCCCGCCGGGTGCCTGCCACCGCCGCCGCGATGTCGTCGCGCACCCCCGGCGAGCGCCGGTAGTACTGGTGCGAGCTTGCGAAGTTGAAGTCGAAGTCGCGGAAGGCCGAACAGTCCGCCAGCCGATAGATCGAGGGCGGGAAAAGCGTGGGGTCGGAGCCCTTGTCGGGGCCGCGCTGGCCCAGCCGCTCGATGCCGTTGATGATGCGGCTCACGTCCAGCACGCGGTCGCTGCTGCTTCTGTAGACCGAGATATGGCCCGCGAGCCTGCTCAGGCCGCTCAGCCGGCCGTTCCGCGGAAACCCGAAACTGTCCGCCCGCTCGTCGGCGGCTGCGAGCACCGCCTCGTCGAACAGCGCGGCCGGACCGTTCCCGTGCGCGAACCAGCTTTCCACTCCCGCCTGCAGCGCCCAGTTTCCCATGCTGTGCGCGATCAGCGTGGTGCGGCGCCCCTTCGCGCGCGCGGCCTGCACCAGCGGCAACAGGTTCGCGAAGAAGCGCATCAGGTGCGGACCGGATTGCCCGGCCATCACCTGATCGCTCTGATAGTCCGCCGTCGGCACCGGGAAGGACAGCACCTTGCCCAGGGAGGGCCAGGTGAAGGCCACCACGGTCGTGTCCGATCCCGGAATATTCGCGCCCGACAGCCATTGCGTATTGAACGCGGCGCGGGTGATCGCGTTTTCGAAGCTGTTGGCGAAGCCGTGGATAAACACCAGCAGGTTGCGGCCGGGGTCCGCCAGATCGCCCGCCGCCTGGGCCGAGAATCCGCCCGACGCGACGTTCTGGATCGTGGTGATCGCGCCCACGGTGTCGGCGGTCAGGTCGGCGTCGGCGACGAATGCGGTGGCGTAGGTGACGGCCGCCGGGTCGGTGGGCGGGACGATGTCGGCGCTGTAGCTTTCAAGGCGTTCGGCCGGCCCGGTCAAGGCGCGGTTCGTGGCGAATTGCACCGTGATCGGCATGGCCTGCCCCCCCGGCTTCATTTCAAGAATATCACAAAAGTATGCACGACAAGACAGAAATTGCGGCGGGCTTCCGGCCGTCGGCGGCTCAGAACCCCGCGTCGCCGAAGCCTAGGCGCAGTGCGGCGTAGAGCAATCCGCCCAGAAGGAAACCGACCAGCGTTCCGTTCACCCGGACGAATTGCAGGTCCTTGCCGACCCGCAATTCCAGCCGGTCGGTGATGGTGCGCGCGTCCCACCCGCTCACCACCTGGGCGATGAACTCCGCCAACTGGTCGCGCGCGCTGGGCAGCAGCCCGGCCACCATCCGCTCCGCCGCCTGCTGCACCCGCGCGCGCGATCCCGGATCGGTGGTCAGGATCGTGCCGAGATTGCCGAGGGCGCCGGCGAAGAAATCGACCGTGCGGCCTTCCGGGCGCGCGGCGTCCTGTTCCAGCGCGACGCGCAGGCGCGCCCACACGTCCCACACCCACGCCTGGACGGTTTCATGCGCTACCACGCGGCGGATCGAAGCGCCGAGTTCCGCCGCGCGCGCCGGATCGCTTTCCATCCGTGCGATCTCGCGGCGGATCCATTCGTCGAACGCGTCGCGCAGTTCCGATCCGTCGGGCGTCATCTTGTCCAGTTCGGCATTCACCGTCCCCAGCACCCGCCGCGCGATCGAGGCGCCGAGCGCCCAGCCCACCAGCCGCCCGCCCTGCTCGCGCACGCGCTCCTCGATGGCGCGCCGCAGCGCGTCCTCGCGGCTGGAGAGCAGGCTGCGCACCTGTTCCAGGATGAAGCCGAACACCTCCTGGTGGCGCCCGCCTTCCACCAGGCCGTGCAACGCGCGCGCCACCACCTGCCCGGCGGCGGGGCCGCCCAGCAGGCGCGGCAGGATGCGCGCGGCGAGGCGGCGGGCGCGGCCGTCCTCCACGCTGGCGAGCAGCCGGGGCAGCGACCCGGCGAGCGTTACGGCGAGCGGGCGGGCGGCGACCGGATCGGCCAGGAACCGCGCCAGGATGCCCGGCACGTCGAGCCGCGACAGCACGCCCGAGACCTCGGCCGGCGTCACCACATGCGTCGCGACGAAGCGGCCGAGCGCGCGGCCCAGCCGCTCCTTCTGGCGGGGGATGATCGCGGTATGCGGGATCGGCAGCCCGAGCGGGTGGCGGAACAGCGCGGTGACGGCGAACCAGTCGGCGATGCCGCCGATCAGCCCCGCCTTGGACGCGGCTTCCAGCAAAGCGCGGGGCCAGTCGTCCGGGGCGTACCAGCGGGCCATCACGGTGTGGCTCGCCACCATCAGCGCCGCCATCAGCACCAGGAGAAGGGTCGCGCCTCCCTTGTGCAGGGCCAGGACGCGCCTGGCCTCGGCATCCGGATCGGCGGCGGCGGGGGTCATGGGGGCAGCATAGCCCGCGTCCACGCGCCCGCCCATCCGTGCGTGCAGGCCCGGGCGCGGCGGGCGAGTCCCGTTGGCGGCTAGGAGGCGCAATGTTATACTGTAACGTATGGACGATCCGCTCGCCCCTACCGCCGGCGCGTCGGCGCGGCTCGCGCTCGCGGCCGTGCTGCTTGCGCTGCTCTGGGCCGTGGTGCTGTGGGCGCTGTGACGCCGCCGCCGCTCCGGCTGGAGGCGGTCTCGCTCGGCTACGCGGGGCGCGACGCCGTTGCCGGCCTGAGCGGCGCCTTCGCGCCGGGCAGCCTCACCGCCATCGTGGGTCCGAACGGCGCGGGCAAGACCACGCTGCTGCGTGCGCTGGCCGGGCTGCATCCGCCCTCGGCGGGCCGGATCGACCGCGGCGGGCTGGCGCGGGCCGACATCGCCCTGCTGCCACAATCCGCGCGTCCCGATCCGCGCTTTCCCCTCGGCTGCCGCGACGTCGCGGCGCAGGGGCTGTTTCCCCGGCTCGGCCCGCTGCGCGCCGCCTCTGCGGCGCAGCGCGCGGCGGTGGATGCGGCGCTCGCCGCGGTGGGCCTGGCGGACGCGGGCGAGACGCCGGTGGGCGCGCTATCGGCCGGGCAGTTCCAGCGCCTGCT
>JAFEFJ010000143.1 GCA_018240635.1 Pseudomonadota bacterium | reverse complement strand
AGTACCACTGGATCGGCTTCCGCCGCGAGGCGCGCGAGCAGGGACCGGACAGCGACGCCGACGTGGTGGCGGCGGGGGCGATCGCCGTGACCCCGGTGCGCTACGACCGCACCGACGAGCCAGCGTTCGAGGAGCTCGCGAAGCATCTGCCCCGGCTCGGGCGGTAGGGCGCATCGGCGGAGCGCCATGCGCTGCGCTTATGTGCCCTACGGGACGTGGGCGGCGCGTAGAGCGGCAATAGTGTTGACAGCGATGCGCTCGAACATCGGCCATTGCACCTCGTTCGAGGGGTAATAGAGCCCGATATCGGTGACGCCGAGGCCGATCACGGCTTCCACCATCTCCGTGAACGCGGCTTCGGAGGCGTAGTAGCCAAGCATGCCGCCGCCGGCGCGGGCCGAGGGGTCGAACATCAGGTAGGAGCGGCGCAGCGTCGCTGGGTCTCGCCCGATCTCGGTGCAGAGCGCGTCGATGCGGGCGATACGGTCGCGGGTTTCGCCGATCTGTTCGGGGAAGGTCTTCGCGAAGCTCAGGCTGTTCCAGATGTCCGCGTGGCGCGCGGCGTGGCGCAGCATCACCGGCCCCATCGCCGCGATGGTGATGGGGATGCGCGGCGACTGCACGGGCGGCGGGGCCAGTTCGGCGGCGTCGGCACTGTAGTAGCGGCCCGCATAGGTGACGGGGCCGCCGGCGACGAGGCGGCCGACAAGTTCAGCGTATTCGCCCAGGCGGGCGACGCGCTCCTTCGGGGACCAGTTCTCGACGCCCATCATGCGGTAGGACGGGTCGATGGGCAGGCCGGTGCCGAGGCCGAGATCGAGGCGACCGCCCGAAATATGATCGGCGGTGAGCGCGGCCTGCGCGAACAGGACGGGGTTGCGCAGCGGGATCTGCGCGACGAGCGTGGCGAGGCGCACGCGGGAGGTCGCCATCGCGACCGCGGCGACCTGGGTCCACATCTCGAACCACGGCCCCTTGCCGCCCGCCCAGTCCACGAGATGGTCGGCGAAGCCGATGGCGTCGAAGCCCAGCGCCTCCACCTGGCGGCAGCGGCGCAGGAACTCGGGCCAGGGCACGTTGGGCAGCACCATGACGGAGAAGCGCAACGGATAGGGCATGGCGGCGGTCTCCTTGCGGGGGCAAGCCCACCATGCGGCGGCGCGATGGACAAGCCGCGGGAAAACGTGCGAACCGCGAAGGGCCGGCAAGCATGGGAGCGTCGGGCGGTGGACCGAGCGGAACTGCAGGTCGCTTCGGGCGCGGTGATCGCCTCGCGCCTGTTCGACGTGGCGGACGCGATCGACCTTGGGCGCTGCGAGATGCTGTGGGCGCGGCAGGCGCGCCCGGCGGGGATGCGCAGCCGGCTGATCTTCACGCCGGCCAAGGCGGTGGCGTTCAGCGAGCCTCCGCTGGAATTCGCGCTGCCGCCGGTGGGGGTGATGCTGGACGGCACCGAGATGCGCGCCGAGGCGACGGCGCGGCTCTACGATTTCGGCGTGGTGCGGCTGGCGTTGCAGTTCCCCGCCGACGGGCTTTCCTGGACCGACTACGTGCGCCGCGTCTTCGCGGTGGACCGCGCGGTGGGCCCCGCTGCGGCGGTGGCGGTGTGGCCCGATCTTCTTGCACAGGTGACCGGGATCTTCGCGGACGGCTTCGCCCGCCGCGCCGCGTCCTATCTGGAGGAGGATTATCTTGTCGGCACCGTGACGACGTTCGAGGGAGCCCCCGGCGCGCCGCATCTGACCGCCGAGGCGCTGATGCGGCAGGCCGATCTGGCGCCGCTGCTATCGGGCGAGGATCGCGCGCTGTCGGAGGATGTGCGGCGCGAATTGTTCCGCCACCGCTTCTCCTACTACGCCGACGACCTGGCGGTGCTGACCTGGGACCGTGCCTTCGTCTACGACCCGCGCGGCGATTCCGACGTGCTGGACGTGCTGGACGTCGCGAACGCGCAGCTTCTGGAGATGCGCTACTACCAGCGCCTGCTCGATGCCGAACTGCCGCGCATGTACGCGGCGGTGGAGGCGATGCGGCGCGGCGGACGGCTGTTCGCGACGAACCGGTTCGCGAATGTCGCGCGGCAGCTCTATTCGCTGGTCGGCGAGGTGACGGAGCTACGTGAGAAGCTCGACAACGCCTTGCAGATCACCGAGGGCGTGTATCTGGCGCGGGTATACGGCGCGGCGTTGCAGCTGTTCCGCGTGCCGGAGGTGAGCGCGGCGGTTGACCGCAAGCTGGCGATCATCCGGGACACCTATGCTGCGCTGTACGACGAAGCCTCGGCAGCACGTGGCGCGCTGATGGAGGCGGTGATCGTCGTGCTGATCCTGGTGGAAGTGGTGATGGCGGTGCTGCACTGGTAGACTGAGGCGTAAGCATCCGCTCCGAATGACCGGATCACGGTTCTTCCCGGGCGCGCTCGCGCTCCCGCTGGGTTGCCTCATCGAGCGAGGCGCGGATCACGTCGGGCCGGCGGATGCCCTCGGCGGCGCCGGAGAGCGGATCGTTCGGGCCGCCGAACCCGGCCGTCCGCCCGCCCGTCTCCTGCCGTCGTTTGGTAGACATCCAGTTCCACGCAAGGAAAACGATGACGAGCGCGAACGTGACCAGCGCCAGCGTGAGAATCCAGTCCATATCGCCTGCTCCTGGTCGGCCGCATGTCAACCTGTAAGACCGCGCGGCGCAGATCGTTCGCCGCCGCCGGAGCCGAAGCGTTCGCGTCTGCTTCGCCGGCTGCGCGCGCGGCCTTCGTTCGCTGCGTGGCAAGGTGACGGCGCCGCCCGGCCGCCGTTGCGTACGATCGCTTGAGCGCTGCGGCGGAGAACCGGTGTGACGGAGGGGGCGAGCGGCTATTTCACGGCGGGCATAACCGTCTGCACCAGGGCGTGCCGGGTCATGACGTTGTCCGAGCCAAACACCAGCACGAGGTTGTAAACCTCGCTGCGCAGCACCGCCTGCCTCGTGGGGTGCGGATCGTACCCGTGCTCGTCCTTGCCCAGAAGCCACATCAGGACGTGCTCATCGCGGTATCGGCTTTAAGGCTGCCCCAGCTGCAGGATGGCGTCCTCCTTCGTGGTCACGCCGTCGCGGAGGAATTCGAGCGAGACGGTTGCAGGTTGTGGCTGATCAGCCGCGCACGCGGCCACACCGGCGAGGCAAACGCCCACGGCCAGCCAACGCGGGATCATTCGACGAGCCCCCTCGCCCAATCGTTGCTGATACATTTCTCCCAATCGGGATCGGGATCGTGTCCAACTATCATCCCGAGCACCCGGTCCGTGCAGGCGCGCTCATCGTAGCGGCTGGCTGCAACCGTTCCGTCCGATGCAAAAATCACGATCAACCGCCGATACGTCACGCCTCTGACCGCCGCCACAGTCGCAGCCGCTTGGCCGAAAAGCACTATACCGAGGCCGCCGCCGGTGTGGCCGGAGACCCAGGTCAGACTTGCCTGACTGCTGTCGGTTGTCGCGGTGTGGGGTTGGCCGAGTGCGAGGATCACATCCGCCATCGTGGTCTGGCCGGGCTCAATCCGGACCGGCAAGGGCTGGCCGATGTCTTGCCGCATGTCCAGATCGCGCGCCGGCACGACGAAGGGGATTGGCACGCACGCCGTTTGCAACAATGCCAGGAGCGGCACGGCAAGGCACAGACCGGCCCTGGCACGCCCGCTTATTTCCCTGGCTCGATCTTGAGGGGCACGAGCGCGTGGCGGCGGAGGACGCCATATGCATCGAAGACCAGCACGAGCCTGTACGGGCTGTCGATGAACAGGGTTTCGCTCGGCGACGGCTCGTAATAGCCGTTGGCGTCCTTGGCGATGTTCCAGGTAAGGATGCGCTCCCCCTCGAACGTTCCGCTGGGCCGGCCGAGATGCAGGAACGCATCGTCCTGCGACGTCGCGCCGCCCTGAATGAAGTCGAGGAATCCCGGCTTACCGAGGGTCGGCACGCATCCCGCAACTCCAAGCGCGATCAGCGGAATCGCGACGGCGACATAAGGACGGATATTCCGCAGCATTCCATATGTCATTTGCATGACATCTGCGGCGCAATCTGAGGCAACCCGCCTTGATTCAAGTCAATGGCGGGGTGAAGACCGCCCTACGACTGGAACACCTTCCTGTTGCTTTCGTACAGAACCATTGAATGGCCGCCTTGGACGAAATGCCCGGCTTCCACCATGCCAATGCCGCCCAGAACCATGCGGGAGGCGAAGTTGCTGGCGCGCGCGACGGCGACGATGCGGGGCAGGCGCGCCCGGTCGTGGCCATAGCGCAACGCGGCCCCCGCCGCCTCGCTGGCGAGGCCCCGGCCTTGCGCCTCGGGCCGCAGGGCGAAGCGGAGTGCTGTGCCGCGCCCGTCGGGGCGGGCCATCAGGCCGGTAAGGCCGACGAAGGCGCCGCGCCCCTGCCCGCTGGCGCGGGCGCGGATGGTCCACATGCCCCAGCCATTGGCGCCCCAGCAGGCGATGTCCTCTGCAAGCTCCTCCATCGTGCGGGCGGCGCTGCGCACGCCGCCGAGCATGATGGCGAAGACGCGCGGATCGGCCTTGAGCCGGATCAGATCGGGCAGGTCCGCGCCGCTCACGGGCGTGAGGACGAGACGGGCGGTCTGCACGGTGCGGAAGGGGATCATGCCCTCGCCCCCCTCACCCTCCCATCGCGTTGCGATGGGCCCCTCCCTCTCCCGCGTTGCGGGAGAGGGTTTGTATGCGAGCCTGTCAGCGGGCGAGCGGGCGGTATTTGATGCGGTGCGGCTCGGTCGCGTCTGCGCCGAGTCGACGTCGCTTGTCCTCTTCGTAGGCCTGGAAATTTCCCTCAAACCACTCGACGTGGCTGTCGCCCTCGAAGGCCAGGATGTGCGTCGCGAGCCGGTCGAGGAACCAGCGGTCGTGGCTGATGATGACGGCGCAGCCGGCGAAGTCGGCGAGCGCCTCTTCCAGCGCGCGCAGCGTATCGACGTCGAGATCGTTCGTCGGCTCGTCGAGCAGCAGCACGTTGTGCTCGGCCTTCAGCATCTTCGCCAGATGCACGCGGTTGCGCTCGCCGCCCGAGAGGATACCGACTTTCTTCTGCTGGTCCGATCCCTTGAAGTTGAAGGCGCCGACATAGGCGCGGGACGGCACGGCGCGCTTGCCGAGATAGATCACGTCGGTGCCGCCGCTAATCTCCTCCCACACCGTCTTGTTGGCATCGAGGCTGTCGCGCGACTGATCGACATAGCCGAGCTTCACCGTCTCGCCGATGCGCAGGGTTCCGCCGTCGGGTTGTTCCTGGCCGGTGATCATGCGGAACAGCGTGGTCTTGCCCGCGCCGTTCGGACCGATCACGCCGACGATGCCGCCGGGCGGCAGCTTGAAGTCCAGATCCTCGATCAGCAGGCGGTTGCCGTAGCCCTTGCGCAGCTTCTCCGCCTCGATCACCACGCCGCCGAGGCGGGGGCCCGGGGTGATGACGATGTCCGCCGTCGTGCCCGCGAGTTCCTGCGACTTCTGCAGCATCTCCTCGTATTTCTGGATGCGGGCGCGGCTTTTCGTCTGCCGGGCGCGCGGCGAGGACTGGATCCATTCCTGCTCGGCGGCGAGCGCCCGCTGGCGCGCGCTTTCCTCCTTCTCCTCCTGCTGCAGGCGCTTGCGCTTCTGTTCGAGCCAGGACGAGTAGTTGCCCTCGAACGGATAGCCGCGCCCGCGTTCGATCTCCAGGATCCAGTTGGTGACGTTGTCGAGGAAGTAGCGGTCGTGGGTGACGATCATCACCGTGCCCGCGAACTCCCGCAGCGTGCGTTCGAGCCACGCGACGCTTTCGGCATCGAGATGGTTGGTCGGCTCGTCGAGCAGCAGCAGGTCGGGCTTTTCGAGCAGCAGGCGGCAGAGCGCGACGCGCCGGCGTTCGCCGCCCGACAGGGTGGACACCTTCGCCTCGGCCGGCGGGCAGCGCAGCGCGTCGAGCGCGATGTCGATGCGCCGGTCGAGTTCCCAGCCGTCCTCGGCGTCGATCTTCTCCTGCAACTCCGCCTGCTCGGCGAGCAGCGCGTTCATCTTCTCGTCGTCCATGGGCTCGGCGAATTCCATGGAGATCGCGTTGAAGCGGTCGATAGCGGCCTTGAGCGGGCCGAAGGCGGCCTGGACATTCTCCCCCACCGTTTCCCCGGCATCGAGCTGGGGTTCCTGCTGGAGATAGCCAACTCTGACGCCGTCGGCGGCCCAGGCTTCGCCGCCGTATTCCTTCTCGATCCCGGCCATGATCTTGAGCAGCGTCGATTTGCCCGCGCCGTTGACGCCGAGCACGCCAATCTTCACGCCGGGCAGGAAGGAGAGCGTAATGCCCTTGAACACCTCGCGCCCGCCCGGGAAGGCCTTGGTCAGGTCCTTCATCACGTAGACGTACTGATAGCTCGCCATCGGTCGGGCTCCGGTAGGTGTGGCTTTGGTGGATCTGGGCTGTTCTAGGTGGACCCGGGACGCGGGGCAACAAGGGCGGCGTTGCCCAGGCCGGCGGATCGCGCGTGCGCATCCGCCCCGCGCGGCCGGGCGGCGTGGGAGCGTTTCCGGTCAGTCCTCGAAGCAGGGCGGGCGCTTTTCGATGTTGGCGCGGATCGCTTCGAGTTGATGCGGGCGGCCGACGAGGAGGTCCTGTTCGAGGGATTCCGCGAGCAGGCCCGAGGCGGGATCGGTGACCGGGGCGGCGTTCAGCAGGCGCTTGGCGGCGCGGACGGCGGAGGGGCTGCGGCCCGCGATCTCGTGCGCCAGCGCCATCGCCTCGGCGTGCGGGTTCTCGGCGAGGCGGGTGGCGAAGCCGTAGGAGAGCGCTTCCTCGGCGGAGAAGATGCGGCCGGTGTAGGTGAGTTCGCGCACCACGTCCTCCCGCGCGAGGCGGTAGAGGAGCTGGGTGCCACCCATGTCCGGAATCAGGCCCCACTTGGTCTCCATGATCGAAAGCCGTGCGCCGGGCGCCATGATGCGGATATCGGCGCCGAGCATCAGTTGGAAGCCCGCGCCGAAGGCGACGCCGTGGACGGCGGCGATCACGGGTACCGGCAACTCGCGCCAGGTCCAGACGACATACTGGGAGTCGTTGAACATCCCCCGCGTCCGGGGGGTGTGGTTGGACGGGCGGGTGGAGGCGCCCTCGACGGCGCCGCCGAAGCGGCCGGTGTCGATGCCGGCGCAGAACGCCCTGCCCTCCCCGGACAGCACGACGCAGCGCAGGCCGTGCTCCGTCCGCAGCCGGTCGCCGGCGGCGAGCAGCGCCGCCTTCATGGCCGGATCGACGGCGTTCATCTTGTCGGCGCGCACCATGCGCACGTCCGCCACGCCGTCGGCGATCGCAATGCTTATCCTGTCGTCCATCGGCTGTCCTCCCAGCGGCCGCCTCCGGCGGCACGCGCCTGCGCCCGGCAGGACTCGAACCTGCAACCAAGCCGTTATGAGCGGCCCGCTCTAACCGATTGAGCTACGGGCGCGCGGCCGCCGGTTGTCGCGCGCCCTGCGCGGGCGCGTCAATCTGCCGGAAGACTGCCCTCCCCGCCCGCCGCTCCGCCGTGGCCCCTCCCTCCGGCGCGTCGTGGCAAACAGGCCGAATGCGCGCGAGCACCGCCATGCCCTTGGATTTGCTTGGGCGGCGGGCTTCTGGCATATGCGACACGCTTTGTTTCGTGGTCTTCCGAGGGCAATCGAACCGCCGTCCCACCAACGAAAATCTCCAAGCCCCTCGATCGACGCCCCCATAAAGGAAACGTTGTCTATGGTATTGGCGTATATCGTCATTGTGCTCTGCGGCCTGCTCGCGCTGGCCTATGGCGCGGTCACGGCCAAGCAGGTGCTTGCGGCGGATGCCGGCACCGCGCGGATGCAGGAGATCGCCGCCGCCGTGCAGGAGGGCGCGCGCGCCTACCTGAACCGCCAATACACCGCCATCGGCATCGTCGGCATCGTGATCCTGGTGCTGCTCGGCCTGACGCTGGGCGTGCATGTCGCGATCGGCTTCCTGATCGGCGCCATCCTGTCCGCCTGCGCCGGGTTCGTGGGCATGAACGTCTCGGTGCGCGCCAACGTGCGCACGGCGCAGGCGTCGCGGCAGGGGCTCGCCGCAGGCCTCGATATCGCCTTCAAGGCGGGGGCGATCACAGGGCTGCTGGTTGTGGGCCTGGGGCTGCTGGGCGTAGCGATCTACTATATGATCCTGCGCGCCAACATGACCGGCACCGAGCTGCGCCCGGTGATGGAGGCGATGGTGGCGCTGTCCTTCGGCGCCTCCCTGATCTCGATCTTCGCGCGGCTGGGCGGCGGCATTTTCACCAAGGGCGCCGACGTGGGCGCGGACCTGGTTGGCAAGGTCGAGGCGGGCATCCCCGAGGACGACCCCCGCAACCCCGCCGTGATCGCCGACAACGTGGGCGACAACGTGGGCGACTGCGCGGGCATGGCCGCCGACCTGTTCGAGACCTATGCGGTGACGATCGTTGCGACGATGCTGCTGGCGGCGATCTTCTTCACGCCCGCGGTGCGCGACTGGGTGCTGCTGCTGCCGCTGGGCATCGGCGCGGTGTGCATCGCGACATCGATCCTGGGCACCTATTACGTCAAGCTCGGCCCCGACAACGGGATCATGAAGGCGCTGTACAGGGGCCTGATCGTGACCGGCCTGTCCTCGATCCTGGCGATCTTCGTGATCATCGCACTGTTCGTGGGGCTGGCGACGCCGCTGCCGCTGGTGGCGGGCGGCAGCACGAACGGCTTCCTGCTGTTCCTGTGCTGCCTGGTAGGCCTGGCAGTGACCGGCCTGATCGTGGTGATCACCGAATACTACACCGCGACGGAGTACCGCCCGGTGCGGAGCATCGCGCTGTCGTCAACCACGGGCCACGGCACCAACGTGATTCAGGGCCTGGCGATGTCGATGGAGTCGACCGCGCTGCCGGTGCTGGTGATCTGCGTCGGCATCATCGCGGCCTACATGCTGGCGGGCCTGTTCGGCATTGCGATCGCGGCGACCACCATGCTGGCGCTGGCCGGCATGATCGTGGCGCTCGATGCCTACGGTCCCGTGACGGACAACGCGGGCGGCATCGCCGAGATGGCCGACCTGCCGAAGGACGTGCGCGTGACGACCGACGCGCTGGACGCGGTGGGCAACACCACCAAGGCCGTCACCAAGGGCTATGCGATCGGCTCGGCGGGGCTTGCCTCCCTGGTGCTGTTCGCCGCCTACACGCAGGACCTGCAGCACTACTTCCCGAACCTGAACGTGACCTTCACGCTGCAGGACCCGTTCGTGGTGATCGGATTGTTCATCGGCGGCCTGCTGCCCTACCTATTCGGCGCGATGGGCATGACCGCCGTGGGCCGCGCCGCCGGATCGGTGGTGGTGGAGGTGCGGCGGCAGTTCCGCGAGATCCCCGGAATCATGGAAGGCACCGCCAAGCCCGAGTATGGCCGGGCGGTGGACATGCTGACCAAGGCGGCGATCAAGGAGATGATCGTCCCCTCCCTGCTGCCGGTTCTGGCGCCGATCGTGCTGTGGTGCGTCATCGCCGTGGTCGCGGGCCGCACCGCCGCCTTCAGTTCGCTGGGCGCGATGCTGCTGGGCGTGATCGTGACGGGGCTGTTCGTCGCGATCTCCATGACCTCGGGCGGCGGCGCCTGGGACAACGCGAAGAAATACATCGAGGAAGGCAACCACGGCGGCAAGGGCTCGGAGGCGCACAAGGCCGCCGTGACCGGCGACACCGTGGGCGACCCGTACAAGGACACGGCGGGCCCGGCTGTGAACCCGATGATCAAGATCACGAACATCGTGGCGCTGCTGCTGCTGGCCATCCTGGCGGGCTGGCTCCACTAACACGGGCCGAGGGCGGATCGCGCCGGAGGCGCATCCGCCCTACGCCGCCGGGGTCCTCCCGCCCGGCAAGGTTGCTTGAAGCCTTTCGCTAAAGGCGACACTCTCCCGCGTTCATCCCGGGAGGGTCCGATGCGCCGACGCACGCTGCTCCGTTCCACGGCCGCCGCGGCGGCGACCGCCGCGCTGCCCCGTATAGCCATCGGACAGAACGCCGATGCGCGCACGGTGCGCTTCGTGCCGCAGGCCAATCTGGGCCTGCTCGACCCAATCATCACCACCGCCGCGGTGACCGCGAACCACGGTTGGATGGTGTTCGACACGCTGTTCGGCACCACTGCGGCGCAGGAAACCGCGCCGCAGATGGCCGAGGGCTTCACCGTCTCCGACGACGGGCGCACCTATCTGATCAAGCTACGAGACGGCCTGAAATGGCACGACGGCGAGCCCGTGCGCGCGCAGGACTGCGCGGCGAGCCTGGCGCGCTGGGCGGCGCGCGACACGTTCGG
>JAFEFJ010000142.1 GCA_018240635.1 Pseudomonadota bacterium | reverse complement strand
GCCGAGCACGGCATCGTGCCGGACCGGATCGAGACGGGCACCTATGCCTGCGCCGCCGCGATCACGGGCGGCGAGGTGCGGCTCAAGGGCGGCCAGATCGAGCATCTCGGCGCGGTCGCGCGGACGCTGCGCGAGGCGGGGGTGGATGTCGTGCAGGAGGCCGAGGGTCTTCTGGTGCGGCGCCTGAACGGCTTGCATGGCGCGGATGTGATGACCGAGCCCTATCCGGGGTTCCCCACCGACATGCAGGCGCAGTTCATGGCGCTGATGTCGGTGGCGGAGGGCGCGGCGATGGTGACGGAGACGATCTTCGAGAACCGTTTCATGCACGTTCCCGAACTCAATCGGATGGGCGCGCGCATCAATGTGCATGGCGCCTCCGCCATCGTGCGCGGCGTGACGCAACTGTCCGGCGCACCGGTGATGGCAACCGATCTGCGCGCATCGGTTTCCCTGGTGCTCGCCGGACTTGCCGCCCGCGGCGAGACGCTGGTGAACCGGGTCTATCACCTCGACCGCGGCTATGAATCGGTCGAACAGAAGCTGGCCGCCTGCGGGGCCGATATCGAACGTATTCCGGGCTAACGCGAATGCCCCGCCGCCGGTTGGGCGGCGGGGCGAGGCACGCGCGGGACGTCAGCTGAGCAGAAACGTCGACGACGTGAAGCTCGTCGGTGCGACTTTCACGAAATCGAGCGTGGTGGAGCCCATCGTGAGCAAGGCCCCGCCCGCACCATCGGACTTGACCGCCGCCGCAGCCTGCGAGGTCAGGACAAATCCGCCGATCCCGCCGATCAGATCGACATGATCCGCCGACGGATTGAAATTCGAGATCGTCGCTGAACCGCCAGCGACCTTCAGCGTGAACCCGGATGCGTCCGCCTCGATGTTGTGCGTTCCGGCGGCGAGGAAGACCATCTGGTTGGACTGCGTGATCACGGCACTCGCGGTGTCGGCCCCCAGATTGATCGTGCCGGCGTTGAGGACCGAACCGCCGGCCACCGTATAGAGGCGGTCCAACGTCCCGTTGGCATTGGTCTGCGTGGTGCTCTGCAACGTGCCATCGTAGTCAATTGCGGAGACATTGATGGTGGAGGAATCCGTTGTGCTGCTCAGCTGATGGATATCCACCTGATGCGAGCCGCCGCCGAGATTGGCATACAGGGAGAAGGTCTGTGTCTGACCATTCGTTGCGAGAGCGGTGAGGGTCTGGATGCCGCCCACCTGCACGCCGTCCACGTAGACGACGAACGAGCTGCCGAGTGCCGTGTCGGACGCTTGGATGATGAGGCTGTCAGGCACGGTGGTGGTCGTGACGGTCCCGGTGGCCTGGATCGTGTTGGTCAGCGTGCCGCTGCTGTAGAGCTTGCTGTTCACAACGGTCTGCGTGGCGCCATCGAAGGTGATGCCGTTGATGAACAGGTTGCGGTCCATCCCGGGCCCGCCGTAGCGGTCGTTCGCGTAGGTGACGGTGACGGTGTGCGTTCCGGCGGAGAAGTTGCCGCTGTAATAGAATGCCTGCACCTGCCCGTTCGCGCGCGTCGCGTTGGCGTTGACGGTCTGCAGCCCGCCGATCTGCACGCCATCGACCGAGACGGTGAACTGCGCGCTGCCCTGGTAATAGTCCTGCTGCATGTACAGGACCAGGCTGTTCGAGACGGTCGCCGTTGACGTCGCGCTTGCTGGCTGGACGGGGTACATCTGCTCAACCAACGCGAACTGGTCCTGGCGGATGTCCTTCCAGTTGGAGAGGAGCATTCCTTCCGGCGCCCCGGTCCCGTAGGCCCATGCCCAGTAATCGCCCGACACGCCCTGCGCGGTGGCGGTAACGCTGGGCCCCCCCTCGGCGGCATAGTAGCCGTTCATGTAGTTCATCAGCGTCTGCGCCCAGAGCTGATCCGAAGCGGTGGCGAGGTTCGAACCAAGCTCGCCGATCCACACGGGGGCGATGTTCCGGGTGATCAGATATCCCCAGTCGTTGTTCATCTGCTGGATGTACTGCGACGGGTTCTGCGAGGCGTAGATGTTGACGTTGACGCTGAGCGGATACTCGTGGACCGAGTAGACCACCTTGTTCGCCGTGTTCAGCACGACCGGGTTCGCCGCAACCCCCGTCAGATCGCCTTCGGGCCCCGCCGCGGAATAACCGCCTTCGACGATGATGAGGGCGCCGGGATCGACGGCCTGGATCGCGTTGCCGACCTGTGTCGCCATGGTCTGCAGGCTCGTTGTGCTGGGGCCCAGCCAGGTCCCGGCGGCGGGTTCGTTGGCGAGATCGAAGCCGATGACGGTGGAGTTGCCTGCCCAGAGCTTGGCGAAGCTCACCCAGTTGTTCTGGAAGGTCGCCTGCGTGACGGTGCCCACGTTGCCGTCGCCGTCGGTGCCGTTGGACGCGCCGCCGAGGTCGTACCAAAGCCCGTTGCCCTGAGCGCCCCCCGACGCCTCGTTGTTGTGGTGATCGAAGATGATCTTCAGGCCGACCTGCCCGGCATAGGCGACGATCTTCTGCAGGACCTGGATCGAAGTCAGCCCCTGAAGGTCGGGATTGAGCGTATAGTTGATCGCGCCAGAGGCGGGGGACGAATTCAGCAAGCGGTCGGACCACGGCATGCGAATGGTGTTGAACCCGGCCTGCAGCATCTCCTGCATGGTCTGTTGGTAATTGATCATGTTCAGGCCCTGCGGCGCGAACGCCGTGCCCTCGCCTCCGGCCCAGCCAACGGAGACGATGCGCACCACCTGCCCCGCGGCATTGATGAACTGACTGCCTTTAGTGGAAAGATATCCACTGCCCAGCAGGTCTGAAATGTTGGGCGGGGGGCCGCTGATCAACACGGAGACCGTGGCGGTGGAGGTGCCACCGTGCCCGTCGGAAATGGTGTACTGGAAGCTGTCAGTCGCGCTCTGGCCGAAGTTCAGCGCGGCATCGGCCCCCTGTGGCGTGTAGGTGATGGTGCCGTTGCCGTTGATCGTCACTTTCCCGTCGGTGCCCGCCGTGTTGACGGACGACACCGTCAGCACGTCGTCGCGGTTGACGTCGGTGGCGTTGGCTAGGACGTTGAAGGTGACGGATTGGTTGGCGAGTGTGCTGCCCGAGGCTTTCGCGGCGACCGGTGCCACATTCACGCCGGAGACGGTGATGGTCATGACGCCGGTGGAGGTGGCGCCATGATTGTCGGAGACGGTATAGTGCAGGGTGTCGGTGGCAGTCTCGCCGGCGCTCAGGTAGTTGAAGGCGCCGTTGGGCGCGTAGTTGAAGCCGTTGTTTGCGGTTGGATTGAGCCAGCCGGTCCCCTTCGTGCCCGTCAGGCTGATCGACACGATGGACAGCGTGTCCGCGCGGTTAACGTCGGTGTCGAATGGGGCGACGTTGAGCCAGACCGAGGACTTGGCGGCGACCGACCCGGTCTGATTGGTCGCGACGGGCGCGACATTTACGCCGGAGACGGTTACGCTGACCCAGCCGGTGGACGTGCCGCCGTGATTGTCGGCGACGGTGTACTGGAAGCTGTCGATCGCCGTCTGGCCGACGCTCAGGTAGTCGAACGCGCCCTTGGGGTTGTAATCGATCATCCCGGTCGCGGGATCGATGGTCGCGGTTCCCTTGGCGCCGGTCATGTTCAGCGCCGTGATGGTGCGGGTGTCGTCGCGGTTGATGTCGGTGACGCTCGCCAGCGCATTGACGGCGACGGTGGAATAGGCGCCGACGGTGGCGCTCGCCGTGCTGGCAACGGGCGGCGTGTTGACGCCCGTGATAATGATGGCTTCCGTCGCCGTCGAGGTCAGGCCGTGCCCGTCCGAGATCGTGTACGTGAAGGTATCGGTCGCCGTCTCGCCAGCGCTGAGATAGGCGTAAACTTGGTGCGGCTCGTAGGTGAGCGTGTTCGTGGAGCTGTTGACGATCACCTGGCCCTTGGTGCCCGTCGTGTTCACCGACACAAGCGTCAGCGTGTATCCGTAGGGATCGGTGTCGTTGGCCAGCGGGACCATGTTGATGTAGTTGCCGTTGGCCGCCATCGTCCCGCTGTCGGGCTTCGCAACCGGCGGCCTTATGGTCATCGCTCAGTTCCGCGCGCGCGCGCGGCCTCGCGTGAAGCGCTGTTGAAATCGTGCATGGAAGGACCCGGACAAATTTTTGTGTAATTGGAACCCGGGCTCTATGACACAGCAAGTCCAGTTCTGGTGTTTCGGGCACTCGTCCGAATGTGACGGAGAATTGCGCTTTCGCTCGCATGCGCGCGAGCGACGCGGTATCGCCACTGCAGGTTGTTGAATTCGCGGCAAAGCCGCTTTTCGCAGTCGTGGCACGACAAGTTGGTTGACCGTCGATCGCGCCGCCAGATCGGCGTGGGCGCGGAGATCGGTCGAGAACGCCTCAAATCAACGACACGTCTCGCGATTTTCGACGCGCGGCCGCGCCGCGGTCAATGGGCTTCCGACGGCTGGGTCAGGGCGGGCTTCGCGAGCAACACCGTCGCGGGAAGCACCGCGAAGAACGCGCCGGCCATCAGGACCAGCACGTCGTTGTAAGTCAGCGTCAGCGCCTGCTGTTCGATCATCTGCGCGATCTGGTGCATCGCCGCCATGTGGGCGGCTTCTCCCTTGCCCGGCGTCATCGCACCGGTGATGTCGCCGAGCATCTTCATCGCGCCTGGACGTGCCCAGTTCACGGCTTCGTCCAGATGCTGCGTGTGGATCGCGAGGCGTGTCGTCGCGACCGTGTTGATCAGCGCAAGTCCGACCGCGCCCCCCAGATTGCGCATCAGGTTGTAGAGCCCGGACGCGTTCTTCAACGCCGAGGGCGGCAGTCGCCCCAGCGCAATCTGGTTGACCGGCAGCATGATGAACATCATCGAGCCGCCCCTGAGTGCCTGCGGACCGAACAGTTCCCAGAAGGCGGAATCAACTGTCAGGTGCGCCATCCAGAGGATGCCGCCGCCGAACATCGCCAGCCCCATCGCGAGCATCACCCGAAGATCGAGATAGGCGGCAAGCCGGCCGGCGATGGGAGCCGAGACGAACATGAACAGGCCGGTGACGAACATGGTCTCGCCGATCTGGAGGCTGTCGTAGCCACGCACCCGCCCCAGGAACAGCGGCACGACGTAGACCGACCCGTAGAGCCCGATGCCCAGCACGAAGCTGAACATGCATCCGGAGGCGAAGTTCAGGTTCTTGAAAGCCCGCAGCTCCACCAGCGGATCCGGGCGGACGAGCATCCGCCAGAAAAACAGGACGCCCGCCGTCGCCGACGCCACTCCCGCCCAGGCGATTGTTTCATCGGAAAACCAGTCCCAGCGGTTGCCCTCTTCCAACACGTATTCAAGGGACCCGAGGAAGACCGCCATCAGCACGAGGCCGACGAGATCGAAGCTGCGCCGGAGAGCCAGATTGGGCCGGTCGATGTCGAGGAAGGTCCACACGGACAGCGCAAGCACGAGGCCGATCGGCACATTGATCAGAAACAGCCAGTGCCATGAGAACTGTTCGGTCAGCCAGCCACCGAGCGTCGGACCGATGGTGGGCGCGAGCGTTGCCGTCAGGCCGATCAGCACCGAGATCTGCGCGCGCATCCGCCCCGGGAACAACAGGAATGAGGTCGCGAAGACGGTCGGAATCATCGCGCCGCCGATGAAGCCCTGGGCCGCGCGGTAGGCGATCATCTCGCCGAGGCTGGTGGCAGTCGCGCAGAGCGCGGAGAAGAACGTAAAACCCAGCGCGCTGCCGACGAACAGGATGCGCGTGGACAACAACCGCGACAGCCATCCGGAGAGCGGGATCATCACGATCTCGGCCATCAGGTAGCTTGTCTGCACCCAGGCCGACTCGTCGGGGCTTGCCGAAAGACCGGCCTGGATTTCGGAGATCGAGGCGCTGACGATCTGGATGTCGAGGATCGCCATGAACATGCCGACGACCATCGACATGAAGCCGACCCACTCCCGCCAAGTCAGGTGATCGGCTTTGGCGATCGGGTTCGCCACCGGCGTGCCGCCGCCTAGCGGATCAGCTGCGTCGCCGCCTGCGCGGCGGCGCCGAAAAGTCCGAGCCGCTTCGCGTCGGGGCCGCGCGTGTCAACTTCGGCGGTGACAGACAGGCCGGCGCGAAGCCAATGCGCGCGCGCGGCCAGCTCCGGGTCGATCACGATCTTGACGGGGACGCGCTGAACCACCTTCGTGAAATTGCCGGTGGCATTTTCAGGCGGCATCAGGCTGAACAGTGCGCCGGTCGCGGGCGCGAGGCTGTCCACACGGCCGGTGATGGGATCGTCCCCGTCGATGTCGGCAACCAGCCGCACCGGCTGGCCGGGCCGCATCCGCTTCAGCTGGGTTTCCTTGAAGTTCGCAACGACATAAAGCTGCGCCGGCGGAGGCGCGACGGCGATCAGCTGCGTGCCGGCGGCAACGTGCTGGCCAAGCTGAGCCGCGCGATTGCCGACATAGCCGTCGAAGGGCGCGCGGATCACGGTGTAGCTGAGGTTGTCCTCCGCCAGCCGCACCTGTGCGCCGGCGTTGTCCTTGCGCGCCTCCGCCTGAAGCGCCTGCGCCTGATAGACGCTCAGCAACTGCTCGGCTGCGATCTTCTGCGCCTGCGCCGACCGCAGCGCGGCGTCGGCCTTGCGTGCGTCCGCAATCGCCTGGTCCGCCGCCTGGCGGGAGCCGGCGCCGGTGCCGACCAGGGTGGTCGCGCGGGACGCATCGGCCGCCGCGCGCACAAGCTCGGCCTGCGCCTGCGAGATGAAGGCGCCGGCCGCGTCGATCATGGCGTGTTGCTGATCGATCTGGCGATTGGCGGTGGTGACTGCCGCCGCCGCTTCGGCAGCCGCCGCGCGCGCCTGGTCGAGTCGGGCCTTCCAATCGGCGTCGTCCAGCCGGATCAGGGGATCGCCTGCCCGGACGAATTGATTGTCCTGAACAAGGATGGCGGCGATGTTTCCGTCGATGCGCGGGCTGAGAACCGCGATGTCGCCCTGCACATACGCGTTGTCCGTGCTCTGGACGTAGCGGCCTTCGGTGAACCACCACCCCGCCGTGACCAGGGCGGCCACTAACACGAACACCCCGATTGCCGGGCGCAGGATGCGCACCAGGCGGCTGCGCCGCTTGCGAGCCGGGACCGGCGTTGCGTTACCGCCGGCAGCCGGCAGCGGGGGTTTTTCGGAGACGGCGTTCATCGAGCCCTCTGAACTGAACGGTTCAGTTGCCCTCGCAACATGGGCCCGGCCTCGCGAGGCGTCAAGGAAAAACTGAACCGTCCAGTTTTCCGGTGCCATACGCTTGAAAAACTAAACCGTTCAGTATAAATAGACCCTCATGAGCGCATCAGTCGAGGTCAGGCCGGACTCCGAGTCGCCCAAACGGCACGCCATCCTGGATGCCGCGGCGGAGCTGTTCCTGGCGCATGGCTACGGCGCTGCGAGCATGGATGCGATCGCCAAGGCCGCCGGCGTGTCCAAGGCGACGTTGTACGCGCATTTCGCGTCCAAGGACGCCTTGTTCGCGACGATCATCAGCGACGGCTGCCACGCCAAGATGGAGGCGATCGAGCTGCTCGCCCTGCACCCGGCCGAGAGTGCGGAAGCGTTGCGCGGTCTGCTGGCCACCGTCGGGCGGCGGATGATGGGCTTCCTGCTGCGACCCGATACGCTCGCGATCTACCGGATCGTCGTCTCCGAGGCGGCCCGCTTTCCGGAACTGGGCGAAGCCTTCCACCGCAACGGCCCGAAATCGTTCCTGCGGTTCTTCTCCGACTGGATCGAGGAGCAGATGCGGGCAGGACTGCTGCGCGAAGCGGATCCGGAAGTGGCCGCCGAGCAATATGCGTCGATGCTCCGCGGCTCGAAGTTCATGCGCGCGACGCTGGGTCTGCCGGTGGACGTCGATGAGGCGGCGATCGGCCGCCACGTCGATGCGGTGGTGGATACCTTTCTGCGCGCCTACGGACCGCCCTGCCCTGCCGCCTGACGGTCCGCGGAGCGTGCCGGTCAGGTCTTGACCAACGGGCAGCCGCCGTCGGCCATCGACTTGAACGCCTTGTCCGGCGGGATCGCGAAGAGCTGCTTGAACCAATCCCAGTCGCCCTTGGATTCAGCGGGCGTCTTGGTCTGCCAGACATACTCGGTGTGGACGTATTTGCCGTCCTCCCGCACCGTGCCTTTGCCGTAGAGCGGATCGTCCACCGGGATCGCCTTCATCTGCGCCACCGCCGCCCGGCCGCTCTCCTTCGCCTTCTCGGGGCCGAGCGCCGCGACCGCTTTGAGGTAGTGCGTCACCGCCGAGTAGCTGCCCGCGTGATAGAAGTTCGGCTTGTTGCCGCGATAGAGCGGCGCGAAGCGGTCGGCGAAGGCGATCGTCTCCGCGTTCATGTTCCACACGAACGGCATCGTACCGACCAGGTTCTGCGCCGTCGCGAGCCCGACCGACTTGATGATGTAATCGTTGAGCACGAGGGTGGCGAGCCGCACGCCGGATTGCGGGATGCCGAACTCGGCAGCCTGCTTGATGCAGTTGGCGGTATCGTCGCCGGCATTGGCGAGGCAGATGACCTTGGCCCCGCTCGCCTTCGCCTGAACGAGCTGGCTTGAGAAATCCGTGGTGCCGGGGAACGCGTGGGTCACGCGGCCGAGTTCCTTGCCGCCCAACTGCTTCAGGATCCCGGAGGCATCGTTCGCCATGGCGTGGCCCGAGATGTAGTCGGCCACAATGAAGTACCAGGTGTCCGCCTTGTCGGCCATCAAGCCGCGCACCACGCCGTTGGAGTTCGCCCACAGATCGAAGGTCCATTGGACATAGTTCGGCGTGCACCACTTGCCGGACAGATCGGCGGTACCGGCCGACGTCGTGATGAGGACTTTGTCCTTTTCCTTGGCAAGGGTACTGACGGCCAGCGTGACGGCCGAATGCGGAATGTCGAAGATCGCATCGACGCCTTCGTTGTCGTACCACTGGCGTGCGATCGAGGCGCCGACATCCGGCTTGAGCAGCATGTCGCCCGAGATCAGCTCGACCTTGATGTCGGGATGCTGCTTGTTGAAGTCCTCGATGGCGAAGCGCGCGGCGATCACGTCGCCCGGGCCGGTGGCTTCCGCATAGGCTCCGGACATGTCGCTGAGGATGCCGATCTTGACAGCCTTGGCCTGCGCGCGGGCGACCCAGGGCATGAACAGGGCACCCGTGCCGGCGACGGCGCCGGCCACGAGACGGCGGCGGCTTATAGGATTCATTGGCGGGCGTTTCCCGGTACGTTTCTGGACTTATCGCAGGATGGCACAGACTGCCGTGCGGTCAATCGCCGCCCGATAACCCATCTAGAAACCCCGCCGCGTCGCGCCTGATTTGGGCGCGCCGCGCGTCCGAGAACCCAGCCAGCGTGCGGTACGGCATGGCCATGCGGGGATTTCCGGCCAGAACCGTCTCGTTGCGGATGAGAAATTCCCAGTAGAGATAGTTGAACGGACAGGCGCGCGGCCCGGCCTTCTGCTTCGGATCGAAGGCGCAGCCCGTGCAGTAGTCCGACATGCGGTCGATATAGGCGCCCGAGGCGGCATAGGGCTTGGACGCGAGCAGCCCGCCATCGGCGAAGATGGCCATGCCGTGCACGTTGGGGAGTTCCACCCATTCGAAGGCGTCGGCGTAGACGGCCAGATACCATTCCTCGATCTCGGCGGGGGCGATGCCCGCGAGCAGGGCGAAATTGCCGGTCACCATCAGGCGCTGGATGTGATGCCCGTAGGCGTTGCGCCTGATCTCGCCGATCGACTGGCGCAGGCAGTTCATCGGCGTCTCGCCGGTCCAGTAGAACCATGGCATGGGACGACGCGCATTCAGCGCATTGCTTTCGGCGTAGGCGGGCATCCGGCTCCAGTAGATGCCGCGGACATATTCCCGCCAGCCGAGGATCTGCCTGATGAAGCCTTCCGCTGCATTGAGCGGCGCGTGCCCGTCCCGCCATGCGCGCTCGGCGGCCGCGCAGACTTCGTGCGGCAGCAAGAGACCGAGGTTGAGGCACGGCGACAGCAGCGAATGGAACAGGAAGGCCTCGCCCTGCTTCATCGCATCCTGATAGGTGCCGAAACGCGGCAGGGCGATGGCGATGAAATCATCGAGCGCAGCAAGCGCGTCCTCGCGCGTCACGGGCCATCCGAAATCCTCGAGATCGCCGAAATGGCCCTGGAAGCGCGCAGCAACCAGCGCCATCACGCTCCGCGTGATTTCATCCGGCGGAAAGCGCCGACGCGCTGGGACGGGCTCGTTGCAGGGCAACGCCTTGCGGTTGTCGTGGTCGTAGTTCCACTCCCCGCCTGCCGGCTCGCCGCCGTCGGGGCCCTGCATCAAGATGCCTGTCTCGCGGCGCAGTTC
>JAFEFJ010000141.1 GCA_018240635.1 Pseudomonadota bacterium | reverse complement strand
CCTTGAACCGATCGAAGACGACCTCGCCATGCGCCCGAACGTCCGAAACGATTGCGCGCGAGTTGTGGAGTTTGTCGGCGGCGGACACCAGCAGCACATCGACGGCTGCCTCCCCAAGATGGGCAAGATAGGCTTCCTTCCGCTCCTGCCACGGCGGCTTGGGCTGGATATCGGCGTCGGTGCAGCCGCGAACGATCGACGCCACGCGATCCCCGAAGCGGGTGCGGATCGCCGCCTCATGCTCTGCTCCGCAATCCTCGATGACGTCATGCAGGAGGCCGGCGATGGCCTGATCCTCGTCGCCACCGTACTCCAGGACGATGGCGCTAACCGCCAGGAGATGCGCCAGGTAGGGAATCGCGGTGCCTTTCCGTCGCTGACCGTCGTGCAGTTCGGCGGCAACGGCGACAGCTTCCGCAAAACGCGGTGTGATCTTCGTCAATCGATTGTCCTTCGCTGTAGGTCAGGCCATCGGGGTGCGCCAGAGGCGGGTTCGTCGACCCCCTTCCATCGATCCATAAACGCAGAGCAAGAGGGGTGCTGGGCTGCGCTGTATCGAGGTCGTGACGGCTCCCTGGCGTCGGTCGCGCCGAGTCGGATCGTTGATCTTGACTCCGCGGCGCCGACGGTGCGGCGGAGGGCTCAATACTGTGGCGGGGCATCGGATCAAGCGCGGTTACCACGGGAGTGTCGACCAAGCCGCGTGGCGGGGACGGGCCGAAAGGTCGCCTCAGCCGCCATCGACCGGAGACGCAGCCCCCTTCGGGGGGCACTCCGAAAATGAATGAGGCCATCGGCTGGCGCGTGCGTCGTGCACACCGTGACTGAAGCGAGGGGCCGGCTCCGACGAGCACGTTCACTCCCCGGTCAGCAGCCTGAACCCACGGGCGCATCGCTTCTTGCCGTGGGTGAGGGGGACTGCTGACCTTCGCTCCAAGCCTTCCAACAAGCACGCTTGGTGATGGCACATCCTGGATAAGATTAGATCCTCTCACTTTTTCGAACTCTGTCTAGTGGATAGGCCGCTAGAGGGTGTTATGTACTTTTGCGTGGGCAGGCCTTAATGGAGACGGATGTCTCCGATCGCACCGCGGAAGCCGTATCCATCTGACGTCAGCGACGAGGAATGGTCGCTGGTTGTGCCGTATCTGACGCTGATGAAGGAGGACGCGCCGCAGCGAGAGCACTCGATGCGGGAGCTGTTCAACGGTCTGCGCTACGTCATCCGGTATGGCATCGCGTGGCGGGCAATGCCCAATGATCTGCCGCCCTGGCATGCGGTTCATCAGCAGGCGCATCGCTGGTTGGCGGCCGGATGTTTCGAGGCGTTGGCGCAGGATCTGCGTGCGATGTTGCGTCTGGCAGCCGGACGCAAGGAGGAGCCGACCGCCGCGGTCATCGACAGCCGCACCCTGCGTTCGACGCCGGAAAGCGGCACCCGTGCCGGCTATGACGGCGCCAAGCGCAAGCGAGGCTCGAAGGTCCACATGGCGGTCGACACGCTGGGACATCTGCTGGCCCTGCATGTGACGCCTGCCGATGTCGGCGATCGGCAGGCCGTGGCCCGCCTCGCGGCCGATATCCAGGATGCCACCGGCGACAGCGTCGAACTCGCCTACGTCGACCAGGGCTACACTGGCGAAGCGACTGCAGAGGCTGCCGCAGCCGAGGGCATCACACTGCACGTTGTGAAACTGCCGGAGGCAAAGCTTGGGTTTGTCGTGCTGCCGCGACGCTGGGTCGTTTAACGATCCTTCGCCTGGACTACGCGCTGCAGGCGCCTCGCCAAAGACTACGAGCGATATGCCGAAACCCTCGCAGGCTTCCACGTCATCGCGTTCGTAGGATACATGCTCAAGCACGTCGCAGCACTGATCTAAGGTGCATAACACCCTCTAGGCGATCAAGACGCGACTCCTGCGCTACACATCACGGCCTTTCAGCAGCTGCCAACTCTGACTCAGACTTCCCAGGGCATTTTCAGGTAGAGCGGCCTCACGAGCCAATTGCGCCCACAGAAGCCGAGCTGGACAAATCGCGACCGGCGTGGCGTTTTCCTGGCTTCGAAGAGCCATCGACGGGCTCGGTCAGCAGGCTTTGGATACGGGCCAGCCGTTCTCTTTGGAGACCATCAAGCGGGCCGGCAGCGGTCGCGACGTGTCTCACAGCGTCCGCCATGTCGGTGATCGACGCGCCGCCCCGGCGCACAAGGTCCGGCAATGTCCGCAGCGCCTCATCCTCGTCAATGAACAGCATGAAGAACTGCTCTCGCACCAGCGCCTTGAACGCCTGGAGAGTGATGTCCTGGCCGTGCGCGGCACGAATCTGCTTCAAGGTCGCGAAGGCGCGCTCGTCCGCGGCGCCCGACGCCAGGCCGAGATAGACGAGCGCACGAACCATCGCTTCCCGTGCGCCGCCTTGGGACATGCGGGCTCTCAGCTCGGCAACCTGCTGCAAAACCCAGGCAAGATGCAAAGGCTCCTTGATTGCGCGCCGGCGCGGCGCGGCGTCGGATGCGCGCTCGCCCAGCAACGACTGGAGGAAGGGCGAGCCATAGATGGCGAAGAAGCGTCGCTCAAGGAACGTATCACGCGCGTCGCGCCACGCGTTCAGCGCCGCCACAACGCCATTCGACAGCATCTCCTGTGCTGCGACGAACACGTTCGCGGGACCGACCGGGGCGCGGGTTGCCCGCGCCACCTCGGCGAGCGCCGGGACGGGAAGACAGAAAGGATTGCGGTCGGAGAAAAGCTCGTATTGCAGCCGCAGCGGATGCAGGTCCCGCAGCAGACTGGCGGATGCGTCGTTTGCGCACAACCTGATCAAGGGACTGACAAAGCCGCGATAGAGACCGTGATTGATCTCGGAAAGACGCGCGGCGGTCGCAAAGCACCGATCGTCTTCATCGTCGTTGCCGCCCAGGGCACGGATGTCGTCGAGCGTGCGAAGCTCGAACCGTGCGATATATGCGCCGCGCGCAAGATCCCCATTGGAATCGTCCGGCGTCTTTTCCCGCAGCACCGCCTCGTATAGTCCGGGCGGCAGAACGTCGATCAGGTCGATGTTGCTCGCGAACTCGTCGTGCTCCTTGCGCGCAACGCCGCCCGACACGAAGATCCCGAGATGGCCGACGGACTCGTGGATTGCGTATACGATCGTCTGACCGCACATCCGGATTTCATCGACACTTCCGTAGAGGTCGAGGATCCATCCCAGCGCCTGTTGCGGGGGTGTGATATTGTCGCCCTTCGAGCAGAAAACGATGATTGGCGAGCGTATGGCGCGCAGATCGACCCGAACGCCGTCCTGCGTTATAACGTCGCCCGATGCCAGCTTGTTGCCGACGAACAGTTCATCGACGATGAACTGCATCTCCGCCCCAGTGAGGCGGACATGCGCATCCCAGTACTTCTCGAATCCCAGATAGCGCGGCGCCTCGGTATCGATATTGGCATACAGGTTGTATTGCTTGGTCCACAGCGTATTCGCGGGATTGAGGTTCTCGAAGTTCTGCACCAACCAGCCGCCGTCGAAGGTGCCGTTCCCAAGATCGCTGGTGAGCGCCGTCAGCCAACTGCCGCCCAGCAGGCCGCCCGAATAGCGCATCGGGTTGGCGCCGCGCACGCCGTTCCAATACGAGAGCGGAGAGCCGGCAATGATGATCGGCCCGAACAACTCCGGCCGAATGGCGGCGACCATCATGATGGCCCAGCCGGCCTGACAATTGCCGATGACGGCGGGCTTTCCCTCGGCATCGGCGTGCAGCGCGTTGACATGCTCAAGGAAGGCCGCCTCCGCGCGCGCGACGTCCTCGATAGTCTGGCCTGGGACCGGATCGGGCAGGAAGCCGATGAAGTAGCAGGGATGTCCGGCGCGCAGCGCGACGCCGATCTCGCTGTCCGCCTTGAAGCCGCCGATGCCCGGTCCATGCCCGGCGCGCGGATCGACGACCACGAATGGCCGCTTTCGGGAATCGACCGTGATGCCGGCCGGCGGAAGGATGCGCACCAGGCCGTAGTTGACCGGGTTCGGCAGGGTGCGGCCATCGATGAGGAGCTCGAATGCGAAGTCTAGCACATGCGGCACCTCGCTCTTCTGCTGCCGGATGTACTGGTTGCCACGCTCGCGCATGACGTCCCAGAACAGGATCGTCCGCTGCGCCGCGTCGAGAAGATATGCTGCAGCGTCTTCCACGACCGACGGCGCTCGGGCGCCGGCTGTAGCGGGTTCCCGCACGGTTACGGCTTCGGTCGTGTCAGCGATCTTCTGGTTCATCGGCTTGGTTCCTGTCCATCGATTTGCTTGCAAGGATCACGTGCCCGTCCGCCGCACGCGGTCGAGATCGGCCCTGCAAATTTCACTGAATGTCAGAAGCGGATCGGGATCGATGCGCCTGGATAGCGCGTCCCTTGTGAGCTGCCGCAGTTCGACGCTGGGCTGCAAAGCGATCTCGAGAATCGCCCGCAGCACCGCATCCGCGCCCGCCACCACCTGATCCGGAGCGAAAAGCCTCATCCGGTTGATGAGGCCGAGCAGGCGCTGCTCGTCGCCTCCGATTACGATCTCGTCGTGCGTCAGGGCGCGCAGCAGGATGTTCGACGCGCTCATGACGAAATCGGCGTAGACCGCTTCCCGCTTCGCGACCTCGCTTGCAATGCCCTGCGAGCGGTACTGGAAGCGATGGGTGAGTATGGCGGCGAGCAAGGACGCGCTGCCGCCCACGACCGCGCCGAGGAACATTGACGCGGGACCTACGACGGCTGGCTCGATAACCATCTCGGCTCTCCTGTCGGGATACGCGCGATCAGATGCAGGCGCTCAGGCGCTTGGCCCGGACGCCGCCATCGCCGGGGCGTCAGTTCTGGTGGCCGCGGCGGGCTCCGGCTTTCGGATCCGGAACCATGCGACGTAGAGCGCGGGCAGGAAGATCAACGTCAGAACCGTCGCGACGGCGAGGCCGCCCGCGATGGCGTAGGCCATCGGCCCCCAGAAGATGGTCGGCGCGATCGGGATCATCCCCAGGATCGCCGCGGCGGCGGTCAGCAGGATCGGGCGGAAGCGATGGGCGGTTGCCTCGATCACCGCATCCCAGGGCGCGCGGCCATGCGCCTTCTCCGTCTCGATCTGGTCGATCAGGATCACCGAGTTGCGGGCGATCATGCCGGTCAGCGCGAGCACGCCGAGCAGCGCCACGAAGCCCATCGGCTTGTCCGCAATGAGCAGGGCGACGACGACGCCGATGACGCCCAAGGGCGCAACGCTCAGCACCAGGAACAGCTGATGGAAGCTTTGCAGCTGGATCATCAGCACGGTGAGGATCAGGACCAGCATCAGCGGCAGCACGGCGATGACCGAGCTTTGCGCCTTGTCGCTCTCCTCCACCGCGCCGCCGACGTCGATGTGATATCCCTCGGGCAGGGCGGCACGCAGCGCGGCGAATTTCTGCGCCAGATCCTGCACGACGGTGGCGGCCTGAACGCCGGGCGCGAGGTCGGCCTGCACGGTCACGGCGGGCAGCCGGTCGCGACGCCAGACGATCGGGTATTCCCGGCCGTAATCGACGGTCGCGATCTGGCTGAGCGGAACGGTGCGGCCGTTCGGCAGCGGCACCTGCAGCGAGCGGATGGCGGAGAGGGACATGCGCTGATCGGCGGATGCGCGGACAAGCACATCGACCAGATAGATGCCGCTGCGCATATCGGTCGCGGTGACGCCTGAAACCACCGCGTTCAGCGCCAGCGCCAGTTGCTGCGAACTGAGTCCCAGCAGGCGCGCCTGGTCCTGATCCACCTTGATCCGGATCGTGCGCGCGGGCTCGATCCAGTTGTAGTTGATGTTGCGGGCGCCGGGATCGGAGCCGAGCACGTCCGCCACCTTGAAGGCGATGTCGCGCACCTGGTCGGGCTCCGGCCCCCTGACGCGGTACTGCAGCGGCCAGCCGACCGGGGGCCCGAGTTCCAGCGGATAGACGCGCGCGACCGCGTTGGGGAAATCGTTCGCCAGCGCCTGTTCCAGCCGCGCCTTCACCCTCTCGCGCTGCTCCACGCCCTTGGTGACGACGACGGACTGCGCGAAGAAGTCGTTGGGAAGCTGGACGTTGAGCGGCAGGTAGAAGCGCACGGCGCCCTGTCCGACATAGGTGCTCCAGTGGTCCACGTCCGGATCGGTCTTCAGCAGCGCGTCGAGCCGGGCCGACGCGGCGCGGGTCGCGTAGATGGAGGCATTCTCCGGAAGTTGCAGATCGACCAGCAACTCGGGCCGGTCCGACGAGGGGAAGAACTGCTGGGGCACGAAACGCGTGCCGTAGAGCGCCGCTCCAAACGCGCCAAGGGTGACGGCGATCGTGATCCAGCGCCATTGCATCGCCAGCGTCAGCACGCGACGGAAGGCGCGCATGATGGGCCCCGGCTCGCCCGTGTGCGCCACCTTCGGCTTCTTCAGGATCCAGACGCCGAGCACCGGCGCGAACAGCACCGCGACGATCCACGACGAGACCAGCGCGATCGCAACCACCGCAAAGATTGAGAACGTGTATTCGCCCGCGGCGCTGCGCGCGAAGCCGATCGGCACGAACCCGGCGATCGTCACCAGCGTGCCCGTCAGCATCGGAAACGCCGTGTGGGTGTAGGCGTAGGTGGCGGCGGTCTCCTTTTCGTCGCCTGCCTCCAGGCGGGAGACCATCATCTCGACCGTGATCATCGCGTCGTCCACCAGCAGGCCGAGGGCGATAATCAGCGCGCCGAGCGAGATGCGCTGAAGGTCGATGCCGGAATACTTCATCGCGGTGAAGACGGTGGCCAGCACGAGAGGGATCGCCACCGCGACCACCGCGCCCGCGCGCAGCCCAAGGCTGATGAGGCTGACGCCGAGCACGATGCCGACCGCTTCCCACAGCGCCTCCATGAAGTCATCGACCGCATGCGCGACCGTTACGGGCTGGTCTGCGACGAGCGTAGGCTCGATCCCCACGGGAAGGTTGGCGGTGATTTCCGTCATCGCCTGCGCGATGTTGCGCCCCAGCGCCAGGATGTCGCCGCCCTTGCGCATCGCGATGGCAAGCCCGATGCCGGGGCGGCCGTTCACGCGGAATATGGGCTGCGCCGGATCGGCGGGACCGCGCGTGATGCGGGCGATGTCGCCAAGCCGGATGATGCGACCGTTCCGCGCGACGAAGTTCACCGCCAGAAGATCCTGCTCCGAGCGGAACGCGCCGGACATGCGGACAAGGATCTTCTCGTCGGCGGTCTGCACGACGCCGGCGGGCGTCACGGCGTTCTGCGCCTGCAGCGCCGCGATCAGTTCAGATCTGTCAACGCCGAGGCCGGCCAACTGCTCGGTCGAGAACTCGACATAGATGCGCTCGTCCTGCGCGCCCAGGATGTCGATCTTCGCCACGTCCGGAAGCTGAAGCAGCTTCTTGCGGATATCCACGGCATAGTCGCGCAGCTCGCGATCGGTGAAGCCGTCGGCGGTGAGGCCATAGACGATGCCGTAGGTGTCGCCGAACTCGTCGTTGAAGCCGAAGGAAGCGCCGAGCGGCAGCGTGTTCTGGATGTCGCGCACCTTCTTGCGCACCTGATACCAGATGTCAGGAACCTCGGCGGGCGGGGTGGAATCCTTCAACGTGACAAAGATCGTCGCCTGCCCCGCGCTCGTGTAGCTCTTGAGATAATCGAGGTTCGGCGTCTCCTGCAGCTTGCTCTCGATCCGGTCGGTGATCTGTTCGAGCGTGTCGCTCACCGTCGCGCCCGGCCAGACGCCCTGCACCACCATCGTCTTGACCGTGAAGTCCGGATCCTCGCTGCGGCCGAGGCCGAGATAATCCCACACGCCCGCGGCGATGATCATCAGCATGAAAAACGTCACCAGCGAGCGGTGACGCAGCGCCCAGCCGGAGAGATTGAAACGCGTCATGGCGCGGCTCCCAGCAGGCGGACCTTCTGGCCGGGACGCAGCACCTGGACCCCCGCGGTCACCACGGTGTCGCCGGTATCGAGACCCTGCGCGACGACCACGCTCGCCGGGTCGTAGCGCACGACATCGACCTTCCGTATCGCGACCTTCATGGTCTGCCGATCGACCACCCACACGGCGGCATGGCCGTCGGCCTGCGTCAGGGCGCTCGGCGGAACCTCGACGCCCGGTGGGGCAGGCAGCTTGATGCTGCCCGTGACCGTCGCGCCGAGTTGCATCGCCTCCGGCGGATCGATCACGCCGACCTTCACCTGCCAGGTGCGGGTGACGGGATCGGCCTGCGGCGAAACCTCGCGCACCCGGCCCTCGGCCTTCACAGTGGGATCGTTCGTGAGGGCGAGCTGCACCAGCGGATCGCGCGGGCCGCTTCGGATGAGCTGTTCGGGCACGTCGAACACCGCGTCGCGGCCGCCCTGGCGCGCGAGCTGCACGATCATCTGCCCGGCATGCACGACCTCGCCCGGCTCGGCGCCCTTCGCCGTGACCACGCCGGCCGCATCGGCGAAGAGCACCGTGTAGGCCAACTGATCCTCGGCGAGCCGCACCCGCGCCTGGTCGGCGTCCATCTCGGCCTGGGCGGTATGGAACGCCTGTTCGGCGGTATCGAACTGCGCGCGCGGCGTCCATCCCTCCTTCACCAGCGCCTGCTTGCGTTCGTAATTAAGACGCGCGTCGGTCAGCCGCGCTTCGGCGGCCCCGAGCGTCGCCTGAGCGGACTGCAGCGCGTTCTGCTGGTCCTTCGGATCGAGCCGGGCAACGAGCTGCCCCGGCTTGAGCAGGTCGCCGACGTTGACCGGCCGCTCCAGCACCCGCCCATCAATGCGGAATGCGAGGCTCACCTCGTCCTTCGCGCGGATCTGGCCGGTCAGCGAGACGGTTTCGCCTTCGGCCTTGCGCTCGACCGTGATGGCGCGGACCGGGCGAGCGGCTTCCGGCTGAGGCGGCTTCCTGTCGCAACCCGCGAGCGAGGCGGCCAGAACGGCGGCGAGGCAGATTCGGAATGTGTCCATGACGAAATGCCTTCAGCAGTTTCGGCGAACGCCGCGACCGGCTGGCGCCCCGGAGCCGCAACGGGCCGCCGCCGGGAGCGCTGTCTTGTCATGCACTGCTCAGTGCAGTATAGTGTTTTGCACACATGAGTGCAATCGGAATTCCGCATGGATGAAGAGAACCCGACAGAGGCGAGAACCCGCGGCGTCCGGCGCTCCGGGTCGCGCGAAGCGATCGTCGAAGCCGCTGGGCGCCTGTTCCTCGGGCGCGGCTTCGGCGCGGTGAGCATGGACGAACTGGCCGAAGCGGCCGGCGTCGCACGCCGGACGCTCTACAATCAGTTCTCAAGCAAGGAAGAAATCTTCCGCGAAATGCTCGGCAAGGTCGCGGCAGAGTTGGAGGACCGCTTCCCGCCGGGCCTGGAAACCCAAGGCGACGTCGAGGATGTCCTGCGCAGGATCGCGGGCATCATCCTCGATCTGCACACGAACGCCGATTATCTCGGCTTCCTGCGCATGGTGGTCGCGGATTCTCGGCAGTTTCCCTGGATCGCCGAGGCCTTCGGCGCGGTGATGGAGCCGCAGACGAGGCGGCTGGTAAGCTATCTCGCGCTTATGACCGCGCTCGGCATCCTGGACTGCCCGGACCCGGAGCTGGCCGCGCACCAGTTCATGGGGATGCTCAACGAGTTTTCGCTCTGGCCCGTCCTGATCGGCCGCGACACCCTGAATGTCGCGGCGGAGAGGCTGGTGGACGAGACGGTGCGGATGTTCCTGCGGCGCTACGGCGCGCAGCGCGCGGACGGGCGGGCGCAGACCGGACGGGGCCGCCCGGGCCAAGCCCGCCGCCAAGCGGTTTGATGCAGGTTGTGCGGGAGGAGGGCCGCGCCGCCTCAGTCCGCGGCGTGGCTCCCGTGCGCCGTCACGGCGTGAAGCCACGGACAGTCCGGAACGGCGACGGGCGCGCGCAGCCCCCGTGCGGCGGCGGACAGGCGCATGTCTCGCAAACGGGCACGCAATGCCGGTTCCAGATACAACCGCTCGTGGCCCCACAGGCTCGGCCCGTCATGCGTCTCGTGCGCCCGCCATGCCCCTGGGTCGATCACGCGCCCGCCCCAGCCATATTCCACGAAGAAGCCGGACGGCGCGTGCGTGTAGAACGAGGTCATGTGGTCGTTGGTATGCCGCCCCAGCGTGTAGGCGACACGCCCCTCGTCGAGTTGCGCCAGATCGTAGCCTTGCCCCACGTCGTCCAGGCCGCACAGCTCCACCATGAAGTGATGCAATCCCCGCTTGCCGGAGCCGACCATCGCGAAGCTGTGGTGCCGTCCGTTAACGTGGAAGAAGAACAGCGGGTAGGGCTTCAGCGCGTAGTCGCTGACCCGGAAGCCCAGCAG
>JAFEFJ010000140.1 GCA_018240635.1 Pseudomonadota bacterium | reverse complement strand
ATACGACCCGCAGCCCGCGCATCTGTCCGAGGAAGCGGCGGCGTCCAGCCAGTTCGGCCTGTTCTGCGCCAGCGGCTGGCACACCGGGTCGGTCACGATGCGCCTCGTCGCCGAGACGATGCGCATCGCCAACGGCGGCATGGGCATCGGCGTCGATCAGCTCCGCTGGCCGCGCCCCGTCGTGCCGGGCGACGAGCTCCGCGTGGAGATCGAGGTCCTCGCCGCCCGCCCCTCCCGCAGCCAACCCGGCCGCGGCATCGTCACCACCCGCACCACCACGCTGAACCAGCGCGGCGAGACGGTGCAGGAACTGACCTCGATCGTGATGATGCCGTTACGCGAAGCGCAATGAGCGGTGGGCCAAGGCCCACCCTACGGACCGTGTAGGGTGGGCTTCAGCCCACCATCGCGGCGCGCATCGCGGCCGTACTCTTCCCATCCCTTCCGTCGCAACTCGCACGCCGGGCACGTGCCGCACCCGTAGCCCCACGGGTGGCGCACCGTGCGGTCGCCCAGGTAGCAGGAATGGGAATGTTCCAGCACCGCCTCGACCAGTGCCGCGCCGCCCAGCGTCTCGGCCAGCCGCCATGTCGCCGCCTTGTCGATCCACATCAGCGGCGTGTGCAGCACGAAGCGCCGCGCCATGCCCAGGTTCAGCGCCACCTGCAACGCCTTGATCGTGTCGTCGCGGCAGTCGGGATAGCCCGAGTAGTCGGTCTCGCACATGCCGCCCACGACGTGCCGCAGCCCGCGCCGGTAGGCGAGCGCGGCGGCGAAGGTCAAGAAGATGATATTGCGGCCCGGCACGAAGGTGTTGGGCAGCCCGTCCGCGCCCATCGCGATCTCGGTCTCGCGCGTCAGCGCGGTGTCGGAGACCGATTTCAGCGCCTCCAGCGCCAGCGTGTGATCGGGCCCAAGCCGCGCCGCCCAGCCGGGAAACCCCGCCGTCAGCGCGTCGCGGAACGCGGCGCGGCATTCCAGCTCCACGCGGTGGCGCTGGCCGTAGTCGAAGCCGATCGTCTCGACGCGCCCGAACCGGTCCAGCGCCCAGGCAAGGCAGGTCGCGCTGTCCTGCCCGCCGCTGAACAGCACCAAAGCCCCTTCCGCCGCATCCGTCATCACGCCTCCGCCTTCGCGCGCCTGCGCGGGCGCGGCGGCTGGCCCGCCAGCGGGCTTTCCTCGCCGCGCTTCGCCGCGTCCGAGCCGCGCCACAGATACCACGCGGCATAGGACCGGAACGGCGACCACGCCTCGCCGATGGCGGCCAGCGTCCGCGGCGCCGGCTGCTTGTCCAGCCCATGCAGCCAGCGATAGCCGTCGCGCACGCCGTAATCGTCCACCGGCAGCACGTCGGGGCGGCCGAGGGTGAAGATCAGCAGCATCTCCACCGTCCAGCGCCCGACGCCGCGGATCGCCGTCAGCCGCTCGATCAGCGCGGCGTCGGACAGGCGCATCGCCGCGCGCCGCGTCGGCACCGTGCCGGCCAGCGCGTGCGCGCAGATGTCGCGCAGCGCCGCCGCCTTGCCGGCGGAGAAGCCGCAGCCGCGCAGCGCCGCCTCGGGCAGCGCCAGGACGTGCGCGGGCTCCGGGATGCCAGCGGGGTGATCGGGGAAATGCTCCGCCAGCCGCCGCAGCATCGCCTCGGCGGCGCGCGCGTGAAGCTGCTGATAGGCGATCGCCCGCATCAGCGCGTGATACGGGGAGACGCCGCGCTGCACGGCGAGCCCGCACTGGCCGACATGGCGGATCAGCGCGGCCAGCGCCGGGTCGCGGCGCAGGTGGCGGAGCGCATCGCGGGACATCGCCCGCTTATCGCCGCCCGCCCCCGTAACTACAAGGCGGGCGGCGGCAAGGCACGGCTCGGCGGCCGACCGGCCGTGCAGCGTGTCACTGTTTGCATTGCGACAAACGGCGCAGCGTTTGATAGGCTGTCGCGACGGAAAGCACGCATGGCGCACCGCCCCCTTCATCGCCCCCTGTGGGCCGAACTGGCCGAGAACGAGGCCGCCGAGGACCGCCGCACCGCAAGCCTCGCGGGCGTCGCGGTCACGCTGCTGCTGATCGTGGTCGGCCTGTTCCTGATCCAGCACCTGCGCGCCACGGTGCGGATCGAGGACTGCCTGCTGTCCGGCCGCACGAACTGCTCGGTCCTGCTCCCGGCAATTCCCTCCGCCGCGGGAATGCGCCCGCAGTAATCGGCGGCCCTACAGCATTCCCGCCGCGATGTTCACCGTCAGCGCGATGATGATCGTGTTGAACAGGAACCCCAGAAGCCCGTGCAGCGTGGCCAGCCGGCGCATCTTGCGCGACGTGATCCCCACGTCCGACACCTGGAACGTCATGCCCAGCACCAGCGAGAAATACATGAAGTCCAGGTAGTCGGGCAGCTTGCCGCCGGGGAAATCCAGCCCGCCGTCCACCTCGCGGCCGCCGCTCCGGGCGTAATACTCGTGCGCGTAGCGGAAGGCGAAGGTGGTGTGCGTCATCAGCCAGGACGCGAACAGCGTGAACGCCACCAGCGCGATGCGCAGCGTCTTCTCCTCGGGCTTGGCGTCCTTCAGCAGCGCGAACTCGCCGAAGATCGCGGCGAAGCTGAACACGATGGCGGCGACGGTGAGCGCGAAGATGGTCCACTCGCCCTCCTCCTGCCGCGCCGCGTCGTCGGGCATCCGGCTGATCCGCTCCTGGGCGAACAGCCAGCCGCTCAGCACCAGGAACACCGTCACGCCGACATCCCAGGCGACCACGGTGCGCGTCACGCCGGCCAGGCCGCGCGGCAGCGCGGCGTGCGCCGCCGCGCCGGCGAGCACCCCGGCGAGCAGGCGCGGCCGCGCCATTACGACGCGGGCAACCGTCCGCATCCCGCAGCGTCTCCGGGTCAGTCCAGCGCCGCCAGCAGCCCCGCCATCAGCCGCCCGCGCGCCGCCAGGCTGTCCACCAGGATGTGCTCGTTCAGCGTATGCGCGCCGTCGCCCTGCACGCCGAGCCCATCGAGCGTCGCGATGCCCATCGCGCCCGTGAAGTTGCCGTCCGACCCGCCGCCCGCGCTCTGATGGTTCAGGCTCAGCCCGATCCCCGCCCCGATGCGCTTCGCGGTCTCGTACAGCGCCATCGTCTTGCCGTCCGGCTCCCAGACCGGGCGCGTGACGCCGCGCGTGACGGTGAAGCGCACGTCGTTGGAACTCGCGGACAGCGCCAGCATCCGCTCCACGCCGCGGTCGAGGTCCGACTGCCGCTTGGCCATGCTCAGCGCCTCGCCGCCGCAGGTGGTGGAGACGCAGTTCACCCACTGTCCGCCACGGATGACGCCGACGCTGAAGGTGCAGTCGTCGGTCGTCATGTCCTCGATCTCGATCAGCTTGCGCGCCATCTCGCGGATCGCGCTGCGCCCGTCCGCCAGCCGCGCGCCGGCGTGGCTCGGCCGCCCCACCGCCTCAAGGTTGAAGCGCGCGATGGCGTAGCGGCCGGTCACCACGCCGCCGTCCGGGCGCGCAGGTTCCGGCACCAGCACGTAGCGGTGCCGTGCCGCCTCGGCCTCGATCACGTCGCGGGTGGAGGGGCTGCCCACCTCCTCGTCGCTGGTCAGCAACACCGTCACCGGCAGCTTCGTCGCCACCCCCGCGGCGGCAAGCTGACGGATCGCCTCGATCGCCAGGTAGTTGCCGCCCTTCATGTCGAAGATGCCCGGCCCCCAGGCCCGCGCGCCCTCGCGGCGGAACGGCAGGCTGGCCAGCGTGCCGACGGGATGGACGGTGTCCAGATGCCCCATCACCAGGATGCCCGGCGTCAGCGGCTCGGGATGCGGGAATGTCGCGCGCACGCAGTCGCCGAAGCCCATGCGGCCGGGGATGCGCTCGATCCGCGCGCCGGCCAGCACAAGCGTGCGGCTCGCCACATCCATCATGCGGTTCACCGCGGCGGCGTCGAAAGTGGGGCTTTCGCACTCCACCCAGGTGCGCAGCCCCTCCAGCATCGCGTCGGCGTCGAACGGAAGACCAGCAGGGTCCATCGGAGAATCCTTCGTTGAAATCACGGCAGGCGGGCGAGGCGCTGGCCCAGCAGCGCGAAGAACCCGTCGGCATCCAGCGTTTCCAGCACGCGCGCGTTGTGCGGCCTGCCGAGGCGGTCCCAGCGGTCGATCACCGTCCGCCCCCGGTTCGGTCCGGGGCCGCAATCGACCTCCACGAAGCAGGGCCGCGCGGTGAACAGATGCGGCGCGATCAGCCAGGCGACGGCGCACGGGTCGTGCAGCGCCGAGCCCTCGCCGCCCAGCCGCTTCGCATGCGGCACCGAGGCCAGGACGTCGCACGCCGCCTGCAAACACGCGCCGCCCCCCAGCGTGCGCAGCGCCGCGATCCGCGCGGGCGTCACCAGCGCCTGCGCCGTCAGCTCCAGCCCCGCGATCGTTATGGGGCGCCCGAGGCCAAGCAGGATCTGCAATGCCTCCGGATCGCTCAGCGCGTTGAACTCGGCGGCGGGGGTCGCGTTGCCCTCGCCCCAGGCGCCGGTCATCAGCACGATCTCGGCGATCTTGTCCGCGAGCGCCGGTTCGGTCGCGAGCGCGAGGCCCAGGTTGGTCACGGGCGCGATCCCCACCAGCGTCACCGGCGCGGGTGCGGTGCGCAGCAGCGCCCGCAGCGCATCCGCCGCATGGCCTGGCGCGGGCGGGCCGCCCGGCGGCAGCCCGACGCCGCCCATGCCGTCCTCGCCATGCACCCATTGCACGCCCTGATAGCGCCCCAGCAGCGGCCGGTCCGCGCCCGAATAAACGGGGGTGGAATGCCCGGCCAGACGCATCAGCGCCAGCGCGTTGCGCAGCGTGTGGTCAAGCCCCACGTTGCCGCCCGCCGCCGTGACGGCGACCAGATCGAGTTCCGGGGAGGCGGCGGCCAACAGCAGCGCCACCGCGTCGTCGGTGCCGGGGTCGCAGTCGATGACGAGCGGGATGGGTCGGTTGCGGGCCATCGGCGCAGCATGCCACGGTCGGCGCGATGCTCCACCCTCCCAAGTCGGCGGCCGGCTTCTGGCAGGACTTCACGACCGATCCGCCGCCCGGCCCGCCCTACACCGACCGCTACCCCGCGCGCATGCCCGACGGACGGTTGCTCGACCTGCCGCTGCGCGACCTGGGCGAGACGGCGGTCGCCGGGCTGATCGTCAACCAGGCGAGCTTCGCGGTCGTGGACGCGCTCGCCGCCTGGATGGCCGAGGCCGCGCGCCGCTTCCAGCCCGACATCGTCGCCGCGCTGCCCACGCTCGGCCACGTCGTCGGCGCCGCCGTCGCCCGCGCGCTCGGCCACCCGAACTGGGCCGCGCTCGGCACCACCCGCAAGCTCTGGTACGACGAGGCGCTGTCGGTGCCGCTGTCCAGCATCACCGCCCCCGGCGCCGGCCGCCGCCTCTGGCTCGACCCCCGCCTGCTGCCCCGCCTGTCCGGCCGCCGCGTGCTGCTGGTGGACGACGTCATCAGCACAGGCAGCTCCGCTCGTGCTGGTTTGGCCGTGCTAGGCACCGCGGGCGTGCAGCCGGTCGCCATGTGCGTCGCGATGATCCAGGGCAACCGCTGGCAGGCGGACTGGCCCGGAACGATCCCCGTCGCCGCCGCCTTCGCCACGCCGCTGTTCGAGCGCACCGAAGGCGGCTGGACGCCGCGTTCCCCCGCCTGACCCCCACCCCGGCCCTCCACGTGACAAGGGCGAGGGAGAAGAAACCACGTCCCCCTCCCTCTCGTGGGGAAGAGACAGGGGTGGGACAAGCGGCACGACGATAGTTGACTAATCAACCACGCTCCAATAATTGACTAGTCAACCAATGAGGCCCGTATGCCGCCGCCCGCGCCTATCTCCGACCTCCCCGACCATCTCGGCTTCTGGATGCGCATGGTCTCCAACCATGTCTCCCACGCCTTCGCCGCCAAGCTCGCGGCCAAGGACGTGACGGTCGCCGAATGGAGCCTGCTGCGCGCGCTCTACGGCAAGGAGCCGATGCCGCCGAGCCGGATCGCCGACGCGATGGGCATGACGCGCGGCGCGATCACCCGGCTCGCCGACCGGCTGATCGCGAAATCGCTGCTCGCGCGCACAGCGAGCGCCACCGATGGCCGCGCGCAGACGCTGGCGCTGACGAATCGCGGCGCCCGCCTCGTCCCCGCGCTCGCCGCGCTCGCCGACCGGAACGATGCCGAATTCTTCGACTGCCTCAGCGCAGCCGAGCGGCGCACGCTCGCGCGCCTGCTGAAAACCCTTGCCGAGCGCGGCCGCATGACCGCGATGCCGCTCGAATGACCGCACCCGAACCACGCCGGAGACGAATGCGATGACCGATCACCAGAAAACAACCGCGCGCGCGTGCCTCGCCGCGGCGGAGGCCAACACGTTGGCGTTCCCGCAGATCGTCGCCACGCTGATAGAGGCAGGCTTCGAGAGCTACGCTGTCGATTTCCGCCGCGCGAGCGCGACCTACTACCTGCCCGATGGCGCCAGCATCGATTGGCCCGCGCACCGCGTCGCCACGCCCGTAGCCCCCGCCCTCGACGCCGCGCGCATGCAGGAAGCGATTCGCGAGGCCCAGCATCAGGTCCCCGGCTACACCTATGCCGGCTTCTGCGAGAAGGCCGCCGCCGCGGGCTGCGCCGGCTACGTCGTGTCCTTCTCCGGCCGCCGCGCCCTCTATGTCGGCCGCACCGCCGAAACGCACACCGAACATTTTCCGGCGCAATAGCGGGCCACCACTCAGCCGCCCCTACCCGCGCATCGCCCGCCAAACGGCGAACGCCGAGCCCGACCCGTCGAACCCCGTCACGCCCACCGCCGCCAGCGCATCCGCGATCGCGTTGCCGATCGCCGGGAACGCGGCAATCGCCCCGGCCTCCCCGCAGCCCTTCACGCCGAGCGGGTTGGTGGTGCAGCGCGTCGCGCTGAACGACAGCTCGTAGAACGGCACGTCGGCGGCGCGCGGCAGGGCGTAGTCCATCAGCGACGCCGAAAGCATCTGGCCGGTTTCCGGATCATAGGCCGCGCGCTCCAGCAGCGCCTGGCCGATGCCCTGCGCCATCGCGCCATGCGCCTGCCCCGCCGCCACCACCGGATTGACCAGCACGCCGTAATCGTCCACCGCCAGATAGCGCACGAGCGAAACCATCCCGGTCTCGCGGTCGATCTCGATCTCCGCGACATGCGTGCCGTTCGGAAACGTCAGGTGCTCGCGCGTCCAGGCGTAATAGGTATCGAGCGGCGTGCCCGCGCGCGCAGCCAACGCCGCCACGTCCAGCACGTCCATCGCCATGTTGGTGCCGGGAATGCGGAAGATGCCGGCCTCGAACGTCACGGCGCTTTCATCCGCGCCCATGGCGGCGGCGAAGGCGCGCTTGCCCTTCGCCACGATGGTCTCCGCCGCGCGCCAGATCGCCGTGCCGCCCATATAGGTCGCGCGCGAGCTGCCATGCCCGCCGCCCAGCGGCACCAGGTCGGTGTCGCCCTGGCACAGCGCGATGCGCTCGTTCGGAATCCCCAGCCTGTCGGCCAGGATTTGCGGAAACGTCGTCTCGTGCCCCTGGCCGATGGTCTGCGTGCCGGTGCGCAGCGACACCGACCCGTCCGGCTCGAAGCGGATATCCACGTTCTCGTGCGGCAGTCCGCCGGTGCCCTTGATGTGATAGGCGTAGCCGAGCCCGCGCAGCCGCCCCGCCTTGGCACTCGCCGCACGCCGCGCCGCGAATCCATCGGCATCCGCCAGCGCCAGCGCGCGGTCGAAGGCGGCGGCGAAATCGCCGCTGTCCACCGCGAAGCCGAAGGCGTTGGTCATCGGCATGGCGCTCGCGGGCACCATGTTGCGACGGCGCAGATCGGCGCGGTCGAAGCCGCATTGCCGGGCCGCGGCGTCGATCAGCCGTTCCAGGATGTTCACCGTCTCCGCGAAGCCGGGGCCGCGCGTGACGCCCACCGGCACCGTGTTGGTCAGCGCGGCGCGCACGCGGATGGCGATGGTTGGAATCTGATAGACCGTGCCTTGCAGATGCACGTACTGGTAGGTCTGCACGCCGCCGGTGCTGCCCGCCATGTAGGCGCCGATATTCGCCACACTCTCGACGCGCAGCGCAAGGAACCGCCCCTCCGCGTCCAGCGCCAGCGACGCCTCGGCGTCGTGGCCGCGGCCCTGATGGTCGCTCAGGAAACTTTCGCTTCGCGTCGCGATCCACTTCACCGGCCGCCCCGCCCGCCGCGCGGCCCAGGCGATCAGCGCGAACTCGGGGTACTGGAAATTCTTCGCCCCGAACCCGCCGCCCACGTCGGGCGCCACAAACCGCACCGCCTGCGCCGGCACGCCGAGCGCCCGCGCCGTCAGGTCGCGGTTGGTATGCAACGACTGGCTGGATACGTGCAGCGTGTAGCGCCCGGTTGCCGCGTCGAATGCCCCCACCACGCCGCGCGGCTCCATCGGGTGCGTGACGATGCGGTGATTGGCGAAGCGCCGCGTCACCACATGCGCCGCGCGCTCGAACGCCGCATCCGCCGCCGCCGCGTCGCCCGCGCGCCAGTCCATGCAGAGATTGCCCGGGACCGCCTCCGCCAGCAGCGGCGCGCCGGGCGCCAGCGCCGCCGCACCCTCCGTCACCGCCGGCAGCGCCTCGTAGTCCACGGCGATCAGTTCCGCCGCGTCCAGCGCCTGCGCCCTGCTCTCGGCCACGACCAGCGCGACCGCCTCGCCCACGTGCCGCACCTTGCCCTCGGCCAGCAGCGGCTGCGGCAGGAAGGCGAACGGCTCGCCGGTCTGCACGTTCGCCTCCGCCGCCGGACGGATCGCGGCCAGCCCGTCCGCCGCCGCGTCCGCCGCCGTCAGCACCGCCAGCACGCCGGGCGCGGCCTTCGCCGCCGCCGTGTCGATGCCGCGGATCGCCGCGTGGGCGTGCGGCGCGCGCAGGAAGACCGCGTGCGCCAGGCCCGGAAACCGCAGATCGTCCAGATACGCCCCCTGTCCGGTCAGGAAGCGCGCATCCTCCCGCCTTCGCGGCGCGTCGCCGATCCCGGCCAGCGCCGCGTCCGCGCGCATGTCAGTCGAGCCACTTCGAGACGATGGCGGCGTGCGCGCCGGTGCGGTCCGCCTCGCGCAGGAACTCGTCCACGAACAATTTCAGCGGCACGTCGCGCGGCAGCATGTATCCGAGTTCCGATGTGTTGAACGGCTTGTCCGGATGGATGGCGCACAGTTCCGGATGCAACTTCTGCTGCAGCCGCGTCTCCACCCCGTCGGTGATCATCAGATCGGCATGGCCCTGCACGATCTGCTCGAAGATCGTGGCGTTGTCCGGATAGACCAGGATCTTCGCGGCGTGCAGGTTGGCGCGGTCGAAGGATTCGTTGGTGCCGCCGGGATTGGCGATCACCGTCACGCCCGGCTGGTCGATCTGCGCCAGCGTCTGGAACTTGTCCTTGTTGGCGCAGAGCGCGATCGGCGTCTTGCCCGCCACCATCACGGCGTTCGAGAAGAACGCCGTCTTCAGGCGCGGCAGGTTGATGGTGATGCCGCCCATGCCGATGTCGTATTTGCCCGCCATCAGATCGGCCATCAGCGTCGGCCAGGAGGTCTGCACCACCTCCAGCTTCACGCCCATCGCCTTGGCCAGCGCCTCGGCCATGTCCACGTCGATGCCGCTGAACGTGCCGGTCTGCGGATCGCGGAAGGAGAACGGCTTGTAGTCGCCGGTCAGCCCCACCTTCAGCACGCCCGCGGCGATGATGGCATCGAGCTTGGACGCTGGCGCGGCCGTCGCCGCCGGGGCGGGCGCCTGCGCCTGGGCGGCGAGCGGGGGCAGCAGAAGGGCGGCGAGCAGCGCCGTGCGGCGCAGGATGGAACGCATCGTGGTCTCCTCGGATGGGCGCGTCAGGTCTGCACGCGCCAGGTGTGCTTCGGCGCGTAGCCGAGCACGGCGCGCGCCTTTTCGATGGACAGCAGCGTGCCGAACCGTTCCAGGCCCGCGCTGACCGGCACGCCCGGAAAATACTTCGCCATCAGCTCGGCGCTCGGCATCGGCATCAGCGTGTCGGCGGCGGCGATGGTGAACACCTCGGCCCCGCCTTCGGGTTTGGTCAGCGCGAGCCGGCACGCCTGCGCCACGTCGCGCGCATCGACCCAGCTCCACAGGTTCCAGGTGCGCGTCGCGGGATCGGCCTGGAAGGCGGGGATGCCGGCGTAGTCGGCCTCGGTGAAGATGTTGGAGATGCGCAGGCCGACGAAGCAGGTCTCCGGGCTCCAGCGATGGAGCTGGCGCGCCATCTCCTCGCACAGCACCTTCGCCAGCGCGTAGCCGGTCTCGGGCTTCGGCGCCATCGTCTCGGTCATCGGCGCCGCTTCGGGGATGCTGCGCG